>JAZOLX010000057.1:0-2691 GCA_045653485.1 Faecousia sp. | reverse complement strand
TACAGTTCCACATTATAGCGCAGATTTTCAATAAAATCAATCCCCAATTTGAAAAAAATTAGATTTTTTCGGTGAGCTATATTTGTCCACGATTTTACGCTGTCAAGTACCAAATTTCTACAGCGAAATATGCCTGCCGTCAAAATGGCAAGCGGTCCAAAAATTGCCGGTTTCATTTTCTACACTTTTTATGTTATGTCGACTGCTTTTGTATAAACAGCCGTATTATGCCTGTGGAAAAGGGGTGTGGAAAAGTCTGTGGAAATTGTGGAAAAGTATTGGTTTTCCACAGGTAAACCCTGTATTTCCAAACCCTTTCCCCGCTTTTGTTCTGCATATTCCAGTGCATAAAACAGGCATCTATCTGTAAAAAACCGTGTTACGTAACCACATAACCAGAGACTATATTTCCCTGCCTGTTGTCAAAAAAGTTCTAAAAATGCTGTATCTTCCAAAACCAGGCCCTGTATCCTCCGGCCATGGGCAAAATTTTTTGTGTAAAATCGCCAATTTTTTCGCAGGTATCATTCAGCCCCAGCGGGAAATAATGGGAGTACCCTATTTTTTGGAGGAACACCATGCAGGGAAAAGTAGAGATCTGCGGTGTGAATACCGCTCGGCTGAAAACACTCACTTCTGCACAGATGGATCAGCTGTTAATTCGTTCAAAAGCCGGGGATCAAATAGCCCGGCAGCAGCTCATCGAAGGAAATCTGCGGCTGGTGCTCAGTGTCATTCAACGATTTGACAAGCGGGGCGAAAGCCCGGATGATCTGTTCCAGGTCGGCTGCATCGGCCTGATGAAAGCCATTGAGAACTTCGATCCAACCAAACAGGTAAAATTTTCCACCTATGGCGTGCCCATGATCGCAGGAGAAGTGCGGCGCTATTTACGGGATAACAGTGCCATCCGGGTCAGCCGCTCCATCCGGGATGTGGCTTACCGGGTTTTGCAGTGCAGGGAAAGCCTGACTCTGCAGCTGGGGCGGGAACCCACACTGGAGGAGACCGCACGCCAGCTTTCTTTGCCTCAGGAAGAAGTCAGCCAGGCACTGGACGCAGTTTGCGCACCGGTCAGCCTGTATGATCCGGTATATTCTGACGGCGGCGATCCGCTGACGGTCATGGACCAGGTCTATGATGTAAAGAACACAGAAGCCAACTGGATGGAGCATATCGCGCTGAGCAACGCTTTCCAGAAATTAGCTCCCCGGGAAAAGCAGATCCTGTCGCTGCGGTTTGTTGGGGGCAAGACCCAGATGGAAGTTGCCGATACCCTGGGCATTTCCCAGGCACAGGTCTCCAGATTGGAAAAAGGCGCTATTAACGCCATGCGTAAAAGCATCAGCGTTTCGTAAAGCAATTGTTGTTGAGCGGCGCAGCCACCAAAGGCCCCCTTGCCTAAAGGGGGCTGTCAGCGTTAGCTGACTGGGGGATATTATGCCGCAAAGCGGCATATCGCCCTGTGGGCGATGTATCCCTCCGACCAAAATCAAGGATTTTGGTCACCTCCCTTTAGGCAAGGGAGGCTTTGGACGCTACCGTGCCAGATGCGTAAACAACAATTTCCCGTTCTATCTCCCCATGGCAGTGCATAATCTGAACCAAATAAATTGGGGAGGAATGGGCTATGATTCTAAAGTTTTCCCAACTGCGCTGCAAGGAAGTGATCTGCGTGGCAGACGGCCGGCGGCTGGGTTTTGTATCGGACATCGAGATCGATGTTCCGGAAGGATGCGTCAAAACGATCCTCGTTCCCGGGCCATGCCGCATCTTCGGTCTTTTCGGCCGAAAGGATGATTTTGTGATCCCCTGGAGCTGTATCCGGCGCATCGGTCCGGACATCATTTTGGTGGAAGCCAAGCCCGATGAATGCCGTGTACCCAGGCACAAAATGTGGACAATGTAGGCATCTGACCGCAGATCCTTCCAAAATTGTACAAAAACAGGACTATGCTTGACCCGCTATTCTATAATTTGTAAAAAAGTGGAATAAATCAGCAATTTTTTGAAAATAATACTTGCAAAATAGAAATGCATTCGCTATAATGTATCGGCGTGGGCTTGTGCCCATGACATTATTAACACCACACACCCGGTGATCGGCCGCCCATGTGCTTTTATAAGTGGGCTCACCGAGATGATCGGGGTGGAGGACAAAACAAAAGGAGAAAATAAAAATGGCTGTCGTATCTATGAAGCAACTGCTGGAGGCCGGTGTTCACTTCGGTCACCAGACCCGCCGCTGGAACCCCAAAATGGCTCCCTACATCTACGCCGAGCGTAACGGTATCTACATCATCGACCTGCAGAAGACTGCAAAGAAGCTGGAAGAGGCTTACAGCTTCGTCCGCGAGACCTCTGCTGACGGTGGTCAGATCCTGTTCGTCGGCACCAAGAAGCAGGCACAGGATGCCATCAAGGAAGAGGCTATCCGTTGCGGTGGTTACTATGTTAACGCCCGTTGGCTGGGCGGCATGATGACCAACTTCCGCACCATGCGTACCCGTATCGACCGTCTGGCTCAGCTGCGCAAGATGGAAGAGGACGGCACCTTCGCTATGCTGCCCAAGAAGGAAGTCACCAAGCTGCAGGGCGAGATGGAGAAGCTGGAGAAGTACCTGGGCGGCGTTAAGGAAATGAAGCGCATCCCCGCTGCTCTGTTCATCGTTGACCCGCGCAAGGAGCGCA
>JAZOLX010000056.1:0-4181 GCA_045653485.1 Faecousia sp. | reverse complement strand
CATATTGATGCCGTAGCCGGCCTTGATGGTTTCTTCCGCGCAGCCGGGAACATAGTTGTTCATTTTCATGGGGTGCAGAAAATCCACGTTCAGAGGATTGGCATATTCCCAGGCCTTCACCATGATATCACCGAAGAGCATACCGGTTTTGGCATCGGGTTTCAGGGCCCGGATCTTTTGCAGGGTGAAGTGGTTAAAAGAGGAATAAATGATCCGCTCCTCCATACCCAGTTCCTTCGCCAAAGCCAGGCACTTCTCTTCCAACTGCGGGTAGAACCACTCGTCGGTCTTGATCTCCACATTGACGATATGGTGCGTATCCTGCACCAGCTCCAGGGCTTCCCGGAGGGTGGGGATCTTTGCGCCCCGGTAGGCATCCATACCGCAGGAGGCATCCAACGCCTTGATCTGAGCCAGCGTCAGATCCCGGACCAGGCCGGTGCCATCGGTGGTGCGGTCCACGGATTCATCGTGGATGACCACCAGTTCGCCGTCCAGACTCATATGTACGTCCAGTTCAAAGCCGTCGGCACCCATTTCCATGGACAGACGGAAGGCTTCCAGGGTGTTTTCCGGAGCATGACCGGAGGCGCCCCGGTGACCGTAAATCAGTGACATAGTATCTCCTTATTTCTTGCCCAGCAGGTCGTATTCCTTGGGCAGCAGGTTGCAGGCCAGAATTGCCAGGATGCAGAAGACAATGACGATGTAGGTCATAGCATGGGTGCCGAACAGATCATTGCCGTTGAGAGAAACATTACGCAGATTGACCCAAATCAGACCGGGGCCAATGGCACCGACGAGGGAGTTGACGATGCCCTGAACGGCGAAGAACATGGAAGGATGACTCTTGCCGGTGGTGCGTTTCTGATCAGCAGCGATCTGGGTGGGCATAGCGGTGGGGGCGGAGAAGAAAGCGCCGATGCCATAGCTGCAGACAACACCGCCGGTGGCACCCAGGATCATACGAACCATTGCATCAGGTACCCACACCACATAGGCAGCACACATGAAGACCATACCCAATGCAAAGGAAGCCAGTGCGGTCTGGAATGCGAAGCGGTAGCCCTTCTTTGCCATGACCATGCGGTAGAAAATCAGCATGATGGGAACGGGAGCAAATGCGGAGGAATTGATGATGGCGATCTGGAAGCCGTTGAGGCCCATGGGGCCGGAGATCAGCACATTCTGGCCGGACAGGAACATCTGCAGGCCCAGATTGAACAGGCCGTGGATGACTAGCCATGCCCGGAAGGCCTTAATACCCAGAGTCATCTTCAGACCGTCGATCATGCCAATGTGCTCTTCCTCAGAGACTTCGCCCGCATTGTCGCCGTACTTGGCAACGGCACCGGGCATGGAGGAGTTTTCCTTGATCAGGAACACGGCGATCAGAATGGTCAGAGACAGGGGCGCGAAGTACAGGCCAATCTGACGGATGTTGATGCCGAGGCCGATGAACACGGGGATCAGGGCGTAGGCGATAGAGTACTGAATCGTGTCAAAAGCTGCTTTGATATTGGTCAGGAACAGCCGGTCGTTATCGTTGGCGGTGATTTCGGCGTAGGTGCCGAAGAGGGCATTGATGGCCAGAGTGAAGAAGGAAACGAACAGAGTCAGCAGAATACCCAGGTAAATGCTGTTTGCCACGCTGTTTTCTGCATAGCTGATGGGGAAGCAGAACAGGATGTAAGCCAGGGTCATGACCACAGTGCCCACCAGAATGGCAGGGCGGCGCTTGCCCCAGGGGGTCTTCAGATTCTGGACGAAGGTTGCCACAGGAACCTCCACCAGACCGTCCATCAGATTGGCGATGGCCTTCATAATGCTGAACAGACCAACAGCGATGATGGTCTTACCGGCGAAAGTCCACTGCTCCAGGTTTTCACCGAAGCCGGCGGTCTGGAGGGCGTCAACCAGGTAGACACTGATGATGGTGCTGAGCATGCAGGGGCCGAAGGAAGCAAATGCGAAGAAGGGGATTTGCCATCTTTTCAGTTTTCTCATAGGGAACCTCTTTTCTTTATTTT
Source organism: Faecousia sp. (assembly GCA_045653485.1). Classification (GTDB taxonomy): domain Bacteria; phylum Bacillota; class Clostridia; order Oscillospirales; family Oscillospiraceae; genus Faecousia. The sequence continues at coordinate 2,151 of JAZOLX010000056.1, read as the reverse complement.
TTTAAAAACGCAAGAAAACGTATTTATAGTCTATCATAAGATGCGTAATTTTCATAGTTTTTTATTGATGACTTTGGCGAAATCTGATAAAATGGAGGAACAGAATCCCATGTTGACAAGAATGAGCATTGAGAGGTGCAAATTATGGATGAAGCGATCAAACAGATGCGGCAAAAAATGAAGGATGGGGATGACATACGGGATGCCGGCGTGGTGGACCCGGAGAATGTAATTCGCTTTACGGATATTCCCTATGGATCTTGTCCAGAGAATCTGCTGGATGTGTATTGCCCTGAGGGTACGCAAGGTGTTATACCCACTATCATCAGCATCCATGGCGGCGCCTGGTGCTATGGCAGTAAGGACCTGTATGCCCACTACTGTCTGCGGTTGGCCGCCCGGGGCTTTGCGGTGGTAAATTTCAACTATCGGCTGGCACCGGAGCATAAGTATCCTGCACCTTTGGAGGACTGCTGCAATATGCTTTCCTGGGTTCTGAACCAGGGAGCGCAGTACCATATTGATACGAACAACCTATTCCTGGTGGGTGATTCTGCCGGCGGACAGCTGGCCTTCCAGCTGCTGACCATACTGACCAATGAAAAATACAGTGCCATGTTCTCCTTCGCGCCGCCGGCGGAAATCCGTTTTCGGGCCTGCGGCCTGAACTGCGGCTGTTATTTTATGCCCATTTTCAAGAATGTGCCACTCAGTAAGGTGGGCAAAATGTTTGAAGCCTATTTCCCGGAGGATTATGTTCCCTGTATTCCGTCCCTGAAGACCCACAAGTATATTACAAAGGCATTTCCGCCGGCGTTTATCACCACATCTCCCAATGATTACCTGCGGATGATGGCACCGCCTCTGCATATTCTGCTGCGGCTGAAAGGCGTGAAGAGCGTTCTGCGGATCTATGGCGAAAAGTCCCGGGAGGATATCGGTCATGTGTTCCATCTGAATTGCCACCTGGAGGAGGCAGATCGGTGCAATGACGAGCAGTGTGAATTTTTCCGGGATCATATTGTGCCGATGTGATACTTTTTTAAATTAGATAGGGATTTAAACAAAACAGATCCTTCAATCTTGCGCCACAATTGGGGCAAGAAAAAGAATCATCGACTATATCATCCTTGGACGTGCCGTTACGGTGTCCATACTCGGTGCCGGTCCATGAACCATAACTATCAGAGAAGCCAGACTGTCTGTTTAACAAAGCACCGCAGCCGTCACAAAACCAGGCTACACCCTCATAGGAGTCGCCCTCATACACATCATCGTCCATAAGAAGCTTGCCACATGAAGTGCAAGTCAGATATGGTGTTACATTTGGAAAATGTGATTCTTCAGATTGGATCGAGTACGAAGTGGATCTGACAGATGAGGAAGAATTGGCATACGATAACGCAGTTGAAAATGAGATCCCGCTTTCAGAGGTTCCTGAATTAGAAGCAGCATTGGCTCGTGCATATGAAGATATTGAGGAAATGGAAATCCAGAACGGCATTGATTTGGATGATGAGTATGAGATGGAATGCCAGGGCTCCGATGGATGAGGATGAACTGAATGAATTGGTGGCAGCCCGCGCCCCTCATGCACTGTCTTTCTTTGGGTTGCTGTATGTATTGACTCAGAATCATGGAAATGTCAAATTGTATTTTGCGGAACGATAACACCGTTATCGGAATAATGCAACACAAAAAAGTGCAACGCTGAGCCAAACTGTGTTGCCTTTTTCTCTCGGCGCAGCTCGACGGGGAGAATTACGTGGTATATGCCAATTTTTGTATCCAATAGCGGTAGTGTTGTTGTGGAGGCAGGACTCAAACCTACCTTGGTGGAATAACGAATGCAACGCTCGGAGATTTTGCGTTGCATTTTTCTCTCGGCGCAGCTCGGCGGGGAGAATAACGTGGGATATGCCAAAAAAACCACCGTTTTCGACATGAAAACGGTGGTTTTTCTTACTTTTTGAAGTAAAATGAAAGAGCCTAAAATCCGGCGGGGCCAAGCATCGGGCCAAGGTGGGGTAATTAGGCATTAGTAAAAGAGTAAATTCTGAACTTTTTGATGATTTTTAGTGATTCAAATGTTAAAGACGTTTGCCGTTACGTCGAGGGAAATAAGCGCCACACTTATTTGCTGACCAATAC
>JAZOLX010000055.1:0-40101 GCA_045653485.1 Faecousia sp. | reverse complement strand
ATTCCCCACTGCTGCCTCCCGTAGGAGTCTGGGCCGTATCTCAGTCCCAATGTGGCCGTTCATCCTCTCAGACCGGCTACTGATCGTCGCCTTGGTGGGCCGTTACCCCACCAACTAGCTAATCAGACGCGAGGCCATCTTCCAGCACATAAAGCTTTGATTCACAGATCATGCGGTCCGTGAATGTTATGCGGTATTAGCAGTCGTTTCCAACTGTTGTCCCCCACTGGAAGGCAGGTTCCTCACGCGTTACTCACCCGTTCGCCACTAAGTTAAAACCGAAGTCTTAACTCCGTTCGACTTGCATGTGTTAGGCACGCCGCCAGCGTTCGTCCTGAGCCAGGATCAAACTCTCAAAAAATTGTATCTAAAGCACTTTTGTGCCTCAAATCAAGTTTTGAATAATTTGTCTAGCAAATATACTCAAGAATTTTCGTTGGCTTAAATTCGTTTACACGAAACTTAAACAATTCATTAATTGTCCAAGGTGTTTTGTTCGTCTTTGCGTTATTCAATTTACAAGGTACAGTTTTTGCTGACCTCCCGGCGCGTTGCCGTTCATCGGACAGCTTGCATATGATACCACTTTAGACTCGATTTGTCAATACCTTTTTTTAATTTTTTTCAAATATTTTTTAGGTTTTTTATAAATCTTGTTTTTGTTGCAAAAACACCCGTTTTTAGCGGTTATCTGCTGGAAATTCCGCTGGTAATCTCACCAAAGGCGTCGGCAGCATCGTAATTGCTTTCCTCATGATTGGCAAGGTCGCCCAGACTGAGCATCCCGCATAGTTTTCCATTTTCTACCACAGGCAACCTGCGGATCTGCTGCTTGCCCATCATATGCGCCGCCACCGATGTGTCCATATCCGGCTGCACCGAATGGACCTGCGCGGTCATGATCTCGCCCACCTTTGTGTTCTCGGGAACACGGCCTGCGGCCAGACAACGGGTCACGATATCCCGGTCGGTCACCACGCCGCACAGCTCTCCCGCTTCTCCCCGGACAGGCAACACGCCTACATTATAATGAGCCAGAGATCTGGCAGCCACCGCCACGGATTCCTCCCGGTCAATGTCAATGACCTTTTGGGTCATCAAGTCCTTTACCTTCAAATTGGCACCTCCTGTATCGAATCTTTTGGAAGTATTTCCACAACCGCATAGAAATATACATGTCTCTATGATATTTATGATGTAAGAAATATGTGACAAAACGGTATATCTCAATAAATTAAGAATGTCATCCCGAGGCGGCGCAGCCGACGAAGGATGACATTCTTAACTTAAAACTTTTTTCACTCTAAATAAGGCACTGTCAGTTCTACAGTGGTTCCCTCATTGATCTTACTTCTGACCACAACGCCGTAGGCATCGCCGAACATGATGCTGATCCTCTGGTTCACATTGCTCAGACCGATGTGGTCGCTCTCCTTGATCACCTGCCGGTTGATCTCCCGGTTGATCTCCTCCGTCTCCTCCTGCGACAGGCCGAAGCCGGAGTCGCTGACGAAAATGCGGATGGTTTCGCCCACATGGCTGGCTCGAATCCGGAGGCTGCCGCCATCGCCAAAGGGTTTGATGCCGTACTTAATGGCATTTTCCACTACCGGCTGGAGGATCATTTTGATCACATTGCACTTGCCCAGCTCCTCCGGGATATCCCATGTGACGTCAAAGCCATAGTTACAGCGGATCTGCTGGACCAGCAGGTACTTTTTGGTATAGTTGATCTCTTCCTCCAAGGTGACGAAGGTATCCGTATTGCCCAGAGAGTAGCGCAAAAGCTGAGACAGCATGTTCAGCATTTGAGAAACCTCGTTGCCTCTGCCGATCTTTTTAATGGCCATCCAGTTGATGGTATCGATGGTATTGTACATAAAGTGAGGGTTGATCTGGGCCTGCAGCGCTACCGCCTGTGCTTTTTTCAGCAGTTTCATTCTGCGGCTCAGTTCCTCCTCAATATCCTTGTTCTTGGAAATGGTGGTACTCATAACGTGGTGGATGTGGGCGATCTCATCCTTTGTTTGGATCAAGCTGCCCTCATCCAGATTCTGGTGCTCCTCCAGCAGGGCCAGCAGGTCACTGATGGGGTCAAAGATCTTACGGGAGATATAAAAAACCACCCCAACCGTTGCCAGCAGTGCCACCACCAAGAGCATCACAGAAGTCAGACGGATGTGTCCCAACCGCATATAAAGGGTTTGGCTGTTGACATGGAGGATCACTCGCAGACTTTTGTGCTCCAATTGACCGCTGACCGCGATATTGTTTTCCTCTGTATGCAGCAGCATTTGGGGATTGGCAACAAATTCGCCCTGCAGAATTCCGTCACTGCTGAAAAGGACCTGCTTCTCATGCAAAAGCACCAGCTTCACATCATCGCCATAATCAAACTTATCTGCCAGCTTCTGCAGATCATAGGTGATGATGATGCAGCCGGTCTTTTCGCCCTTGGCATAGCCGGGGCGGAAGTAGAAGGCGATTCGTTCTCCGGTTTCCGTGCTGCTGTCGGCAGGCAGATAGCGGATCTGTATCATCCCGCCTTCCGGCTCCCAGTAATCGATAGCAGCCTTGTCCCGGTAGTTATTGTAATGATTTTTACCTGTGGGGGAAAGCACACTGCTGCCGGAGACGCTGTAAAGACAGATGTTTTCGATCTCGTCCCGGAAAATTTTGACGTTGGAAAGATTGCCCACGATATCCAACGTAGCGCGGACAGATACCGTGCCGTGAATAAAGGATCGGACATCCTCGTCAAAGGCGGTGCGGATAGCGGTGTCTTCCGCGTCATCGAAGAGGCTGTTTACCTCCATGGTTGCCCGGGTCAACAGCGCATCGGAATAGGTCTGCTTTTCGTTGCGCTGCAGCTCGTCATAGGTATAGCCGGAGATCAGCAGGGCACACAGAAACGGCAGCAGCACAACACAGGAGATCAGCAGCAGGTTTTTCCAGAAGATACTGTGGAACCGGTAATTTCGAAAGCACTCCACTGCGCTGTGTTTACTCTTCATTGGGCACCTCTCTCATGTGCAGCACGTCCTTGCGGTATTCGCCGGGGAAGCAGCCGATATTGCTGTAAAACAATTTAGAAAAATACCGGGCGCTTTTGTAGCCGAGCATATCGCTGATCTGATAGATCCGGTACTTGGGGTCGTGGAGCAGCTCCACGGCTTTTTCCATCTTTTTGCGCACGATGTACTGCAAAAAGGTCTCTCCGGTTTCCTTCTTGAATACCCGGCGCAGGTGGGAAACGCTGAAAAACACCTCTTCGGCAATGTCATCCACCAGAATGTCCTCAAAAATATGTCCCCGGACGTACTGCTTCATATGATTGACCAGCGCGCCATTGTCGAACTGGTCCTTTCCGCCTTCCCGGTCTTTCATGCGGCCAAAGAGACGCAGGCAGTAACGCTCGATTTCGGCAAAGGATTGGAGATTCACAATAATATGGTAATCGATGTAAGGCCGGACCTGCCGGTAAAGCAGGGGGTCGTTTTCCCGTAAGGACTCGTTGACACAGGCAAAGATATCCACCACAACATTGCGGCAGTAACGCATATCCTCCAGCGCGAGGCTTTTGACCATGCCGAGCATCACCTTTTGGGATACGGAAAAATTACCCAACAGGATATTGGATACGATCAGCTTCTTCTGCTCCTGCAGCAGAATGTCCTTGTCATAAAAGTCTGAATTGCCGGTAAGCAGCAACTCCCGTAGCTCAGCTACCTTAAATATGTTGCGAAATACCCGTTTGACAGAAACAGTTGCCAGCGTTTTGAGGCTTTGGCTCAGCTCACAGCCCAGCTGGGCGGCAGCCACCTCGCAAAGGCTCTGGGCAGCATCCAAATCGTCGCAGGGTGAACGGAGGATCATGAACAGACGCAGCTTGTCTCTGTCCTTAAACAGTATGTGCAGAAGGCCGGTGCCCAAATACTCATCAATGAAACGGTACAGTTCCTCGTAAAACAGCTCCTGACTAGCGTCCCATTGCTCTTCCACGGTTTGGTCAATATCCGTGATCTGGACGTCCATGAGCATACAGGGGGACAATTCCGCACGGCAATCCGGCATCAGAAATTGCAAACGCTCTTCGATTTCCATCCGGTTATCAAAGGCGCCAAGGGTCAAGCTGTCGATAAACTGCTCTTTCATGAAAAGCTGCAGCTTGGAGCGGTGCTCTTCCTGCTTACTGCGGAAGGCATCGTCATCGGCGCTTCTGTCCAGCTCGGCCTTGATCCTGTGCAGAACGGCAGTGACCTCGTCGAGCTGGATGGGCTTGAGCATGTATTCCATGACGCCGTACTTGATCGCTTTATGGGCCAGCTCAAAATCGCTGTGTCCGCTGATAAAGACCACCTTACAGGGAAGGGATGCCTGTTGGATGTGCTTCGCCACCTCAATGCCGCCGGTGCGGTTCATCATGATATCGGTGATGACCACGTCTACCGGCATGGTATCCAGATATTCGATCAGATCGGTGCCGTCGCTGAAACAGCCGACTACTTGAAATCCCAGCTCTTCCCAATCAATACTCTCGGTCAAGCCTTCCTGTATGATCTTTTCATCGTCAGCGATGGCAACCTTGTACATAGTCTTTCCCTCCTTGTGGGATGTCCGTTTTGTACAGTATAGCACAAAGATGGTGCTCAATCAAGCAAGGAATTGGGGTCTTTGGGGAAATGCGGTAAATGATCGTTTATGCGGGCAGTGCCCGCTGACAATGCGTGCACAGTGCGCTGCTATTCGTTACTTCCCTGACCCGCTCGGTATCGATAATCACAACAAAAACGATACCGGGCAAGGTAAGGCAGTAGCGAATAGTAGAAGTCTTGGTGCGAAATGGGAGCGGCGGCTCGCCGCTAAACGATCATTTATGATATGTCTGTGAAAACAAAAGAAAAGGTAGACAACATGGTGTTTTTCCATGTGTCTACCTTTATCTTACAACTTCACTTAGCCGGCGGTCCTAACTGGTACAACCAAAACGAAACCTGGCGTCGTTTAACGCCAAGCCTCGTAAGGTTCTTAGATTTGTTTCATCACAATACCTTTTGGATATTGGGCTTCAAAAAGTGTTGCACTTAGTTTGGCGAATCACTGATAATCTACAAGACGCTTAAATCCTTCTAACCATGCTTCTTGAATAAGCGCGTGTCCTGCAGGTGTTGGGTGAACACCATCGCGAAGCCAGTAATCCTCAGAAGGTGCGTTCGCATTAGCTGCGACGATCTTATCGTAAAGTGGCACAAAAACTAGACCGTATTTCTTTGCCAGTCGTTTTACTGCCATTCTCCGGAGGTCGGTTTCCCTCTTAAAAAACTCCCAGCGGCCGGGATGCTCTTCATCGGTGATCGTGGCAAAACCAGGCAGCACAAAAGGCTCCATCAGCATCAGCTTTAGTTCAGGTAATTCTCGCAACAGTTCCTCAATTAGAAGCCCGTATACCATTTCAAATTTCTCTGCATCAACACCGTTTTTTCGGTATATTCATGCCAAACATCGTTGATACCGATAAGGATGGACAAATAATCTGGTTTAAGTTGAATTATATCCTTTCGGATTCTTGCATACAGATCTACAATACGGTTACCACTTATTCCACGATTATAAAACTGATACTGGTATGGTTGACGGTATCCCAGCGTACCCATAACGAGCCCCGCATAGCCGTAACCCGGATTGATGCCCCTTCTCGGCTTCTGCCTGCGTCTGTTATGGAATCGCCTTGAAACAAAACTACTTTTGGCTGCATAAATATATCCTTCATAACTTTTCTCTCCGTTATTATATACTTCTAGATTGTCGTTACTTCTATGATCTATTTATTCGCTCTTGCCAAGTCTCAAGGCACTTCATGGCTTGATTAACGCCCTCTTCAAAAGGCTCAGTATGGCCAATTTCCAAAGCATAGGCGCCTCTGTATCCTGCCTTCTCCAGCACCTTCATGCATGCTCCTATATCGACATTTCCGGTCCCTACGATGGTCTCGCGCAGCCAGATGTCTCCCTTGGCATTTATCCAGCCGCGTCCCGGCGATGCCTCTGATTTCTTCTGCAGATAGTCTTTTACATGAACATGACGGATGTGGTCAGCGTATGCCTCCAAAAAGTTCTCAGGCTTTTCGGCTTCAAACATTATATTGCCAAAATCACCGCATACTCCTACGTTTTTACAACGCCTTTTCATTTCTTTGAAAAACACACCAAATCCCTTTACGCCATTCACGTAATGACCCTGATCCTCATAAAGGCAGGTGATCCCAAGGTTTTTGGCATGATTTGCGATCCTTTCCGCCTCGTTAAGAGCCTCCTCTATCCCTTCCTCAAAGCTCGGACTATCCGCATCCATCACAATCCAGGGCAGTAGTGTATGGTGAAAATACGGACACCCCAGTGCGCTCACTATTTCCAACATTTCTATTGCTCTGTTTACAGAGTTTTTCTGATTCCACGCATTCACATATGCTGAGTAGCAAGAAACCGTTAATCCGTATTCGTTCAACACTTCCTTTGCAGCTGTTGCCGACGCCACATCAGGAAAAGACCATTGTACCGAATTTATACAATCCTCAAACACTTCAACAGAAGAGAAGCCTAAACCCGCAGCATATGCGGCTGTCTCCTCAATTCCTTTCTGAATAACCATATTCGAGAACTGGGCATACATAGAGATATTCATAATTCCCCTCCGCTTTCTCCTGCGAGCCTGCCTAAAAGGCACTCACACTGAACTATCTTGACTGGATACAAGAATTCATTTCTGCCGGACGTCTTCACCGGTTTTCCTCTCCAGCTGCCTTGAAGATCATCATACGGGAAACAGGTCATCGTTCCCTTCATGCCCGACGCCAACATCCGTCTGTTTTGCATGCAATCACTTACCCAAAGGCCTTTGCATGCATCAATGCAGTCTCTACCTCCCAGGCCTTAACCACGTCCTGGGGTTTGTCTTCCTTGACACAGTCAGCGAAATAACGCAGCTCGGTGAAGTAGCCGTTGCTGGCGGGAAGATTGATGGAGGCGGGACCCTTGGCGATCTCCGCCAGATTCTGTTCGTTCCCATCCAAATCCAAAAGCGTGAATTTTCCGTAACCGGCCTCCAGGACAGCTCTTTCAAACTGCGCACGGAAGCCTGCATTAAAGCTGTAGGGAGCGGCAAACCAAGCAGTTTCCACGGTCACGAAGAAATCCTCATATTCGTAGATGGCATGGATATAATCCTGGTCAAGGGCATTGCTTCGGTGCCGGATAGCGTTCTTGGGTGCGCCAAATGCGTAGATGCAAAAGTCCAAATCGTGAATGTGCATATCAAAGGCAGCAAAGCCGCTCTTATTCTTCTGGGTCAACCAATTGTTGTGGCTCCAGCTGGGCATTCCGCAGAGTCGTCTCATTGACAGGCTCAGCAGCTTTCCGTAGCTCTGGTTTTCGTACAGTTGCTTGAGGATCATATAATCATTCTCGAACCGCAGGACCTGAGCTACCATGAATTTACAATTGTGCTTTTCTGCGATATCGTAGAGTCTGCGGGCATCAGCAGGATCCAGCGACAGCGGTTTTTCGCAGACCACATGAATGCCCCTCTCCAATGCCTTCTGGGAGAACTGGACATGCAGAAAAGTGGGTGCGCATACATCCACAATGTCAAGTTCCTCATTTTGGAGCATTTCATCAAAATCGGTATAGCAGTGCTTTCCCTCGTAAGTAGCCAGTCTTTCTTTCTGTGCGTCGCAAAGCGCTACCAATTCTACATCATCCATAGAATTCCAGGCTTGAATATGAGTCACGGCAATGCCGCCAACTCCAACCAATCCAACTTTTAGCATATGATTACCCTCCATACACTTCGTCAATGATTTTGCTGAGATAATCCCGGCTTTCCAGGATATCCTTCAGCTGCTGATCTCCCTCAATCTCACGCTCAATGGTAACGTGTCCGTCGTAGCCCAACTCATGAAGCTTCTTAAACAGAGCGCGGAAGTCCACTTTACCTTCGCCCAGCTTCGTCTCCTTGCCCAGCTTGCCGCCGCAGGTGGGATATACGCCATCCTTGGCGTGGAGATTCCGGACATACTTGCCGAACACATCCAATGCGTCCACAGGATTGGCCTTTCCGTAAAGGATCAGGTTGGCCGTATCCAGATTGACGCCCAGATTATCCATGCCCACAGTCTCGAAGCAGCGAAGCATAGTTACAGGGGTTTCCTGACCCGTTTCGAACAGGAGGTACTGACCGTTGTTCTTCAAATGATTCGCCACATACTGGATCGCGGCGCAAAGAGCCGGGAAGGTGGGGTCATTGGGGTTTTCCGGAATGAAGCCCATGTGGGTGACAACATCGGTAATGCCAAGCTTTTTAGCGAAATCTGCTCCGTCGCAGAGATTTTTCATTCTGGCATACCGGAATTCCGAGGGTACAAGGCCGAGGGTCATAGGACCCTGGTAAAAATTCCACGCAGCGGGCCCTTCCCAACCTGCCCAGAACGCAGACACGGTGATACCGTATTTTGCGATCAGTGCTGAAAGACTCCGGGCGTTTTCATCCGTCCAGACAGCAGGTGTCCAGCTGATTATCTGGCAGGAATCAAAACCGTTACGACGAAGGGTGGCAAGGCGTTCCTCCATGCTTTCCATGTCGCTGAAACTCACACAGGTTCCGATTTTCATTGTGACAGTCCTCCTTAGAATAATTAATTCTTGACATACTTTAAATTACTGCTACTATAAATAATAGCATATCAAATAAAGAAAAACAGAAGCAAAAATGACCGATAATAGGACTGGATTTGCTTCTTGGGAGGGTTTGGAATGCTGAACCGATACAAGGAACTGACTGATGTGAAATATGGAAATACCGGAATTCGCTACCTGTGCAATACGCGCCCTTCGTTGGGAGAGCCGGCTTTTTTACCCCACTGGCATGAACGAATGGAACTAATGTATGTGGAAAAGGGAGCAATCGACCTTTATCTGGATGAGGTGCCCATGGTATTGCGTGAGGGACAACTGGGAATCATTCCTCCGAAAGTGCTCCACGGCGGTATCTGCCGTGAAGCACCAACAAAGTTCCACACATTCATGTTCGAGGTAGAACGATTTCAGAATGGCACAGGCGCTTCAGAAGAATGGCTGCGTCCGCTTGCTCAACGTGAACTTCAGTTTCCGGGAGTCTTGGATACAATTGGCGCTGTCGAGGCGGCCAGACAATTGATAGCACTCATGCGGGATCCTAATAGTCAGCCTCTGGTGGCTGTGGGGCAGTTGTATATTCTATTGGGAGAGCTTTGCCGTGTCGGTACACTCGGGAATAGAGCGACGACAGCACCGGAGGAAAGCTTTCGAAGCATTCTGGCCTATATCGATGCCCACTACACGGAGCCTCTGTCGGTCCGTGAGATCAGCCGGGTGTTCTCGTACAACGAGACATACTTCTGCCGCCGATTTAAGAAAAATACAGGCTTGACCGTGCTGGAATACATCCGGATTCTCAGGCTTGATCTGGCAAAGAAGCTCTTAAAAACCGAGAAATGTGAGATTCAGGATATTGCCTGGAGATGTGGTTTTCCCGACGAGAGTTACTTTTCCAGAGCCTTCAAAGCCCATACCGGGAAAACACCCCGTGCGTTCCGAAAGGACAGCGATAAGGACAGATTCTTCACATAGAAACCTAATAGAACCTATAAAAAGGCAGACAACAGGGTGTTTCCCTGTGTCTGCCTTTTTTTACAACTTCACCGTCTGTGCCGGTGGTTTTCTTTATACAAAAAAGTCAGGCAGACTGACTTAGTCAATCTGCCTGACGGGGAAATTAGAATTTAGCTATAAAAGCCAAGAATTACTTCTTGCCGTTGGCTTTGGCCCATGTGTCGATCTGCTCCTGCAGGTCCTCAATGACAGTCTCAACGCCAGCCTCGAGCAGCTTCTCGCAGTACAGATCCCACCACTCTGCGATCTCTTCGTGGCTCTTGCAGACCATCCACTGCTTGTCGTACTCAGCAACAACAGAACGGATGTTAGCAATTTCAGTTTCCACGTTTGCGGTGCTGTTACGGAAGCCGGGAACGTTACAGGGCTTTGCATTAGAGTTCATTTCAATGGTCTGATCCCAAACGTCGTCAGCCATGCCGGGAATCAGCCACATGTTGAACTGGTTGCCGAAGCCCCAGCCGTAACCGGAACGGGAGTAGCCGCTGTCAGCGATGGGCTCAACGCGGTTCTCGCCAACCTTCTTGTAGTGCTCGCCTTCCAGGCCGTGGCAGAACATGTTGTACAGGTCAACGTCGGTCCAAATGACCTTCAGGAATTCCAGAGCAGCCTCGGGATCCTTGGAGGCATAGTTCATGCCCAGAACGGTGGTCATACCGCCGGTAGGAGTACGATAGTACTCGGGGGTGCCGCCATCCTTGGAGCCCAGATAGATCTGGATGATATCGGTGCCCAGAGCAGCGCCGGTCTCGGCTTCGCCGCCGGGCTTGCCGGTGCCGACCCAGCAAGCGTACTTCAGAGCCTTGTAGTCACCGCTGTCGTCGGTCATGGTGTAGACATCAGGACGGAACAGGCCTTCCTGCAGCCAGTCCCACATCTGACAATAGCGCTCAATGTTAGCATCTCTGTGTTTCTGATAGGCAAAGAACACCTCGAAGTCGGTGGTGTCTTCATAGTAGACGGAAGCGTGGTTATAACCGAAGTGAGCGGGGGAGGTATCTCTGCAAGCGCCAAACCAGCTGCCGGTGGGACGCATGACGTAGATGTCGGGCTCGCCTTCATGTACGCGCTGCATCCAAGCGTAGAACTCGGGATCAGTCAGGTCCCAAATGGCGTCCAGGTTCTCGTAGGGCAGGTCGTACTTCTCAGCCAGATCCTTCCGGACGTAGACGGCAGAGGGAGAGTACTCGATCTGGTAGTTGGGCAGGCCGAACAGCTGGCCGTCGATGACAGCGTTGTCGTACCAGCCTTCGGGGTAGACTTCCATCAGTTCCTTCCAGGACTCGGTGTCCTTCAGCTCGTACAGGTCATAGAAAGCGCCCATGGCTGCACGGTCGTAGTAGTTGTTGGTCCAGGATGCGGTGTAGCACCAGTCCCAAGTCTCGCCAGAGGTCATCATCAGGGTCATGCGGTCCTGATACTCAGCATCGGGAACGGCGATCAGGTTCAGCTTCAGGTTGTAGCGCTCAGCCAGAATCTCGTTCATAGCTGCAACGACCTGCTCGTCGTCTTCCTGAGGAGCGTTACGGATAACGACAGTGACTTCTACGATGTCATGCTTGCCGTCAAAGCGGTCCTCTGCCTCAGTGGGCTGAGGATCGTCCTGCTTGGGGGTAGTTGCCTGAGTGCCGGGAGTGTTGTCCTTGGTATCGACAGGAGCTGCGGGGGTGCAGCCGACGATGCAAGAAACAGCCAGAACCAGAACCAGCAACAATGCGATGATTTTCTTCATTTGCTATTTCCTCCTAAAAATATTTATGTTGCAATGGTATGTAACCATCATCAACCGATGGGGGTAGAGGCCCCCTTGTGCAAAGGGGGCTGTCAGCCGAACAGGCTGACTGGGGGATTGACAAGAATGGACAATCCCTCCGTTACGGCTTGCGCCGTGCCACCTCCCTTTACACAAGGGAGGCATTGGGGGTGCTGAGGTAAGGAATTAACCCTTAACAGCGCCCATGGTCATGCCCTTGGTGAAGTACTGCTGGAAGAAGGGGAACACCAGCATCATGGGTCCGATACAGACGACCAGCATGGCCATACGTAGATTTTCACCGGGTATTTGGGTTACATCGACCATGGCGGGCACTTTTTCCATATCCGCAAGAATCTGGTCAATACTCATCATCATACGCTGCAGCAGGTACTGCAGAGGGAATTTAGAAGAAGTACGGATATAAAGCTGAGCGGGATACCAGATGTTCCAGCGGCTCATAGCGCCCATGAAGCCGACGGTGGCGAGAACGGGGGTAGAAAGGCGGATAGCGATGGTGGAGTAAATACGCAGCTCGTTGGCACCGTCGATCTTGGCCGCGTCAAAGAGGCCTTCGGGAAGCTGCTTAAAGAAGGTGCGGATCATGACGATGTGGAAGAAGGCGCTGAGGCCCGGCAGGATCATGATCCAGATATTGTCGGTCATTTTCAGAACCTGGGTGTTCACAATGTAGCTGGCAACCATGCCGCCGCCGAAGAGGGAGGGGAAGAACAGGATCCAGGTGACAAGATTCTTCCAGATAAAGTTGGGGCGGGCCATAGCGTAAGCCGTCAAGCTCATGATGATCAAGCTCAGGAAGGTACCAACGGCGGTGACGAAAAAGGTAACGGCGTAAGCATTGCCGACGATACTGGGGTTCTCAAAAACGTAGGCATAGGCAGCCAAATCGAATTCCTTGGGCCACAGGCTGAAGCCGTATTTTGCCAGTGCCAACTCATTGGTGAAAGACGCGGAGACACAAATCAGAAAGGGGATCAGGCAGATCAGACCCCAGATGATGAAAAACGCGTGAATCAGCGGATTGGTATGTATCTTATCTCTTCTCATAGTTCCTCCTATAACAATTCTGGCGGATTTAGAAGAGGGCCTTGTCGGGGTCGATCTTCTTGACAACGAAGTTGGTCAGCAACAGCATGATGGTACCAACAATGGACTGCAGCACACTGGCGGCACTGGACATAGTAAAGTTACTGCGTTCCATCAGCGTGCGGAAGATAAAGGTATCGATAACGTCCGTAACCGGGTAGAGGGCGCCGACGTTTCTGGTGACGTTGTAGAACAGGCCGAAGTCAGCACGGAAGATGCTGCCGATGGACAGAATGGTCTTGATAATCACAAGGCCCGTCAGATGGGGGACGAAGATGTAGCGGATGCGCTGCCACTTGTTGGCGCCGTCCAGCTCGGCGGCTTCCAGCAGGGAGTCATCCATGCCCATGAGGGATGCGTAATACAAAATAGAGCTGTATCCGACGCCGTGCCAGAGAGTGACGAACTGCAGGATAAAGGGCCAGTATTGCGGCTCAGAATACCATCCGATCTTTTCACCGCCAAAGGCAACGATGATCTGGTTGATGATACCCTTGTTGGGCTCCAGAAATGAGTAAACGAAGTAGGAAACCGCAACCATGGACAGGAAGCTGGGGAGGATGGAAACGGTCTGATAAGCTTTCACATGGGCGCGCTTCTTGACTTCATACATCAACAGAGCAAAGCCAATGGCGGCCAATGTACCTACGATGATGAACATAAAGTTCAGCAGGATCGTATTTCTGGTCATACGCCAAGCATTGTTGGACTTGATCAGGAACTCGAAGTTCTTATACCAGGGGTCCTGCCAGGGGCTGCCCAGAATGCCCTTCGGAACCTTATAGTTCTTGAAGGCCAGCACGATACCGTACATAGGCAGGTAGGAGAACACCGCAGCGAGGGCAATAGAGGGGAAGGTCATGAGGAGCAGGCTCAAGCTTTCCCGTCGGACCATTTTACTGTGGCGTCTTGGTTTCAGTCTTTTCATAGTTTTCTTCACTCCAAGCTTTTGAG
Organism: Faecousia sp.; assembly: GCA_045653485.1. Lineage (GTDB taxonomy): Bacteria > Bacillota > Clostridia > Oscillospirales > Oscillospiraceae > Faecousia. The sequence goes on along the minus strand of JAZOLX010000055.1, from coordinate 26,583 downwards.
ACTATCTATATTTTACCTTAATTTTACAAACAGCGGTATGCAAAGATATTATCATTTACTGCCACAAAACGGGCAGGTGTGCGTCATTGTGCAACAAATGGCGCACCAAAGCGGGACAGGAAGCACAGCGTTTTGCGTATATTCCGACGGGATGCGCCGAAGCTCGCCACGGATTCCCTTTCCGCAGGGGAGATTTAACATATCTGCTATTATAAACCATCATGGCGCATTTTGCAATACGGTAGGGGTACCATACATTTTCACAAAATTTTGACAGTGGTTTTTAGCATGTTGCACTATTGGGGGGCGGAAGAGGGGCGGATCGCCACGTCGATAAGCTCCTCGCAATGACACAGGAACCTATCTTAATCCAGAACGATGGTCTGCAGGGACTTGATGTGGTCGCTGACAGGTTTTACCTGGGTGGTGCGGCCTTCGTAGCACAGATCAAAGTAAGCGGTCAGCAGTTCGTTATGGGCCTCGCAGGAGAAGTTATTCTTCATGTGACGCACCTCGTCCTGATTATCAACCATGGCCTCGGTGTAGCGGGCAAGGTCGGCATAGACAGGGCCGGTGATCATGGCCCAGCCATCAAAGAGCCGGCGCAGTTCCTCCTCATCATCAATAGGGGCGCAGAGGGTCTGCATATAGCGTTCAAAGGCTTCCAGTTTGCTTCCTTCCAGCACTTCCATCTGCTCACAGGTGAAGTGGTAAGGAATCTGCTGGGCGGTGATCTTGCCGTCTGCAAACTCCAACTGGGTCATGTAGCCGTAGTACCAAGTGTAGTTAGGGTCGGCAAAGCTTCCGGTGGTGCCGTGGGGGAAGAAGAAGTTGCCCATGGAGTAGATGATGGGTTTGCCGTTGTAGGTTTCATAACCCTGCGGGCAGTGGGTATGCATAGCCACCACCGCGTCGGCGCCCAGCTCCACGAACATCCGGTACAGCTCCTGCTTTCTCGGAGAGGGATAGGGGTCGTTTTCGTTGCCGCCGTGGAAGAAGATCACAACGTAGTTGCCCTTGGCCTTCTCCCGGGCGATGGCATGGGCGGTCATGCCCAAACGGTAGCCTGCCGCGCCGCTCTTTTCGGCAGTGGCAATGCCGAATTCGTTTTCGCAGATGGCAAGGAGCGATACATTCACGCCGTCCTTGGAAAGAACATGGGCCTCATAGGCCTCGGCGATGTTGTTGCCGGCACCAATGTAGGCGATGCCGTTTTCGTCCAGAATGTTCATGGTATATACCATGGCTTCGTGGCCGTAGTCGCCCAGATGGTTGTTGGCAAGGCCCGCCACGTCAATGCCCAGATAGTTCAGAGCATACACGAACTCCGGCACAGCCGCAATGTTAGGGCCGCTCTTGATGATAGGGGCGAAATCCCGGTTGAATACGGATTCCAGATTGAGCATACCGAAGTCCGCTTTTTCAAAGTAGGGCTTTACCTGCGCGAACATCTTCTCCACTGCCTCGTTGCCGGGGTATTCTTTGAAACGAGAAAAGGACAGGTCGCCGCCAAAGAGAATTTTCATAGCTGTTTCCTCCAGTTTACGGTATTTGGGGAACGCGGGGATTCTTCGCTTCGCTCAGAATGACAGTATTAGACGTTGCGCTTCTTGTCCCAGAAATTCATGAAGTGATTCCAATCGGAAGGTTTGATGCTGTGGTCACCTGTTGACACGTGGTAGCCGATGGTACCCTCATGGTATTCCTTGTCGCACTCCACCTCGTCCGACTCGATGCCCGGCAGGATCACGCCCTGTTTTCCATAGAGGGCGTAGGCTTCGCTTGCCAGAACGCAGGCCCGGCGCTCACTTCTGGGGTCTGCCCAATCATCGGTGGAAGCGCTGTCCACATACAGCAGCCGGGGAGCGATCAAAGCCAGAAGCATATGCTGGTCCACGGGAAGCATGTCTTCGTTGTCAACATACTTGCCGTAATTGCCGCAGAACCAGTCGGTAACGGTGGTGATGAAGTCCAGATGCTCGCCGGTCTTGCCCCGGAGCATGGCCGCGCCGCTGCAGCCGGAGTTGTTGGAGACCACAAGGCTGAACCGGGGGTCGGTAGCGCCGCACCACAGAGCCGTCTTGCCGCCACGGGAGTGGCCTACCACTGCCACATTGTCTTTATCAATGGCGGAGTCGGTTTCGATATAGTCCATAACACGGGAGGCGGACCATGCCCATGCGGAAATAGAGGCCCAGTCGGAACCCTTCCGCTTTGCCCGGTCGGGAGAGAATACGGTGAAGATGCCGGCCTCGTAATTGGCCTTATGGTCACAATCGGGGTAGATGGTGCTCAGGTACACCACGAATACCGCGTAGCCGCGGGATGTAATGTCCAGAATAGGTACGTAGGTGCAGTTGGGGTCCTTTTCCAGATCGGAACGTTCCTCCTCGTACTCGTGCATCACATATACGAAGGCAGGGACCGGCTTATCCGACTTGGGGATGAAGGCCTGCACAGGGAAGGAATAGCCGCTGAAGCTGGCGGTGATCTTCTTATAGATCAGACCGTGGAAATCCTCGCTGACGGTCTCCGTCTGGAATGCCAGATCGTCAGGCCGCTCTACCGGCCGCTCGCCGTAGACATAGTGCTGGAACAGGTGCAGGATCTCTTCCTTGCGGTAGGTTTCCCAAGCTTCCTTATCGGTGATCATTTCACCACAGATGGATTTCATTAATACGGGTTCCATAGTGTGCCTCCTATCAATTTTGAGAGCTTTCACGCAGGCTCAATCTTATCATTTGATAATTGCCCTGCAGCGGTACGTCGATGCCGTACCGGTCAAGTTCGGCAGCGGAGCAGGTCTCTTTCCCGTTGACCCGGTAGGTCTTACCCGGGGCCACCTTGGGGTAGACGCAGATATTGTTCTGACGGCGGCGCCATGTAAAGACCATGACCTCTACCCGGGAGAGGGCCATGTCGCTGTACTGCAGCACCAGTACCGTTTCCGTGTCGGAAACGATGCGGCAGACGGCATTTTCCCAGAATTCCCTGTCCGCCTTGAACTGGGCAATGAGTGCTTGCAGCCGCCCGAAATGGGCATCGCTGATTTGATTCAGATCGCAGCTGAAACCCATGGGACTTCCCAGAAGGAAGCCTTCCAAGAATGACGGGAATACGCCCCGGACATCCGTCCATGTGGCATCGTTATTGGAAATGATCTTATCCGCCACCGGATTATCCATGTACACCTCGCCAATACCGCCCACCGATTGGATACTGGCCCAGCGTTCGATCCGCTGGGGCGGCATCCGGCGGAGGGTATCTTTATAGATGCGCATGCCCTCGTAGGGACTCTGGTTGTCGCTGTACCAGAAGCTGTCAAAGTCCCGGCAGTTGTCCAGACCCATGCGCAATCCGCCGCCTGCGCAGTTTTCCATGTACAGGTCCGGAAATGCTTCCCGGATCCGGGATATGACACCGCGGAAGCCTTCGCCGTATTTTATCAGAGCGCACTGGCGGGAATCCAGACGGGTGTCCTGATTGAAGTCGAATTTGATAAAGGCGGCATTATAGGTCTTCACCAATCCGCAGACCACGTCCACGATATAATCACAGGCTTCGGGGTTGGCAAAGTCAAAGAGGATCATATCGTCATATTGGAAGTAGAAATCCGGGTGTTCGGCGAGCGCCTTGGCGTTCTTTCCGGCGGATTCGATCTCCAGCCAGAAGCCGAAGCCCATGCCGTTGGCCCTGACTAAATCCGACAGTTCCTTCATCCGGCCGCCATAGCTGCCATTGGGGGATTCCATCCAATCGCCCCGGCATTCCCAGAAGTTGCCTTCTCCGTACCAGCCGGCATCTGTGACGAAATAATCCACGCCCAGCTGGGCGGCACGTTTTATCTGGCTGGCAACATTCTCAAAGTTGATCTTCTCAAACTTATACAGCCATGTGTTGAAGATCACAGGCATTTTGCGGATGGGAAACCGCTTATTTATATAATTGTGAAGCTTGTAGGCATCCATATCTACCGGATCCAGCACGTCGTAATACAGAATTTCCGGCAGCTTCAGTTCCTCGCCCGGTGCCAGTTCCATGGAGAAATTGCAGTCATTGATGCCGATCTCCACTTCCACCTTCATGGCTTCACCGGAGAAATACGGGGTCCGTGCCACCGTATATTTCCATGCGCAATCCGCCAGAATGTGAAATGCCCGGCCACGGCTGGCCTGTTCATTCCAAAGCACAAAGAACGGTGCTGCACCAAAGCTGCTCCGGGCGCCCAAGGTCTGGGCCGTTACGGCAGTGACCAATGGCTGCCACGCACCGGTGCTTTCATTCTGCCATGAATTGGTCTGGGTATATACCCGGTACTCGCCGCCGTCAAAGAGGAACTTGGACGTGGCATAATTCACTTGAATGGGCTTATCAGAGGTGTTTACGATGGTACCGGTCTGGCAAACAACTCCGTTTTCGTCCTCTTCCCGGAGGGAACAGACACGGCAGCCATTTTCCTCGTGATAAAAGCAATTCTCATTGCCCTGCACTTGGCCTTGAACCTGACCGAAGCTTCCGTAGATGCTCCAGCGGTCATCGGCTCTTTGGGTCATATCAAATCTTTTCATTCTGTTCGCTCCTTACATTTGAAAAAACGCAATGCCTTGCTTTGCTTGCATAATCAGGGGTGTGGCCGGTTTCCAAACCTGCCCGGTCAGCATCTCGGACAGGCCGGTGTTGTCCGGCACAGAGGGAACAAAAGTCATATCCTCCTTGGGGAAGAAGGACAGTATCCGGTTGTCGGCATACACGGCGCACTGGGCAGGGGCATAGCAATGGACACCCGCTGCTTCTACGATGGTGCGCAGCTCAGAGACTGTGGCATCCAGTGGCGCAACCAGCACGCCCTCCCCTACTGCCTTGCCGCAGCACAGGATGGTGGCATCCGCCGGCAAGTGGCTACGCAGGGCATCCACTTGGGAAGCGTTCATGCCCCGGGGATTCAGCAGCACCGCCAATTTGGTATTATGAAGCGCTTCGGTATCATGGGAAAAGACCACATCCACCGGCGCGCCGGTAAGCTGAAGTCTTCTCAGCCAGCTTTCCGTGGGCTGCGACAGATTGGGGTGGGTGCGCAGAATGCTGCCCTCATCGGCGATGACCGTGATCTGGGCCACACTCCGGTAGGGCATTTTCCGGGCCTTGGATGCGGCCTTTACCAGCGCGGTGACCTGCTGCATAATACCGGCATCGTCATACCAGCCGCCGCCCAGATCCATAAACCAGAAACCGGAATTATGGCTGATATTCTTACAGACTTCCCGCAGAAGCACCGCGTTGGTCTCCTCCAAACAAGTGGCATTGCCAAAGCCGGTGGTCAGGTGGGTGCGCATATCGCACTCATCCACCCACAGGCGGTTGCGGTTTACAGACACCACAGGGGCCATTTCGCCGCCGGGGTCACCGGGCGCGCGGTGGGAATAAGGAGCCGGTGCCGCATAGAAATCCATCACGTCGCTTTCCAGCAGCCGCTTCCAACCCAGAAAACCGGTATAGGCACTGCGGGCAACATGGAGGATGTAGCCGTAGAAGCAGCCAACGGCCTTGCCGCCGGTATACTGCTTGACCAGCTTTGCGAAGTGGATCAGCGCATCGGTATTGACCTGACAGTTATACAGGTCATAGTCGATGCTCCAGCGGTCCGCCACGTCGTCACGGCACAGGTCCTCGTCGGTGACCACGTTCTTTTCCCGCAGGTGGGGGGGCGGAATGATCTCAGTTTCGCTGTCGGGACCCCATGCCTGCAGGAGCTTTTCCCGGGAGCCGTATTTTTCCAGACCCCACTGCCAGAATTTCTCCCGGTTGGTCACACCGTAGTCACCGAACCGGTCGCTCTGGCGGCCCCAGAACATGGATTCACCGCTGGTGCCGTAGGCAATGTGGTAACCAATGATCCGGTCTGCCCAAGGGGACTGCTCCAGATGGTCAATGAGCCGTCGCAGCGCTTCTGACGCATCGGCCAGCCACTTGGGGGAGGAAAAGCTCTGGCGGGCAATGCGTCCGCCCACGTTGGGCCGGGGGTCTTTCCACGCGCCGGCGGTATAGATACCTTCCGGCGCATCGTAACCGTGATAGTCATGCTCCAGCGTTCCCACCAGTGAGCGGATCTCTTCCGCGGTTCGGGGGCCGTTCTCATAGACGAACACTTCCGTGGGGTTTTCATAGCACCAATCCACCGGCACGTTGAGCTTGATGCGGGGAATAAAATATTTTGTTTTGCCGGATGCGAAAATGCCATGGAGCACCTTGTCGCACAGGGAATAGTCGTAGCGGTCCACGCCTACCCATCCGCTATGGAGGATGCAGGTGTGAATTTTTACGCCCGCATCGGAAAAAGAATCGTGGGAGCGGACCAGTTTATCGAAATCTGCGTAGGTCACCCTGGGGTTGCCATTTTCGTCCTCCAGAGGGGGATCATAGTAAATGCCAAGTCTGGACCAGAATACGGGATTGTCCCTTAACAGCTTCAGCATCTCGTCTTTATTCATACCGCTCTTCCCTGTCCTTTCAGGTATTAACTGTTATGTAGCAGATAGTCGCACTGGACCACCTTTTCCATCAGATTGGTACGGGTGGCAAAGTAGTGGTTGGCAGCTTCAAAGCCAACAGCGCTGTTGCGCAGCATGATCCGGTAGGCAAGGAGCGCCAGTTCCCGCTCGGACTCCACGGCCTTGCGCATAATGGCTTCGTTGCGCTGGCCGTCACGCTGGCGGACATAGCTGATATGGTTGTAGGTAGACTTAAAGAGGGTATAGCCATAGAGGGCCATATCGTAGAATTCACAGCAGGGCATTCCTTCCAGAACCTGCAGGCCCTTTTCCCAGTGGCTGCATACCTTCCGGTACTGATCCTCCAGAATTTCAGGAGGATAGTCCGCGCCCTCATAATGGTCATTGGGCAGCGCGCCACGCCAGCCTTCCATATCGTCGTAGGGGAAGCAGGTCATGGTGCAGCGCATACCGGAGGGCCGGGGATACAGCAAGTTGGCAGCGCCGGAATTACAGGGGGCACGGTAGACGTGCCAGACGTTGAAGGGGAACTCATCGAAGCCACGGCAGAAATAGCTGACCGCTTCTCTGACCTGCCCGGCATAAGGGCCGTAGTTGCGCTCCAGCACCTGTGTATAGGCATCGGTTTCAACGCACTCCTCTTCAAAGAAGTAAGAGGATGCGATTTTAATGTTATCGGAGATATAGCCGCCCAGTGTCCAAGACAGCAGCATATGCTCTACGCCCTCGTCGATGAGGTTTTGCATATGCTGAGCCACGTTCTCATAGACGGGCAGGTAAGGCACGGAGGAGCACTCCCAAGTGTTGTTGATTTGCACCTTGGCTGCCACTTCCAGACCCTGCTCCCGGGCGGTCTTCCACATTTCCTTGGCAGGCTCACCGGGGCCGATGACGGACATGGAGTAGTCACGGACAAAGCTGTGAATGCCGCCACGGACAAACTTCTTCTGAGACTCACTGACCTGCATGACGATGGCATTCTTAGGCAGCAGGTGCAGCAGATTATCGGTATCTTCCTTGCCCAGAAGCTGGACCCATGCCCATGCCCATGCGAAGAACTTCATCTGGGGGGCTACCTCAGCAACAGCATCGCACATGACCCGAAGCATTTCGGCGGTGACCGCGGAATTCTTCCGGTTCCGGCAGACGGGGCAGCGGGCCTCTTCCTTGACACGGGTACCGTTGGAGCTGCACAGAACATGGTTTTCAGACAGGGAGATGTTGATGAAGCCGCCCAGCAGCGGTACCTTCCGGCACACGGTCTGCAATGCGTCCTTCATATACTTGTGGGTGTCGGGACTGGAACTGCACAGGCAGTGCCAGCCCTTCTGCAGCTCCGCGCCCTTCATCTGGGGATAATTTTCGAACAGAGCAGCCGGCATATTCCGGGGCTCGTTGATATACAGATACACCTTGATGCCATAACGGGCGGCACGGTGAGTCAGCGCCTCCAGATTGGCAAGGCGCTTTTCCCAACCCTCGCTCAGGTTTTCCGCGAAGGGGTAAGGTGCCATCTGGTACAGGATGGCCTGCAGCCAGATGCCGTTGATGCCACGGCGGCCGTAGCCTTCCAGCAGCTCATCGGGGAAAGAGATAGCGGTATCCTTATCCAGCACACCGGTATACAGGCTGGAGAAAGAATAGATGATACGGCTCTTGACCTTGGTCTTTTTCCGATAGGTCTTTTTCTCGAAGCTGAAGGTACCCGCGCTCTCCACCAGATCTTCCAGATCGTAAAGGCCGCGCAGGACACCTACGGGGTAACCGGCCCGGATCACGATGCCGGTATCGCTGATGGAGACTTCCCGGTACTCTTCGTCCTTGGTCTTAATATCCATGGAGATAGTGATCTTCTTATCGCTCTTCTGAGCAAAGGTGACGCCGTACTTTTTGGCAAAGGTCTTGAAGTCCGCCACAAAGATGTCGATCTCGCTGCTGTTTTCGGGCAGCTCCATAGACCAGCTACCGTCTACCACCACTTCTCTGGTGACCTTCTCCATAATGGGAGCATAGGTGCTGTGATAGAAGTCAAAGGGCTTGGCGATCTTCTCGCTGTCCAGAGGACGGATGGCGCTGAGCATGGTCTGCTTGATCTCCGCGGTCCGTACCTGTTCTTCGGCGGACAGCTCCCGATAGTAGACCGGGGCGCAGAAGCACTTTTCGCCCAGCTTGCTACCAAGGAAATCATCTTCCTGCAGAATGTAGGACAAATGCGCCTGATCCCAATCCAGCAGTTCGTAGATTTGCTCGTAAGGAAGTAAGTTCCAGACAGCCTTGATAATGGCAATATAGCCACGGCTCATCCATGCGTCCAGAACCTCCTGCTCTCCCAAGCCCATGGCCTCGGCGGCACGCAGCACATTCTCTTCACTGGTTTTTAGAACTTTCGCGATCTTGCGGTAATCCACCATCTCCCACAGGCGGAAGATCAGTGTCTGGTAGGCGGTGGGAAAGTGATCCACCGCCAGTGTCTTGCCCTCAGTGGGGGTGCGCAGGTTATAACCAAAGCTGACTTCTACTTTGCTCATAATGTGTCTCCTTATTTATGCATTACTCAGCAGGTAGTCGCACTGGACCACCTTTTCCATCAGATTGGAACGGGTTGCATAGTAGTGGTTGGCGGCCTCAAAGCCCACGGCGCTGTTGCGCAGCATGATCCGGTAGGCAAGGAGCGCCAGTTCCTTTTCAGACTCCACGGCCTTGCGCATAACCGTTTCATTGCGCTCACCGTCTCTTTGATTGACATAGCAGATGTGGTTGTAGGTAGACTTAAAGAGGGTATAGCCATAGAGGGCCATATCGTAGAATTCACAGCTGGGCATGCCTTCCAGAATCTGCAGGCCCTTTTCCCACTCCTCGCACATTTTCCGGTACTGGTCTTCCAGAATTGCAGGGGGGTAGGGAGTGCCTTCCCGCAGGTCGCCGGGACGGGCACCGCACCAGCCTTCCATATCGTCGTAAGGATAGCAGGTCATGGTGCATTTCATACCGGAGGGACGGGGATACAGCAGGTTGGCTGCGCCGGAATTACAGGGCGCACGGTAAACATGCCAGACGTTGAAGGGGAATTCATCGAAGCCACGGCAGAAATGGCTGACCGCTTCTCTGACCTGCTGGGCGTAGGGACCGTAGTTCCGTTCCAGCACCTCGGCATAAGCGTCGGTCTCGACGCACTCCTCTTCAAAGAAGTAGGAAGAGGCGATCTTGATATTATCGGAGATGTAGCCGCCCAAGGTCCAAGACAGCAGCATATGCTCTACGCCCTCGTCGATGAGGTTCTTCATATGCTGGGCCACGTTTTCATAGACGGGCAGGTAAGGAACAGAAGAACACTCCCAAGTGTTGTTGATCTGCACCTTGGCTGCCACTTCCAGACCCTGCTCCCGGGCGATTTTCCACATATCCTTGGCGGGATCGCCGGGGCCAACGAGGGAAATAGAGTAGTCACGGACAAAGCTGCGGATGCCACCGCGCTCAAAGGGGATCTGAGATTCGCTGACCTGCATGACGATGGCGTTCTTAGGCAGCAGGTGCAGCAGATTATTGGTATCTTCCTTACCCAGATGCTGGACCCATGCCCATGCCCATGCGAAGAACTTCATCTTGGGCGCTACCTCAGCGATGGCATCGCACATGATTCGGATCGCCTCGGCATTGACCTCGGAATTCTTCCGCTGGCTGCATACGGGGCACAGGTCTTCAGGCGCGGTATGGATGCCCTGAGAGCAGCACAGCGCCCGGTTTTCAGACTGGGTGATGTTGATGAAGCCGCCCAGCAGAGGCACCTTACGGCACAGAGTCTGCATGGCATCTTTCATATACTTTTGGGTATCGGGGTGAGAGCTGCACAGGCAGTGCCAGCCTTTTCTCAGCTCCGCGCCCTTCATCTGGGGATAGTGTTCAAAGAAAGAGGCGGGCATATTGCGAGGCTCATTGATATACAGGTATACCTTGATGCCGTAACGGGCAGCACGGCGGGTCAGCTCTTCCAGATTGGCAAGGCGCTTTTCCCAACCCTCGCTCAGGTTTTCCGCAAAGGGATAGGGCGCCATCTGATACAACACGGCCTGCAGCCAGATGCCGTTGATACCACGGCGGCCGTAGCCTTCCAGCAATTCATCGGGGAAGGAAATGGCGGTATCCTTTTCCAGTGTGCCGGTATAAAGGCTACTGAAAGAATAGATGATACGGGTCTTGACCTTGGTCTTTTTCCGATAGGTCTTCTTCTCAAAGCTGAAGGTACCAACGCTCTCTACCAGATCTTCCAGATCATAAAGGCCACGGAGAACACCAACAGGATGTCCGGCACGGACAGTGATTTCGCTGCCGGTGATGCTGACTTCCCGGTATTCCTCGTCATCGGTCTGGACATCCATTCGGATGCAGATCTTCTTATCGCTCTTTTCGGCAAAGGTAACGCCGTACTTTTTGGCAAAGGCCTTGAAATCCGCCACGAAGATGTCGATCTCGCTGCTGTCTTCCGGCAACTCCATAGACCAGCTATCGTCCACCACCACTTCACGCACTTTCTTTTCCACGACGGGGGCATAGGTGCTACGATAGAAGTCAAAGGGTTTGGCGGTCTCCTCCCCGTCCAAGGGGCGGATGGCGCTGAGCATGGTCTGCTTGATGGCGGCGGTTCTCTCCTGCTCCTGCTTCGTCAGCTCCCGGTAGTACACCGGAGCGCAGTCGCACTTTTCGCCCAGCTTTGTAGACAGGAAGTCGTCCTCCTGCAGAATGTAGGCCAGATGGTCCTCGTCCCAATCCAGCAGCTCATAGATCTGCTCATAGGGCAAAAGATTCCAGACAGCCTTGATAATGGCGATATAGCCGCGGCTCATCCAAGCCTCCAGAATATCCTGGGGGCCTAAACCCATGGCTTCGGCGGAGCGCAGTACGTTGTCTTCAGAAGTTTTCAGAACTTTGGCGATCTTACGGTAGTCCACCATCTCCCACAGACGGAAGATCAGTGTCTGGTAGGCGGTGGGAAAATGGTCCACCGCCAGTGTCTTGCCCTCCGTGGGGACGGTCAAGGGGTAAGTGAAATTCACTTCGATCGGCTTGCTCATAATGGGCCTCCTGTTGTATTACAGATAGATGTTGCGCAGGAACCGCTTGGCAACAGGGTTTTCCTGCCGCAGGTCTGCCTGACAGATCACATAGCGCTTGCCCTCATACCACTTTTCAGCGGCGGCCAAGGCGCAGTTCCACTCGCCGGCATCGTCGGTATTGCCGCTGGTCAGAATGGGAGTGAAGCCTTCGGCTACGAAGGTGCTTTCGATGATCGGGGTGATCATATCCTCCTGGGCGTTGTACCAGTTCTTGAAGTCCTGAGGCTCAAACTCCGCAACCATGGGATGACCGGTCTTCCGGGAAACGAAGTGCAGAGGCAGCATGGAGCAGCCCTTGACCTTCACCTGCTCGCCGGCGATCTCATAGGTGCCGGGAGCCAGCTTTTCAATAAGTACCACATTGTCGTTTTCGGTGACTTCGCAATCAGCAAAGACTTCCAGATGGATGCTGTTGTAGTCCACCACATTGCCGCTTTCGTCTTTCAGAATGGCCTTGAGGGTATACTTCTGTCTGTCGTCCACTTGGTCGATGACGAAGAACGCATCGTCTACTCGGATGACACCGCACTCCTTGGCCTTAGCGGTGCACTGGGCAGCTCTGCACAGCTTGCCGCTGCCGTCGTACAGTTCATAATGGACGGTGCAGTTACCCTGATATACGGTATCGTTGCAGATATAGCCTTCGATGCTGATGGGCTGGCCGGCATAGTAGGTGTAGCGGTCGGTCCGCAGGCTGATGTGCAGCGGCTCCAGAGCGTTGCGGTAGGCAAAGAAAGCAGGCTTGGGATTGCGCTTGCAATCCATGATGGTCTTCATCCAGCCGCTGGGCCACGCGTCAATGAACAGGTGGATGGCCTGAGAGATCATCCGGTCATCCCGGCGGAAGGCTTCCGTCATAATATTGGTGGCGTAGGCCTGATGCTTATGGCTCTCCTTGACCCAGTTGTCAACACCCTCGGGGGTGTCATAGAAGAAGTAATGGAAGTTGCCGGTCTGGGCACGGACGATGTTCTTGGGGTTGAAAGGCTCAGCCATCCAGCTTGCGGGGTATTCATTGTACATCACATCGGCAAAGTCAAGGCCCTCGGCGCCAAACTCGCCGCAGCCGTAGTACCAGCCGGGTTTCACGGGCATCCAGTAGCCCCTGTTCAGCTGGCCGATGTCGATGCCGTGGCCGTTGTACCACATGGGATAGCAGTGGTTATCGGGCATATCGGTTGACGGTGGCTCATAGTCGCCATCCACGTGCTTGATGACCCGGTCGGGGTTATTGAACTTTACAACGATGTCACAGGCAGTGAAGAACTGCTCCAGCTCATCACGGAGCAGGTGCCGGTGGGACTCATTGTAGCCGTTGGGGATGGGCTCATTGATATAGGTAACCACGATGTTACAGGGGTGGTTTCTGACCATCCGCTCCATTTCCTCGGCCTGACGGACGCCTTCGCAGAACTTGGTGCGGCGCATACAAGCGAACAGAGGCAGGTCGGTCTGGGTCATGAGGCCCAAACGGTCACAATAGGTATAGATCTCATCCTGCACGGGGCGCTGGGTCAGACGGAAGTAATTCATGTTGCACAGCTTGGCCAGCAGGATATCGTCAATGAGCTGATCGATATCGCCACGCAGCACGTCCTGCTGCTCAAAGCCCATGGTGTTGGCACCGCGCAGACGGATCTTCTTGCCGTTGAGGTAGAACATACCCTTGCGCTCGCCTTCCAAGTCCTGTGTGAAGGTGCGGATACCGAACTGGGTCTTGGCAGTGTCCCACACCTTGTCATCGCAGAGGACAGCCGCCTGCAGCTGATACAGATAAGGGGTCTCCAGACTCCAGATCTTGGGGTTGGGGATCTCGATGGGCAGCTTATAGACATTGCGGCCGTGCTGCAGCTTCAGAGGCAGAGGGATGCCCATGGTGGAACGGACATTTGCCTGAGTCAGGCTGTCGCCCATGCCCACCATCCGGTAGGTGGCGGGAGATACGGTCATGTTTTCAAAGACCGTTTCCGGGAAGTTCTGGCCGTAGACAGACAGGCGCAGAGCAACATCCAGTGAACCGTAGCCGGTGTACTGGACCTCTACCCAAACTTCCTTTCCCTCACGGACAAACAGGTCGGTGATATGGATCTTGTTGCGCACTTCCACGGTCACATCATTGTAGATGCCCATGCCTGGAGGGCAGTGGTGCCAGCCTCTGGCAGGATCGTCAAAGCCAAGGCCGGTGGCGGCGTACAGCTTGTCGCCTTCCACGGTCCGGTTGCCCTTTTCATCGTCGTTGCCCATGAAAATATAGTCGTTTTTCAGCACTACCTTCAGCTTGTTGGTGCCGGGCTTCACCTGATCGGTGATCTCAAACTCAAAGGGAGAGAAAAATCCCTCGTGGGTGCCTACGCACTCGCCGTTGATATAGACGAAAGCGATATAGTCAGCGCCCAGAAAACGGATGTACATAGCCTGATCGGCAGACAGTGCCTCTGCTTCAAAATCCGTTTCATAAGTCTGCACACCATAGCCTACAGGTTCACCATAATAGGGCAGCGTGATTTTTTCCGTTCCGTTGAGAACGAAGTCTGTCAGCTTGGTCTTCTTGGTGATCAGGTCCATGGCAGGTGCATGGTCTGCAAGGAAGGGACGGTACTGCTCTCGCAGCTTGGCCAGTTCTGCGTACAGCTCTTCCTTGGTGGAGATCTTTTCCGTAGTTGCAACAGGCTCTGCGGTGCATTCGGTCAGAACACAAGCACCTACATCATAGGGGATCGGCTCGGGGATATGCAGCAGTTCGATTTTGCCACCCATACCATCGGCGGCGATTTGGGCCAGTCTGTCATTTGCCATATTGTTTCCTCCCTGATCGTATCAAAAAAGTGTTAGGGTTAATCTTGATTCATATACCTGAGAAATCAGTTTTTGCCCATAGTACAGTTACATTCTAATCCAAGGCGTAGGAAATAGAAAGGTAAAAAAACTATCATTTACCGTCACAAAAAAACTATTTATTCGGGCAGGTCATGTCCGGTAATTGAAAAATATTTCCAAGGGCGGCGGTAAAAAATAACAACGGCAGGATCCGGACGGATCCTGCCGTTGGGCGTTATACTTGATAGAAGTCTTTATACCACCGGGCGAAACGGCGCAGGCCTTCGCGCAGGGGGGTATTGGGCCGAAAACCCAGATCCGCTTCCAGCGCGGAAGTATCCGCATAGGTCACGGGCACATCGCCAGGCTGCATGGGTACCAGCTTCTTATGGGCCTCGAAGTCATAATCTGCCGGCAGCACGCCCGCGGCGGTCAGCTCCTGCTGCAGAATATCCACGAAATCCAGCAAATTTTCGGGGCTGGAATTGCCGATGTTATAGACCCGGTAAGGGGGTACCGGCAAACCGTCCTCGCCTACTTCCTTTTCGGGGGCGTTCTGCATGACACGCTTGACGCCCTCTACGATGTCATCGACATAGGTAAAGTCCCGCTTGCAGTTGCCGAAGTTAAAAATCTCAATGGTCTGCCCTTTCAGCAGCTTATTGGTAAAGCCGAAGTAGGCCATATCCGGCCGGCCCGCGGGGCCGTAGACCGTAAAGAACCGCAGGCCCGTGGAGGGGATATTATAGAGCTTACTATAGGCGTGGGCCAGCAGCTCATTGCTCTTTTTGGTAGCAGCGTACAAAGATACCGGGTTATCCACCTTGTCGTCGGTGAAATAGGGCACCTTTTTATTGGGGCCGTAGACACTGGAAGAGGAAGCATACACCAGATGGGCCACCGGATGATTGCGGCAAGCCTCCAGAATGTTATAGAAGCCGATGATGTTGGCTTCGATATACACATCCGGATTGGTGATGGAATAGCGGACACCGGCCTGTGCAGCCAGATTCACCACCACATCAAAGCCGTAGCGGGTAAAGCAATCCTCGATCAGCGCCTTGTCGGCGATATTGCCCTTAATAAAGGTCCACCGGGATTCGGGGTGCTGGGCAGCCAGTTCTTCGATCTGAGAAAGCCGCCACTGCTTAATGGATACATCATAATAGTCATTGACGGAGTCCAGACCTACGATGTGCACCTTTTCGGTGGTGCGCAGCAGCTCCAGCACCAGATTCGCGCCGATAAATCCCGCGGCGCCGGTGACCAGAATGGTCTTGCCGTTTAAGTCGATATTCGGTGTCAGCATACGGTGATCCCCTTATATTCCTGCTTGATCTTGTTGTAGCTTTCCAGATTGCCTACATCGTAACGTCTGCCGGGCATTTCCATGGCATGCACATCGGTCTGGGTGCAAAGCCATGCGATATAGCTGCCGGGGGCATCGGTACCGCAGCCGCTGTCAATGCCCTTTTGCACCAGACGGGCATCGTCCTTCGTATAATAGTAGAAAGGCGGGCAGCACCAATGGGTCTTGGGCTGGGCAGGCTTTTCCTCCATAGAAAGGACCTTGTCGCTGTCATCCAGCTCCAGCACGCCGCACTTGGTCAGCTTCTTTTCCTCCGGCTCGAAGTAGCGCATGATGCAGGAGGTGTTCTTTTCGGCGGCATAGCGGACGAACTTGGTAAGGCTGAAGTCCAGCACGTTGTCGCCGGCGATGACCAGCATGTCATCGTCCAGACCCAGCGCATCGATGGCAAACTGGATATCCTTCACCGCACCCAGACGGGTCTCGTTGGAGGATGTGCCGTCGTCCACCACCGTGACTTTCATGGTCTTGGTTTCGGCCCAGACGTCAAAATGATGGGCGTACTTATGGTTGGAGATCACCACGTACTCGTCAACCAATCCGGCAGTATCGATATCGTCCACCAGCCAGTCCAGAATGGTCTTGCCGCCCACTTCCAGCAACGGCTTGGGAAAGTTTTCTGTTAAGGGGTACAGCCGGGTGGCATACCCGGCTGCTAAGATCAAACATTTCATAGTGTTACACCGTCCGCACTTTCGCAAATATGGGCAGAGTACTTGCCCTCCAGATTGGGGAACGCCTGCAAATAGGCAGCGCCCACCTGCTGCAGGATCGCCTCTTCATAGGCAGGGTCGATCAAAGCCATGCAGCAGCCCTTGAAACCGGCACCGGAGAACCGGCCGCCGTAAATACCGTCGGTGACGGTCATGATCTCATAAAGGGTCTTCAGCTCGGGAGAACCGGTCTCCCAGTTGTAAATGGAGGATCTGCCGCTTTCAAAGGACAGCCGTCCATAGGTATCCAGATCGCCCCGGCGCCAAGCCTCTGCGCCCTTTTGCACCCGCTCAAACTCCGCGTACCAGTGCTCCGCGCGCTTGGCAAAGTTTTCCGGCAGCCGGTCTTTATACTGCAGGTACACCTCATAGGGTACGTCCCGCAGGTAGGTATCCTTGAATTTGCCATACTCCATACCGGCATAGGCTTTCAGCGCATAGGCCGCGCTGCGGCACTCGTCAACACGCATATTAAAGGCAGAGCCGGCCAGTGTCCGCTCGATGCCGGAGAAGAAAATAGCGATTTTATAAGGCTTCATATCCGGATGCTGGGGGATCAGCTCAAAGCTGTCGTCTCTGGTATCCAGATACAGCAGGTGGTTTTTCTTGGAATAGACCTCGCAGGATTGGTCCAGCTTGCCGCAGGACACGCCTACGTAGTTGTTTTCCGCATCCAGAGCGGTCATGATGATCTCATGCTGGCTCATTTGGATATTGTTGACCTTGCACAGAGCGGACAGGAAGGTAATGATCACGGAAGCGGAGGAGGACAGGCCGCCAATGGGCAGACTTCCCTCAATGACACCGCAGATGCCCACCTGCAGGGGGTGGCGCTTGGCCAAAGCCCAGGTAGCGCCCCGGAGGTAATCCGCCCAATCATGCTCACACTGCTCCGGCACCGCGCTGATGTGCCACTGGGCACGGGTGGGGAAATTCAGAGAACGGACTTCCACGATGCCAGACCGTTTCGGCCGGTAGGCCATGTGAATGCCTTGATCCACCGCAAGACCGGTGATCTTACCGAACTGGTGGTCACTATGGGCACCAATGGGACAGATCCGGTAAGGGCAAAAGCTCACACCCGCCGGGTCTTTCCCATAAATCTCAAAAAACTTATCTACACATTTCATGGAATCGCTGGTATTTTCCTTTCTGGGTGTTTGGGGTCACACGCCTACCATCTGCTTCATCTGCTCTTCGTAGGCTCTTCCCTTTTCCTCACTGCCGTGCTCACCGGCAGGATGGTAGGTGGTAACTACCTCCGCCACCAGTTCCCGGATATCCGGACAATTGGCATAGGCGGACATCATCAGCTTCTGAAGCTGGATGAAGAATGCATCGGGGTCAAAGGCAATGGGCGCGCCCACATGGATCAGGGCGTTGGGTGTCTTGCGCATGCCCTCTTCGGCCATCAGCTTTTCTTCATAAAGCTTTTCGCCGGGCCGCAGACCGGTATATTCGATCTTGATATCCACGTCCGGCTTGAATCCGGACAGGCGGATCAGGTTTCTGGCCAAAGTATCAATCTTCACAGCCGTACCCATGTCCAACACAAAGATCTCACCGCCGGCGGCATAGGTGGCTGCCTGCAGCACCAAACTCACCGCCTCGGGAATGGTCATAAAGTAGCGGATGATATCCGGATGGGTCACCGTTACCGGGCCGCCCTTGGCGATCTGCTTTTTAAAGACAGGGATCACAGAGCCGTTGCTGCCCAGAACATTGCCAAAGCGCACCGCCACAAATTCTGTGGTGACCTTTTGGGGTAGATTCTTCTGGGTATCCGTGCAATCGGTGCTTTGTTCATGGGTGAAGAGGTTGGGAATGTCTTCGACCTTCCCTTCCTTGATCTTGCGGTCGATGCTCTGGATGACCATTTCGCACAGTCGCTTGGAAGCGCCCATAATATTGGTGGGGTTCACCGCCTTGTCGGTGCTGATCAGCACGAAGCGCTTGCAGTCGTACATCATGGCCGCGTAGGCGGTTTTATAAGTACCGATGGTATTGTTCTTGATGGCTTCGCAGGGGCTGTCCTCCATCAGCGGCACGTGCTTATGGGCCGCCGCGTGGAATACCACCTCGGGCCGGTATGTAGAGAACAGCTCATCCAGTTTCCGGCTGTCACGGACAGAACCGATCAGCACCAGCAGATTCAGCTGGGGGTACTTTTCTTTCAGCTCCAGCTGCAGCTCATAGGCGGCATTCTCATAAATATCGAACAGGATCAGCATTTTGGGGTTTCTTGCGGCGATCTGACGGGAAAGCTCGCTGCCGATGGAACCGGCACCGCCGGTGATCAGCACCACCTTGTCTGCCAGATACTTGAAGATCTGACCGTTATCCACCTTGATGGGATCCCGGCCCAGCAGATCATCGATGGAGACATCCTTCATCTCGCTGACGGATACCTCGCCCCGGTAGATCTGGAATATGCCCGGCAGATTTTTCAGTTCACAATTGGTCTCTTTACAGATATTGAGGATATCCCGCTTCTGCTCCGCGGTGGCGCTGGGGATGGCCAGAAAGATCTTATTGATCTTGTACTTTTCCACGCAGGTCAGAATATCTTCCCGGCCGCCTTCGATGGGCACATCATCAATAAAACGGCCCCACTTATTGGGATTATCATCGATGACACACTTGACGATACCGTACTGACGGGGAGACATCTTGATATCATGCAGGATCTGCTGTCCGGCGGAACCAGCGCCGATCAGCATGATCCGGTCCGCCTGCCCGGCGGTTTCTCCCCGGTACATGGCGTTACGGAACCAACGCAGCATCCGGTAGGAAAAACGAACACCCACTGTCAGCCCCAACTGCATCGTGCCGCCGAAAACATAGTACGACAAGGGCATTTTTCCAAAAATCAGCCCCATTGCCACTGCATGCAGCACGATGGATACGCCGTTGGCGATCACAGACCGGAACAGCTCCGCATAGCTGGCGAAGCGCCAGATGCTGTGATACAAGTGCAGTATGCCGAACAGCAGCTCTGTTCCCACCACTGCAAACAAAATGAACTTGTAATAGCGGTCCAGATACTCCTCGGGGATCATGGAAAACTGGCAGTCAAAGCGCAACCACAGGGCGACGAAATACGCACAGGCCACAGCCAGCGCGTCATACAGCATCAAACCGGCTGCGATCTTGCGCCAATGCTCTATTTTCTTGATTTTGTCAATCATCTTCATGCAATTTTTCCTTTAGTGATTGGATTTCTGTCAAGCAGGAGAGGTTATGCCTCGTCGGTGTGCAGAGATTCTTCGCTACGCGCAGAATGACAAAGGAAGTAGTATATCAGTTTCTTTCGTTTTCACCGTAACCGTAGCCATAACCATAGCCATAGGCCTTGCCGTAGTAGCCGCCCTTATCGGTAAAGTCTACACGGTTCAGAATGGCGCCAAGGACCTTGGCACCGGATTTTTCCAGCTGCTGCTTGATGCGGCGCTCCAGCTTGTAGCTGTTTTTGGTGGTATCGATGACCAGAAGCACACCGTCCAGAGCGGGAGCCATAATGGCGCAGTCGATGACCTGTCCCACAGGGGCAGCGTCCACGATCACATAGTCAAAGGTATTTTTCAGTGCGTCGATGAGCTTGCCGAAGCTGGCATGGCCCAGCAGCTCTGCTGCATTGGGCACTCTGGCACCGGCAAACATAATGTACATACCGGGTACATCGGTCTCATTGATCACCTCGTTGGCATTGGCCATGCCGGACAGGAAGTGGCTCAGACCCTCTACCTTTCCCCGGACACGCATACGGCTGGCCATGACGCTCTTACGCAGGTCCGTATCCATCAGCAGCACACGCTTACCGGCCATTGCCAGAGAAGCGGCCAGCTGGAAGGAAATGGAGGATTTACCCTCGGAGGCGCTGAAGCTGGTCAGCGCTACGGCCTTCACATCGGCGCCGCTGAACATCAAATTGGTACGCAGGGTCTTTAAGGCTTCCGCAGCCTGAAATTCTTTGGTCACAAACCGGCTGATCGCAATTTTTTCCATGATGGCACCTCTTACTTGTTCTCAGGCTTTGGAGCAGACTTCGGGACGGTCTTAGGGGCAGGCTTCTTGCTGCCGGACTTCTTATCTGTGCGGTTGGCACCCATAACGCCCATTTCCATGGACACCGGAATAACGCCCAGTGTACCAAGACCCAGATACCGGGTCACGTCCTCTTCGGTGCGGATGGTATCATCGAGGAGGAAGATCAAGGTGTAAATGCCCACTGCCAGCACCAGACCCAGCACAGCGGCAATGGCGGTATTGCGCATGGTATTGGGGCCGGAGGGAACTTCGGGCACCTCTGCCTCGTAGACCAGCTTCACGGCATCCACATCCATGATATCTTTGATCTGGGTAGAAGCTACCTCCCGGACGGTATTGGCAATATTTGCAGCCTTCTTCGGGTCAGTATGGGTGATGTTGATCTGCAGAACACGGGTATTATCAGGAGAAGTGACCTGGATCATCTCGGACAGATCGTCGGGTGTTATATCCAGATTCAGCTTGCTGATGACCTCTTTTGTCACATTCTGGCCGGTGATCAGTGCCTTATAGTCACTCATGACGTAGGACGCGATCTGGAAGTCAGAGGTGACCACGTTGTTCTCGTTGGAGCGGTTCAATACGTACATACGGGTGTTGGTGGTGTACTCAGGGGTGATGAACACCTTGGTTCCCACAAAGCCGATGATGGCGAACACCAGACAGGCTGCCACGATGACAATGATCCGCTTTTTCAGATAGTGGAATAATTCCAGCAGATCCAGTTCCATTTCTTCGTTACGATTTTCCATGACCTTCTCCTTAATCAATTGTTCTATTTTCTATCACAGCCTGGGCATTGTCATAAAACAGCCCGGCAGCATATTCGGCACCGTATTTTTTATGCACCCGCAGGAAGCACTCCCGCAGAAGCGGCGGGCGGCGGGTGGTATCGTGGGCATCCGAGGCGATAAAGTGGACCTTGCCATCTAACAGCAGCTTATGGCAGAAGCGCTTCACGCCAAAGCCATTGGTGCCCATAACACTGTCAGCATTGAGCTGCAGCAGCGCACCCATATCCAGCAGCTCATCCACCAGCGTCTGGTCTGTACGGCTGATGTCATAGCGCTCCACATGGGCAACGATGGGCGTAAAGCCACACCGGATGGTTTCGGAAACCCCGTTGATCAGCTGGGACCGCAGGGAGTTGGTGCGAAATTCCAACAGCGCGTAGCGGCTGCCGTTCATGGTCAGTACCCTGCCGCTGTGCATGGCCTCCGGGGCATCGTTCTCATAGGAGATTTCCTGTCCCAGATACAGCTGCATACCCGGCAGCTCAGCACCTGCCATTTCTTTCAGCCATTCAAAATTCTCCCGCAGCATGGCGGGGGTATTCTTTTTATAGTGTCCCCGGTAGTGGGGGGTCAGCACCAGAGTTCTGGTGCCGTTTTCCCAAGCCATCCGCAACAGGCGCAGGGATTGGGACATGCTTTCAGACCCATCGTCCGCACCGGGCAGCAGATGGGTGTGTATATCGGTAAAACCTTTCATTTGGCGTTCTCCAAGGGGTATTTCCTGTTTTGCCGCATAAAGGGGCATAGTAATACATTATCTATGCTATTTTAGCACAGTCCACCCGTTTATGCAACCCTGAAAGGATGGAAAAAACATATTCAGGTGGCAGATTTTACCGCAGATTAGCGGTGCCGGTCGTTTGGGATGTAAATGATATGAATACAAGGAAAAGGGCCTTCCCGGGTGGGAAGGCCCTTTTGTTACATGGCAGCTTTGATATGGGAGATGAGAATGTCGCCGGCAACCACACGGTCCTCGGCTGCAAAGCCGTCGGCAAAGTTGTCAGAGTACAGTATCTGGGCATTGGGCGGGAATTCTTCGTCCGCGGCCCAGACCAGAATGCGCATTTTGTAGCCGCCGATGAAGTCGAACTCAAAGCCGGCATCGCCGTGGCTCAAGGGAGTAGCGCCCAGCTTTTCGCAGGCGGCCCGGAATTTTTCCACTTTCATGCCGAAGGTGAAGGCGGCACGGGTCAGAACTCTGCCGGTGTAGGGCTTGATGTACAGCTCACCCCAGGGCATTTCCCGGAAGGTCTTCCACTCCCCTGCCCAAGTAACTGTCTTGGCTTCCAGAAGGTAGCGCAGCAGGAAGGTCTGGACGGGGATGGGGATATTCGGGCCGATGTGGTCATCGGCCCCTACGGGGTGAGGGATCACATATTCTCTGCCCAGAAGGGTCAGTTTGAATGCGCCATTTTCGAAGGGGATGCCCAGACGGGAAGTGATTTCTGTCGGGTCAGCCTTGGAAAACAGGTCGGCATAGTAGGAAAAAGGTACTTCTTCTTTGTTGTTTTCGATTTGCATGGTGTTACTCCTTAGTAGGAATTGGGGAAGCGCCAGGAATCGGTATGGGGCAGGAAGCAGGCGCCCACGAAAGAATCCATATAGCCGGGGTAGGTGGAAAGCTCCAGGTAGGTCATGTTGGCGGCAAGCTCGGCGCACTTGGCTTCGGCTTCGGTGCTGACGGTCATAGCATAAGCGCCGGTGAGAGAAGAGTTGCCGATGTACTTGAACTTTTCCAGCTCCACATCCGGGAACATGCCGATGCGGACAGCGTTTTTCATGTTGATACCGCTGCCGATGCCGCCGGCGACATAGACGGTCTCGATGGCCTCCACGGGCATATCCACGGAGGACAGCATGGTGTCGATGGCGGAATAAATAGCGCCCTTGGCACGGATGAAGTTATCGATGTCTACTTCGTTGATGGACACTTCACGGCCGGTCTCGGATTCATTCTCAAATGCGATCACATAACGGCCCATGCCGTACTGGTCACGGCGAACCCGGTCGCCTTCTCTTACAAAGAGGCCACGAGCGTTGATGATCTTGGTGCGGAACAGCTCGGCGATGATATCGATGATGCCGCTGCCGCAGATGCCGACTACCTTTTGGCCTTCCTCGCCCACGATGGTGAGGGTAGGCTCCATGGTGGCTTCATCGATGGTGCAGGCTTCTACAGCGCCGTCAGTGGCGCGCATACCGCAGGAGATATCGCCGCCTTCAAAGGCAGGGCCAGCGGAGCATGCGCAGCTCATA
The DNA here is from genome assembly GCA_045653485.1 of Faecousia sp. GTDB lineage: Bacteria > Bacillota > Clostridia > Oscillospirales > Oscillospiraceae > Faecousia. Next base: position 2,964 of record JAZOLX010000055.1, on the reverse strand, counting down.
AGGAAGTCGCTGTTGCCGAATACCAACTCACCGTTGGTACCCAGATCGATGAACAGGCTCATTTCTTCCTTGTTCCAGAAGGAAGCGGCCAGCGTACCGGCGGTAATGTCGCCACCGACATAAGAGCCGATGTTGGGGGCGATGACCACTTTGGCAAGGGGGTTAGCGGGCAGCTTCAGATCGGCGGCTTTTAGGCCATCCCAAGCGAAGAAGCTGGGAATGTAAGGCTCCATACGGACAGGATCAGCATCCACACCCAGAAGCAAATGGTTCATAGTGGTGTTGGCGCCGATGCAAAGACGCAGGATGGCAGGGCAATCGATGCCGGCGGTCTTGCACAGGTTGGCGATAATGGGATTCAAAGTCTCTTTCAAAATCGCATCCTGCAGCTTCTTCCGGCCACCGGGACGGGTAGACTCGATGATGCGGTTGATAACATCAGCGCCGTAGCGGATCTGGCCGTTGCCGGAAGAGCCTTTGGCAAGAAGCTTGCCGGACACCAGATCGCACAGGACCATGGTGACGGTGGTGGTGCCGATGTCGATGGCGCAGCCGACGATGGCGGTATCATCGGGGGCGGTGATGTCCATGCAGGTAAAGGTGGTATCTTCCAGCTCGCCCTTGACGCAGACAGTAAAGTTGTTGGACCGGAGGGTGTGGGAAAGCTTTGCCATGACGGCGTAGGGAATGACTATCTTTTCTACCCCCAGCTCTGCCTGAATCGCCCAAGTGAGGCGCTCGTTATCGGGCATGGTATCGTCCAAAGTAGGCTCGGCCATGGTGACGACCACAGCGCGGCAGTTGTTTTCAAATGCGATGCCCGCGGCTTGCAGGTCTTCCTGGCAGGCGGTGAAGATGGCGATCTCTTTGGGAGAGGATAAATCGGCGGTCTTCATCCGGGACTGATATGCGGAGGCAATATCGGGAACCAAGACGGTAACGTCGCCCACAACCTTGCAGTTGCAGGAAAGGCGCCAGCCTTGGGAATATTCTTCTTCAGAAATATGGCGGGAGGGAATGGTTTCCAGCTCGCCATCGATGAGCTTCACGCGGCATTTGCCGCAGGAGCCGTTGCCGGAGCAGGGTGCGTCGATGGCCACATTGGCACGGCGGGCCAGTTCCAGCAGATTGTCACCGGGGTTGCCCTCGATGACCACGGGATTGCCGTTTTCGATTTGGAAGGTGACTTTCATAGGTGGGATTCCTTTCGGAAAGATAAATAGATACGAGATATGAGATACCAGATATGAGATACGCAATAACAAAGTATCTTATATCTTATATCTCATATCTATTATCTTGGAGCATGGGGGTGGGGCGGACTTTCGTCCGCCCGCTTATCCAAAATCACATAAGGGGTTCCAGGGAGAGGACGGGATGGTTCTTTTCAGTCAGCCAGGTCATCAGTTCTTCGGCGTCACAGGTGACGGTTTCGTCGGCGACCATATCGACGAAGTTTTCGATGCCGTAGAGCTCCTTGGCGGTGGCGTTGAGGCGGTCAGCCACATCGTCCTTCAGTTCCTTGGGCACCCATACGATTCTCTGGATACCGCCTTCGGCGTACAGGAACTTCTTGGAACTGATGAAATGACGGCCATGGCCCATGAAGCCGGGAGTCTGGACACCGCCGCCGGTGCAGGAAGCCAGCTCGCCGAAGGTCATGCCGGCAGGGGTCATGCCCTTGAACTCACGGTTGACGACGACCACGCCGGAGGAAACGGCTTCGATACCGCAGATGCACTCGAAGCAGCCGCAGGAGGTCATGGGGTCTTCCAGAATGGAGTACAGAGTGACGGTCTCAACAGCGCCGTGGGTGGCATCGGTGATGGCCTTATTGACGGAGTCGAAACGGCCGGTACGCTCGTCGGTGCAGCCTTCCTTGTAGATAGGCTGGCAGGGACCGTTGGGATCCAGCTCGTTGGTAGCCTTGGCATCCAGCCAGGAAACAGCGCCGCACAGGCCCAGACGCTCGGGGGTGACCACGCAGCAGTGGGCGGGAGCGAAGCTCTGGCACAGGATGCAGGTGTAGTAACGGTCAACGGCTTCGTCGGTCATGGAAGCCAGACGGTCGTCACGCTGGTTGTAGCGGGGAACGGCTACCTCGTCACGGAACTTGGCAGCTTCCACGGGATCAGTGATCAGGGTGACCTGGCACTTATCGACGACGGCGTCGAACTCGTCCATAATCATGGTGTACAGCACTTCAGCGAAGTGGTTCAGGCGCAGGCCGTTTTCATAAGCGGCATTGCTGACACGGACACGAACCTGGTTGCGCTGGCCGGTGTGCATGACGCCTTCCATGTAGTTAAACCATGCGTGGAACTTACGCTCGATAACGGCTTCAAAGTCCACCTGCATCTTCTTACCGGCGACCTCAACGAAGGTAGCCAGAGCGAATTCCTTACCGGCATCCAGATCGGGTCCGATGATGGTGATCTTATGATCTTGCACCTCAGACAGGTCCTTCATGACCACCAGCTCAGCGGTGGGGTTCTTGCCGGAGTAGAACTCGGTATGCATGTCGGACTTACGGATGATCTCGCCTTCAAAAGCGGCGGCAAAGGCTACGGGGATGGGCAGCTCCTTGACCTTGATCTTGATGTTACGCAGCTCCAGAGACTTCTTGACGGTGGCTGCATGGTCGCAGACGGATTCCAGTGCGCCGGGGACTTGGTTTTCGCCCAGATCGATATCCACCACAACGGGGAAGCCCAGAGCGATAGCGCCGGCGCCGGCAGAAACCTCTACGGGGCCGATGGCGCCGAAGGTGTTGACGAATGCGGGAACTCTGTTCTTGGTGTACTCCAGCAGACCGCCCAGGTCGCCGGGCTGGACATTACCGAAGATCAGCGCCGCACGGACAGCAACGGTGACAACGTGGATGACGGAGGTAACATCGTGACCCAGAGGGATGACACGGAACTCCAGGCCCATACGAACACCGCCCTCGGCGCACTGCTCGAT
>JAZOLX010000054.1:0-19461 GCA_045653485.1 Faecousia sp. | reverse complement strand
GGCAAGACGAGCGGCTAACGCCGCCCTTGACACTTTGCGCCCTGACCGCTGTAAGATAACCAAGGGGTGCCGAAGCACCCCCTGTAATAGATTTCTACCAGATACCGTAATCAATTTTGCGCATAACTCTTGACACTACCTTTGTGAAAGGAGCAGACCCAGATTTCGTTGTTGGTGTAAATTAGGTTCCGCTTTTGCAGTTTTTAAGTGTTGCAATTCGACCGTTAATACCTTATAATATCCTTGGTTAGGCTATGTAATTTTTAAGGAGTGGCACATGGATAAGAAGAGTCTTTTGATTCTGGGCGCAGGGTAGTATAGCCAGATGGTCCGGGAAACAGCAGAAGCCATGTGCAGCTTTGATATCTGGATGACAACAATCCGGCTGCGTTAGGAAAACTGTCGGATCATGAGAGCCTGCGGCAGGAGTACGATTGTGCATTTGTGACTATGGGCAATCCTCAGTTGCGGATACAGTGGCTGAACAAGCTGGAACAGGCAGACTCTGAACTGCCGGTGCTGATTCATCCGAGAGCACAGAAACCATTGTGGTGCCTATGGCTGTGGTGAGCACGGAAGCAGTTGTGGAGAAGGGCGAACTGCTGTGCGCTGGCTCCCTTATGGCTGATTCTGCTATCGCTATCCAGATCGCCGATTCGGGTCCTGTGTTTTTAGACAAAAGTGAATCGCCATGAATGTAAATGAAGGAAAACTGTCCTTCCAGATTCATAAGTACCGCTCTATGAAGGTGTGTATCCCCAAGGATAATCCCACCCATCTGTTGGAGAATCCGGAACAGTGTATCAGTAAGGTTGGCGGATTCCTGTGCAAGACCAGTCTGGATGAACTGCCCCAGGCCAGCCTTATGGAATCAGGATGATTTGTATGAAGCGCGGACTAAGTACGGTACCAGTGCTGTCAAACCCGGCCTGTCTGGTTTTATGTGAAGTGCTTCTTCGGCGCCATCACCTCTGTGTTGAAGTGCGAAGGTGGTTGAAGGCAGCACCTGAACACTGAAAAAGGAAAAAGAAGCGGTATAATTTCATCCACATACAGATGTGCTAAAGCATTATTCTATTGATATATTTAATAAGCATGTGAAAGCGATCCTTCATCGACTAGATGTCGGTATCTGATGTGTGATATACCATCATTTGAAAGGCAGCTGCATGTCCGGTGTCTCGGTACTTGTGGATTCAATGCAGCTGAATGGATGATTAATATGGAATGTAATGATACAAATATGTCTGAGAAGAAGTTGAAGGTTGCTCTACTTTTGCCATCTTTGGAAGCAACAGGCCCGATTATATTTACGCAGTATCTGATCAGGGAACTGAAGAACAAGGTTGCTTACATTGAGGTGTTCTATTTTAAGGAAGCAAAAAAAATAGACCTTGGTGTCAAATGCACAAAAATCAGTTTTTGGGAAAAGAAGTCCTTTGAAAATTTCGATTTGGTACATTCAACAATGGCGGTGCCAGATCTGTATGCTGCAATGCATGTAAAGGCGGAAAAGTGGATATCCTCCATGCATAACTATCTTGAGCAGGATGTTAAAATGCTTAGCAAACCTATGAAAGCCTTAGCAGTTATCACTCTGTGGAAATGGGCGCTGAGCAAGTGTAAAAATATAATTGTTTCATCCCGTGCCATGATGGATTATTACCTTGATTTGCTTGGCGAAAAGAACTATATGATAATTCCCTATGGAATCAACGGACACAAATATGAACCTGTTGATTTTACAGATCAAAAGATATTGGAGAATCTAAAGCAGGCAGGATATACAGTTGTCGGTTCTGTCGGTAATTTTATTCGCCGCAAGGGTTTTATTCAGCTTGCTGATGTGTTAGAGAAAAATGACCGTCTAGCGCTAGTGATCATCGGTGATGGCCCAGAGAGAGCTGTAATGTCAGAACTTTGTGACAAAAAAGGACTATCTGACCGCGTTTACTTTCCGGGTTTCCGAAGTGATTCCTATAATTACTATCAATACCTGGATGTGTATGCTCATGTTTCCTATTCGGAAGGCTTTGGCCTCGCCATGCTAGAAGCAATGGAAAAAAAATTGCCGGTGGTTTGCTCTAAACTTGATATTTATGAGGAGTATTTTACAGATAATGATGTCTGCTACTTTGCTCCTGGAGACCAGAAGTCTCTTTGCCGAGCATTTGAAAAAGTGCTCGAAAATCTGGAGCATTATGGGAATGCCTCTTATAAGCTTTATGAGAATAAGTTTAATCTGGATAAGATGGCGAAGCTTCACATTGAATACTATAATGCGGCACTTGAAAAACAATGAGAATATGGGGCGGTGCAAATGGAATTGATTTCGGTTTTAATGCCAACGTATAATGTTGCAAAATTTATCGATGAAGCCGTCGGTAGTATACTGGCCCAGACATATACCAACTTTGAATTGATTGTTGTAGATGACTGCTCTACTGATGGCACATATGAACGCCTACTCGAGTTGGCAGAAACTGATTCCAGAATTCGCGTATTTCGCAATGAGCAAAACAGCAAAATATGCAAAACGCTAAACCGCGCATTGATTTATGCCAGAGGAAACTTTATCGCGCGAATGGATGGTGATGATATTTCGCTTCCCAATCGATTGGAATGTCTGAAAAACTATCTGGACGGGCATCCTAGTTGTGACCTTGTGGGCAGTGCGGTGATATGTATCGGAGAAAATGGAGAGAAACTGTCACAGCGTCGTGCTATGATGACATGGACATATATTGAAAAATATATGAAATACAACCCCTGCTTGCAGCACATCTGGATGGCAAGAAGAAGAATTTACGACTGTTTGGCTGGCTACCGGGAAATTCCATATGCTGAGGATTACGATTTTCTCCTAAGAGGAATGCGAAACGGATTCCAATATGCAAATGTAGAAGACTATGTATACAAGGTTCGCATGCGAAACGGAAATACGGCTTCAACTAATGGATTGTATCAGCAAAAGGCAAGAAAATTGGTACAGCGGCTGTATAAGGAAGAAAAAAAAGCGAAAAGGGATTTGTTTACAGAGGATCGCTACGAATCGGAAACTGCTTGCACACGAAAAGAAAATGAAAAGTTTTCAAAGGCCAATCAGCATTTGACCAACGCCCTGCACAGCAGAGGAAATAAGCTGAAGATGGTGTGGGAAGCCTGTCTGGCAATGCTGGGTTCTTGGTACCTCCTTGATTCGCTCTTTGCATCCATGATGCTTCGGTTGGGTAATCGACTAGAGATCAGGTCATTCTCTGGACTTAATAACAAGAAGGAAGGAATTTGATGAAGGACATCACAGGATTTTTCAAAAAGCCTAACGATTATAGAATGCTCTCTGGATTCTTGGTTGTTGCTTTCAGTGGATTTTATTTAAAAATCGGAATCTTTAGCCCTGTTTACTGGACTGCGTTACTGGGACTGATCTTTTTTGCATATATGATCTTTGCGGGCAAAACGTTTGTTCTTGTAAATGATGTGGTTATTGCAACACTCGCATTTATGGGGTATGTATTGTTGAGCCAACTCCCTCGCGGAACAAACGGCAGTCTCTTGAATGTTCTGTTTTCTGCTTTTTATTTCTTGCTTACTTATGAGATTCTGCTTAGCAGCAAAAAAGAGAGTGTTCTTTTGTTCTGCAAATACCTAATTTGGATATCTATTGTGTTGCTGTTAGTCGAACTGGGATGGAGATTTACGCATCCTGCGCTGGAACAACCTTCTTTTTACAAGTTCAAATTTAACAGCATCATGTACCTGGACTCAAATTTTGTCGCAGTATTTGCTATGTGCCTGTTTTTCCTTGCACTGTATCTACATGAGAATCATAATGTGGAGTTAAAGAAGGAAATGATCGCGCTTTTGATTTTGATCGTATTGACATTTTCAAGAGCTTCTATTCTAGTAGTGGCTGCTTGTACGATTCTCTTTACAAAGAGAATCCCCCGGAAGTGGAAGCAGATGATTGTTGTGGTTGGCTGTGTTGCTGCAGCTGTATTGTTGCGGATCATGCTAAATGACGATAGCAATCAAATGCGATTTTATATCGTGCAGGTCGCTATTGATTTCTATGCAAATCAATCAACCTTGGCGCAAAAGTTATTTGGTATTGGATTCGGACAGACCCAAAATTATATTGGTTATGGTCCTCACCTGCTTTTTATTACCTATCTTCTAGAAGCTGGTTTGGTTGGATTGATACTGCTGATAGGGTACTGGTTCGTGCTTCTTAAAAGATCAAGGTATAAGGCGGGATATGTGATGATTCCGTTCTTAATAGTGGGTTTTTCGATGGCTCCCCACTTTATCCCCTACCAGTACTGTGCTTATGCAGTGATCATGGTATTAGAAAGCAAGGTCGAGTGCAACGGGACCAGTCTAAAAAAATCAAACCCCCATATGGTATTCAAGCGAGGCGTATAACGAGATGGAATCTTCTGTTGGCAAGGTAAGCGTAATCGTTCCGGTCTACAATGCAGGAAAATACCTTAACAGGTGTATAGCTTCGCTCCTTGCACAAACCTATACGGATCTGGAAATATTGCTGATTGATGATGGTTCCACAGATGACAGTTTGGCGCTCTGCAACGCTTACGCCCGGAAGGACAGCAGGATAGTGGTGTTGCACCATGAAAACCACGGTGTTTCCTATACAAGAAACCGTGGCCTGAAAGTTGCAACGGGTGATTATATTATCTTCGTTGATGCGGATGATTGGGTCGCGTTGGACTACGTTCAAAAACTGCGCACGCCCCTGGATTCACATGATGTTGAAATATCCATGTGTGGCTACGGCATGTCTTATGATGACGGCCGGTTTGTGAACATGATGCATTTTACAGACGGCGTGATTCCAAAGGAAGTCGCCTTGGATTTGTTCTCACCTTATTATCTAGGGGCAGTGTGCTCTAAGATGTATTCGAGAAGTGCATTGCAAAACAAGGATGGATTCAGAATCCTGTTTGATGAAGATATTGCAATTGGTGAGGATCAGCTGTTCTGGATTCGGGCAGTCTTAAATGTGGGATCGGTCTATGTCAGCAGCGATCCGCTATACCATTATTACATGAATGATAGTGGCGCGATGCGGGGTAGAAACTTTGCTGGTTATTATACGGATTTTCTGGCCAGGCAAAGGATGGGAGCGTTGCTCTCCGAATATCCCAAATTAGTGGAAGCCAATACTATGTTCTGTACAGCTGCTGCGGCACAGGCTATGGCGGTGGCGGACCTTCCAATCAACGACAAGCGAATGACTGAACTGAGTAACTATGTTAAAGCAAACTTTAGTCCGTTTATAAAGCATCCCCAGGTATGCAAAAAGGAAAAGCTCAGGGTTTTACTGGTAAGTTCTGAGTTTACCAGAAAGCTCGCAAGATTGCTTCTGAAATATAAACAAAGGCAAACAAAATAGCAGGCAAAAATACGGATGATTATCCATGAAAATAATTTACTGGAGGATATTTATATGAGAGGCATTATTCTTGCCGGTGGTTCCGGCACCCGTCTGTACCCCCTGACCAAGGTCACTTCCAAGCAGCTTCTGCCCATTTACGACAAGCCTATGATCTACTATCCCATGTCCGTGCTCATGAGCGCCGGCATCCGGGAAATTCTGATCATTTCCACCCCTCAGGACCTGCCTCGATTCCGGGAACTGCTGGGCGACGGTCACCAGTTCGGCGTTAGCTTGAGCTATGTGGAGCAGCCCAGCCCCGACGGTCTGGCACAGGCTTTCATTCTGGGTGCAGAATTCATCGGTGACGACACCGTGGCCATGGTGCTGGGCGACAACATTTTTGCGGGTCACGGCCTGAAGCACCGTCTGCGTGCTGCCGTGGAGAACGCGGAAACCGGCAAGGGTGCTACCGTGTTTGGCTACTATGTGGACGACCCCGAGCGGTTTGGCATCGTGGAGTTTGACGAAAACGGCAGAGCCATCTCCATCGAAGAGAAGCCCGCAAAGCCTAAGAGCAACTACTGCGTCACCGGCCTGTACTTCTACGACAACCGGGTGGTGGAGTATGCTAAGAATCTGAAACCCTCTGCTCGCGGAGAGTTGGAAATCACCGACCTGAACCGGATCTATCTGGAGCAGGGCGAGCTGAATGTGGAGTTGCTGGGTCAGGGCTTTACATGGCTGGACACCGGCACCCATGAGAGTCTTGTGGAGGCCACCAATTTCGTAATGACCATGGAAAAGCATCAGCACCGCAAGCTGGCATGTCTGGAGGACATTGCCTATATGAACGGCTGGATCACCAGAGAAGATGTGCTGAAAACCTATGAGGTCATGAAGAAGAATCAGTACGGCCAGTACCTAAAGGATGTGCTGGACGGCAAGTATATCGACAAGAAATAAAAGGAGAATCATTATGACTATCATTGTCACCGGCGGAGCAGGCTTTATCGGCTCCAACTTCGTGTTCCATATGCTGGGTAAGTATCCCGACTATCGTATCATCTGTCTGGATAAGCTGACCTACGCAGGCAACCTTTCTACTCTGGCTCCCGTCATGGACAACCCCAACTTCCGCTTTGTGAAGCTGGACATCTGCGACCGGGAAGGTGTTTACAAGCTCTTTGAAGAAGAGCACCCCGATGTTGTTGTCAACTTTGCGGCCGAAAGCCATGTTGACCGTTCCATCGAGAACCCCGAGGTCTTCCTGCAGACTAACATTCTGGGCACCCAAGTGCTGATGGATGCCTGCCGTAAGTATGGCATCACCCGTTACCATCAGGTTTCCACCGACGAGGTGTACGGCGATCTGCCGTTGGACCGTCCCGACCTGTTCTTCACCGAGGAAACCCCTATCCACACCAGCTCCCCCTACTCTTCCTCCAAGGCCGGCGCAGACCTGCTGGGTATGGCCTACCACCGTACTTACGGTCTGCCTGTGACCATCTCCCGCTGCTCCAATAACTACGGCCCCTATCACTTCCCTGAGAAGCTGATTCCCCTGATGATCGCCAATGCGCTGGCTGACAAGCCTCTGCCCGTCTACGGCGAGGGTCTGAATGTCCGGGACTGGCTGTATGTAGAGGATCACTGCAAGGCCATTGACCTGATCATCCATAAGGGCCGGGTAGGCGAGGTCTATAATATCGGCGGTCACAATGAGATGAAGAATATCGATATCGTGAAGATCATCTGCAAGGCACTGGATAAGCCTGAAAGCCTCATCACCTATGTCACGGACCGGAAGGGTCACGATATGCGTTACGCCATCGATCCCACCAAGATCCATAATGAACTGGGCTGGTTGCCGGAAACCATGTTTGCTGACGGCATCAAGAAGACCATCCAGTGGTATCTGGACAATAAGGAATGGTGGCAGACCATCATTTCCGGTGAGTACCAGAACTACTATGAGAAAATGTACGGCAACCGCTAATAAATAAATGATAAAAGATATGGCAAACTACACAAAAAATAGCCCAATATATAGCGTTTTGCTAGTTTTTCTGGCTTTTTGTGTCATGCTGCTGGGCTGCCGGGTGTATGCGTTAGACCAACAGCTGCACAGCATTATGGAGAAGAATTCAGGACTTGCTTTCTCCCAAAGCTGCTCAGATAAAACATTTGATTATCTTGCGATTGGTAATAGCATTACGATCCATGAAACTTGCGATTATTGGTGGAATGAAATCGGAATGGCGGCATCGGAAACAGATAAAGATTATTACCATATCGTTTCAAACTGGCTTGGGGAAAACAGGGGCGCGGTAAACAGTGCGGCGGTTGGATTCTCTATGTGGGAAACTTTGGCCACTGACCGTGCGGAAATGGTTGTTCATATCGAGGATTATTTGTGCGATGAACTGGAACTGATAACGGTTCAGCTCGGAGAAAATGTAACAAACTTAGAAACATTCCATACAGATTTTAAGTATTTGATCCAGTACATTCAGGAAAACGCCGTAAACGCGAAGATAATCATGATTGGAGACTTTTGGCGCTATGCGAACCGGGACGAAATTAAAAAGGTTGTTTCCGAAGAGTGCGGTGTAGTTTTCCTTGACCTGAGTGAAATTGTGAGCAACCCTGCGTATCAGTGCGGTTTAGGGACGTCTGTGGTCGACCCCTATGGTAATACCCACATAGTAGAGCATGCAGGTGTTGCAGCGCATCCAGGAGATGCTGGTATGCAATTCATTGCTGAGGGTGTAATTGGAGTACTTTCTAATGATTTTGATAATGGTTGAGGAGTGAGCGGAATGAAGGTTTTTGTCACCGGCGTAGCCGGTCAGCTGGGCCACGATGTAATGAACGAATTGTACAGCCGTGGCTATGAAGGAGTAGGAAGCGATCTTGCCCCTGCCTATGGTGGTATTCAGGATGGCTCTGCCGTATGCACGATGACCTATGTTCCCATGGATATTACCAACGCGGAGCAGGTACAACAGGTCCTGACTGCGGTGAAACCCGATGTGGTGGTCCACTGCGCAGCATGGACCGCTGTGGATCTGGCAGAGGACGAAGACAAACAGGCAAAGGTGCGCTCCATCAACGCTGGCGGCACCCAGAATATTGCCACTGTCTGCAAGGACTTGGATTGCAAGATGGTGTATATCAGCACCGACTATGTTTTTGACGGTCAGGGAGATAAGCCTTGGCAGCCGGATTGCAAGGACTACAAACCTTTGAACGTCTACGGCCAGACCAAGCTGGAGGGAGAGCTAGCGGTTGCAAATACTCTGGATAAGTATTTTATTGTCCGTATTGCCTGGGTGTTTGGGTTGAACGGCAACAATTTCATCAAGACCATGCTGAACCTCAGCAAAAAGTATAATACCCTACGGGTGGTAAATGACCAGATTGGTACACCTACCTATACACTGGATCTTTCACGACTGTTGGTAGATATGATTGAAACGGAAAAATACGGCTATTATCACGCCACAAATGAGGGTGGATATATCTCATGGCACGAATTTGCCTACGAGATCTTCCGGCAGGCAGGTATCCAAATGGCAGTTAATCCCGTCACAACTGCAGAATATGGTGTGTCCAAGGCGGCCCGACCCTTTAACAGCAGATTGGATAAGTCCAAGCTGGTGGCCAATGGCTTTATGCCTCTGCCCACTTGGCAGGATGCGCTGAGCCGCTATCTGAAGGAAATTGGGGAATAAGTATGGGACAGATTACTGTTGAAAAAAATGTGGGCGGCATTGAAGGCCTGTGCGTGATCATGCCCGCTGTCCACGGCGACAACCGTGGTTACTTTATGGAAACCTACAGCCAGCGGGATATGGCCGAGGCCGGATTGGATATCCCCTTTGTGCAAGATAACCAGAGTATGTCTACCAAGGGTGTACTTCGGGGCCTACACTTCCAGAAGCAGTATCCCCAGACCAAGCTGGTTCGTGCCATTAAAGGCAGCGTATTTGATGTGGCTGTGGATCTGCGTACCGGTTCCGCTACTTACGGCAAATGGTACGGTGTCCTGCTGACCGAAGAAAACAAAAAGCAGTTCCTCATCCCCAAAGGCTTTGCACACGGTTTCTTGGTGCTGACCGATACTGCGGAATTCTGCTACAAATGTGACGATTTCTATCATGCCAATGACGAGGGCGGTCTGGCATGGAATGACCCTGCCATCGGTATCCAGTGGCCCGAGCTGGTGGGTGAATACGCCGGCAGTGCGTCCACCGAGGGCTATGCCCTGTCCGACGGCACACCCTTGAATCTGAGTGAGAAGGATCAGAAATGGCTGGGTCTGGAAGATACGTTCCGTTATTAAGGAGTATCTATCAATCTCTGAACAGGCAGCTTTTTGATTGGATAGCAAGCGCATGTCGCGAGGTGCCAATAATACATTTTATCAAAAGAGGAAATCATGTATTCTCTAATTATTGTCGATTATAAGTCCTTGCAAAAAACAATTGAATATGTTCGGCTCTGTTTGGAAGGTCTTGGGAAAAAAGGTGCATCCCATGTTGTGATTGTGCAGAATGGCCTACAGGAAGATGAGAATGTTCTTTTAGAAAATGCCTTTGGTAAATTTCAGGAGTATACATCTGTTGCCACACAAAAAACTGTCCACCGTTATGCGAATGAGAGTCAGGAAATCCTGTATTGCAATAGCGGTGAGAATCTAGGATACGCAAGAGGCAATAATCTGGGAGCCCTGCTCGCTCAAGAATGCTGGAATGATTCATATTATATTTTTAGCAACAATGATTTGGTTTTTAATAAACCTCTGGATTTGGATGTTGTTGAACGTATTTTTTGTGAAAGGAACAGCGTGGGTGCAGTGGGTCCCAGGGTTGTATCACCCAATGGGCAGCAGCAATCTCCCAGACGTTGGCTCAGTTCGTTTAGCCGTTTGATATTAACTTATTGGATAGGTGCATTCGGCAGCGTCTTAGGCAGGGACAGACAGATGCAGATTACTAAAAAACTCTGCAGTGACGTGATTGAAAACGGGAACAGCGGAGAATGTGCCTGGATCTCAGGTTGCTTTATGTTCCTCCGGGCAGATTCTTTTCATAAGGCAGGTATGTTTGATAAGCATACCTTTCTGTACGCAGAGGAAATGATCCTGAGCAAACGGTTAGCATCTGTAGGTAGCAGTGTGTACTTCTGTAATGAATTAGAGGTTGTCCACTTTCATGCAGAAACAACAAAGAATCATATTTCGACCATAAATGCTATGGAAATCGATTTTGAGGCCAATTGCTATTTTTATGAGAAATATGCATGCACCTCGAAATGGATGATCACCTTTGCGCGAATGAGCTTTGCGCTATATAAAGCGCTGTATCGTCTGAAAAAGGGTGTCTAGTCGGTTATTTCCCTTACGAGTAAGCACCAAACAGAACGATTTAAAATACGGTAAATGACAAATTTGGAAAGGAAGTAATACTAGATATGAAAGTTTCAATCTTGTCAATTATTACGAATCAAAGGCAAGCTGTAGAATCAAGGGAAAGTGTAGAGCATCAGACGATTTTCAGAGAACTGGAGTTGTTCCAAATTGAAAATGGGAATCAGCAGTTCTCATCAGCAGCAAAGGCATATAATTGGTATGCGAATCAGGTGTCTGGTGAGGTTCTGATTTTTATGCATCAGGATGTGTATTTGTGGGATCCGGCTGCAGTTGAGAAAATTTATGAATTTATAATGGAACATCCGAATGCGATTGTTGGCGTAGCTGGTGTGTCACCGGAGGATAAAAAGATATATGGCAATCTTTTTGAAACGAAAGAAAAGTTACGCCGTACCATTCCTTGCACAAAACCATACATGTCTGCCATAACGTTGGATGAGTGCCTCTTTGCAATGTCTGCAGACCGTTTCCGTTCTATTCAGTTTGATGAGGTAACAACAGCAAATTGGCATTTTTATGGCGCGGATATTTGTTATCAAAACATCCTAAACGGTGGAGAAAATTATATCATCCCCCTTGAAATATGTCACGAATCGAAAGGAAATATGGAATCTCGTTCCTATCGAACCGCAACTAGTAAAATGATTTCAAAATACCACGGGAAGATTGACTGGCTGGATACAACTTGTATCAGCATTCGGTGTTCCCACGTTGCGCATGTTGGATTCTACCTAAAAAGGGCAATCTATCCATTTGTTCCGAAAAGGGTACTTGGAATATTTCATTCCTGGAAAGAAAAACGCATTTCGTAATTATTTTGACCGGTGTCTGTGGATTGCGCATCGGATTTATATTTGGACTGAAAGGATATAATTATGAAGTGGTTGCTTAGCAAAGCTTCGTTGATATACTTGAAAACAAAAAATTATCTTGCGGAGTTGAAAAGTCGTCGCGAATGGCGGAAACGCAACTCACACAATAAAGCATCTTTGATGCCCCCAATTGTTAATACTGACCGAATTCATATAGGAAAATGCACATACGGACCGATTTCTGCCATTATTTCATCTTGTGAGGGCAGCTTGTATATTGGTAATTATTGTTCTATTGCGAGCAATGTAACTTTTATAGTAAGCGCAGATCATTCTACGAAGAATATATCCACTTTTCCGTTTAAAACATTGTGCACCTTCGAAACATCGTCCGAGGCGATTTCCAAAGGTGATATCGTCGTAGAGGATGATGTCTGGGTTGGATATGGTGCAACGGTTTTATCTGGTGTTCGTATCGGACAAGGGGCAATTGTCGCAGCAGGTTCCGTAGTAACAAAAGATGTACCGCCTTATGCGATTGTGGGCGGTGTGCCAGCGAAGGTAATGAAATATCGCTTCGATTCTGAATTGATAAGCGCTCTGTTAGAAGTGGATTTTTCTAAACTGGACAAGTCCATGGTGCAGGGCAATATAGATCGGCTATACCAAAGACTGGAGGATTCCAGCCAATTGGATTGGTTACCAAAGAAGAAACCGTGAGCTATTCGCTTATGAGTTTGATCAATTTCTTATATATAACGCTGTCTGTGCTGATACAGCAGACGATTTCTTTATTATATCAGAATTCAAAGGAGGAAAGAATCCTATGATTATGCCAAATAATTTGGGGCGGCAGTATTCTTTGCACGCTGAAGAATATGAAAAGAAGGCGGTAGAGGTGCTTCGCTCCGGTTGGTACATTCTTGGAAAAGAAGTACAGGCGTTTGAAAAGGAGTGGGCCAAATACATCGGTTCTAAATACTGTGTTGGTCTGGCCAGCGGACTGGATGCACTGTGGATCAGCTTCCGTCTCCTCGATATTAAGGAGGGCGACGAGGTTATTGTCTGTGCCAATGCTTATATTGCCTGCGTAATGGGCATTACCATGAACGGTGCGACGCCTGTGTTTGTAGAACCCGACGAATATGACAATATCGATGCGGAGAAAATCGAAGCAGCCATTACGCCTAACACAAAGGCGATTCTGGTCGTACACTTGTACGGTCAGGCCTGTGACATGACGCGTATCATGGAGATTGCAAAAATGTACAATCTTCGTGTAGTGGAGGATTGTGCACAGAGCCATGGCAATTGCTGGAATGGTCAGGTGGTAGGCACATTCGGAGACATCGGTTGCTTTAGTTTTTATCCCAGCAAGGGCTGCGGTGCATTCGGCGACGCCGGCTGCATCGTAACAAACGATGAGGCGCTGGCAAACAAGTTCCGGGTCTACAGAAACTACGGCAGTGAGAAGCGTTACCACAATCAAGTGGTGGGCACCAACAGCCGTTTGGATGAGCTGCAGGCCGGCTTGCTGCGGGTGAAACTGACCCATATGGATGAATTTAACGCGGAGCGCTGTGCTCTGGCGGATCGGTACATCCGCGAGATAACCAATCCTTTGATCCAGTTACCAAAGGTCCGCCCCGGTGCGGATTCTACATGGCATCAGTTTGTGATCCACTGCGAAAAGCGGGATGTGCTGATGAAGTATCTGGAGGAAAAGGGCATTGGCACGCTGATCCATTACCCCATTCCTCCCCATCTTTCTGAGGCATATCAGTATTTGGGCAAAAAGGAAGGCGATTATCCCATCACAGAAAGGTATGCTAAAGAGGTCCTGAGTCTTCCCATGTACAACGGCATGACACAGGAGGAGCAGACCTTGGTAATTGAAGCGGTCAACGCGTTTGCATAAGAGGGAGAATTATGGCTGTTAAAGAAATGTATCGGATGCTGAATTTTGGCGATCTGGGTGATGAGCGCGGCAAGCTGGTAGTTGTAGAGGGCGCAAAGGATATTCCCTTCGACATTGCCCGTGTGTTTTATATCTATGGCTCAGACCCTACCGTGGTTCGGGGCCAGCATGCCAATCGAGAATCGGAGTTTGTTCTGGTCAATGTAGCTGGATCTTCTAAGGTGCGCATTACCGACGGAAAAAATGAGGAGATTGTGGAACTGACCCGTCCCATGCAAGGCGTGTATCTTCCCCGGATGATTTGGAAGGATATGTATGATTTCTCCCCAGACTCTGTCTTGCTGGTACTGGCCAGCACCCACTATGACGGCAAAGAGTATATTCGCAGCTATGAGGACTATTTAAAGATTATGGAGGAAGGCAATGCTTAAACCGCTGATTTCCCTGTGCATTCCCACCAACGGTGTGGTAGAATGGGTGTTTCCGGTGTTGGACAGCATCTTTGGACAAGGTGTATCGGAGGAACTGTTTGAAGTAGTGGTCACAGACAACGGCACCAATGAGGATTTTTGTCAGCAGATGGTTGCGTACAGAGACCGACACAGCAATATCGTGTATGCGAAAACCCAAGCACTGCCGTTTTTGAATGAGATTGAAGCATACAAGCTAGCCAATGGTGAGTTTATTAAATTTATAAATCACCGCACATTACTGCTTCCCAATGCGTTGCAATCATTTATAACGTTTGTTGAGGAGAACCGAGGCGAAAAGCCGGTTGTGTTTTTCTCTGTTGGCGCATTGGAAAAAACCGAGGAGGTCTTTGCATACGACAGCTTCGATGCCTTTGTAAAGAACTTATCCTACTGGTCCTCTTGCTCTACCGGTATGGGCTTTTGGAAAACCGACTTTGAAAATATTCCTGAAGACACCGTATTTAATGAGCTGTTCCCCCATACAACTGTTTTATTTTGGGAAAGAAACCGGAATAAATACATCATTGATAACAGACCTTTGCTGCGCGAAATGCCGGTGGGAAATCGGCCCAAGGGAAAATATGACCTGTTCTACGCCTTTGCTGTGGAGTATCCCAGTATTCTGTGCGATTTGCTTCGTGATGGAAGTATCTGTACAGAAACTTTTCTGCAGCTAAAGGAAGATAACTTGAGATTCATTGCAGAACTCTATACTTCCTATGTAATTCGCAAAAATCCCTGCTCATATGATTTGTCCAGCTTTGATCGTTCCATTCAGGTTTTTTATAGCAAAGGTTATGTAAAGGCAAGAATCTGTAGGGATAAAACAACTGCAATCAAGCGCAGATTTAATCGATTGCTGAAGAGATTATTGTAAGGTGCTGTAATCTCTTCTTTGTGAGGATTTAACCGTGGAGCTAAACAGAACAAAAAATACAATTCGTAATATTTCAACCGGTATGGTTGGCAAAGTCGTAGGTTTGCTGTTGCCCTTTATTGTGCGCACCGTAATGCTACATAAAATGGGCGCGGAGTATACCGGTCTGGGAAGCTTATTCGCTTCCATTCTGCAAGTGCTGAGTGTGGCGGAGCTGGGATTTACTTCTGCGATCATTTTCAGTCTTTATAAACCTGTAGCGGTAGACAATAAAGAGGAGATATGTGAGCTCCTAGCTCTTTATCGCAGGATCTTCCAAATCGTGGGAGCAGTGATTCTCATGGGCGGATGCCTAGTTCTGCCTTTCCTGCGTTTGCTGATCAAGGGCGAATATCCTTCGGATATCAATCTGTACATATTGTACCTGATTTATTTGGGCAACAGTGTGATTTCCTATTTCGCTTTTGGTTACAAAAATGTTATCCTGACAGCCTATCAAAGGCAGGACGTACTCAGCATGATTGAAATGCTGGTCAATATTTTTAGAAGTCTCCTTCAGATTGCTGTATTGGTACTGTTTCAAAATTATTATCTCTATGCGCTTATGCTGCCGGCATTCACGCTGGCTACCAATTTAACGGTTGAGGCTGTTACCAGAAAGTATTTTCCTGATCTGATCCCTGCGGGGAAAGTGAAAATAGAAAAACTGAAAGCCATCTCTAACCAGATCAAGGGTGTAGCTTTGGGTAGATTCTCTCTGTTGGCGCGAAATTCCTTTGACAGCATTATCGTATCAGTATTGCTTGGTCTGACCGCTGTGACTATGTACTCCAATTACTATTATATCTTCACTTCTGTAGCAGCAGCTTTGATCGTAGTATTGCAGGCAATGGCCGCCAGTGTAGGAAACAGCATCGCAACAGAAACAAGGGAAAAGAATCTGAACGATCACCACAAATTCGATTTCTATTTTATCTGGATCGTGGGTTGGTGTTCGGCATGTATGTTCTGCCTGTATCAGCCGTTTATGAAACTGTGGGCAGGAGAATCACTGGTGTTCCCTTACCATACGATGGTATTATTCTGTATTTATTTTTATATCAATAACTTGAGTCAGGTCCGCAGCTTGTATTCTGAAGCAGCCGGCCTGTGGTGGGATTTTCGATATGTGACCATCGGTGAAATGATAGCAAATATGGCACTAAACATTTTACTAGGCCTGTGGTTGGGTGTAGACGGCATCATTATTGCAACGATTGTCACGGCGTTCTTCTCAAGCTTTGTTGCGCTAACTGGAATCACATACAAGAAGTATTTTCAAGCCTCCAGCAAAAAGTACTATTTATCCAATCTCCTGTATGCGTGCGTGACAGTTGTGACCTGTGTGCTCAGTAGTGCAATTTGCAGTTTAATTCCCTATGAGGGCATTGGCGGGCTGGCACTGCGGCTGGTGATTTGCATCGTGCTTCCCAATAGCCTGTTCCTTGCTGTCTACTGCAGCATCCGTTCTTACAGGAAATATTGTTTTGATGCAGTAAAAATGCTGTTAAGAAGATAAGCGCACCGAACAATACCAAGAATAAGGAGTTATATGTTCATGTTCAAAAAGGTCAAACAAAGCATCAAGCAGCGAATAGACGGATTGGCCAACCGGTATATTCTCCAAAACAACTATATTTCGTCGATTGGCCTTGCTGCAGCCATTTCAAACGGAGAGTGCTTCCGTGATATCAAGAACTGCAACGAAGGTAAAAGCATCGCCATTTGTGGTGGCGGTCCCACTTTGCAGAAGTATATTCCGATCCCTGACACCCTGCATATTGCGCTGAACAGAGCGCTGCTGAATAGAAATGTAAAGTACGACTGGTTTATTGCAGATGATTGGGAAGGTGTATATTTCTTCCAGGATGATCTCTTGCATTATGATTGCCGGAAATTTTTTGGACATCAAATTGGCGGAGCATATTCCCGCCAGATTCCAGAATCTTTCCGTATTGCGTGTAACGCCGGCCGGTATTACACGGATTCCTTTATGGTAAATGATGGTTTTGAAAGTCACTTTACCTGTGATATTGACAAGATACCTGTCGGAAATATGCCCAATATCGCACTTTCCGCCATGCAGATTGCGTTGTTTACCCATCCTAAGCGAATCTATCTGGTGGGTTGTGATGCTTCTCAGGGACACTTTGTGCAGCCTGATGCACTGGATGCCAAAACGATAGAAAGACACGAAAAAGATCTGCAGGTCGCGGTTTCGTCTGACCGTGTGATCCAAAAGTGGTGCGACCTGAAAGCCTTTGCTCAGGCTTTTTACCCCGATGTGGAGATTGTATCTGTTAATCCTGTGGGATTGAAGGGTATCTTTACGGATGTATACCAAGAAAACAACTAAAAAGAAAGGATGACGGACAAATATGAATTATCTTGTTACTGGTGCTGCCGGTTTTATCGGCGCCGCAATTGTTGAGAAGCTACTTTCTCAGGGGCATATCTGTACCACCATTGATAACCTTTCTACGGGTAGCAGAGAGCATGTACCCAGCGGTTGCCGCTTTATCGAGGGGGATGTTGCAGACGTTGCCCTGATTGAGAGCTTAAAAGGGGAGCACTTTGATGCAATCATCCATATTGCGGGCCAGAGCTCCGGTGAAATCAGTTTTGATAATCCTGTATATGACTTGCAAACCAATACGCAGTCCACGCTGCTGCTTTTGAAGCTTGCAAAAGAAACCGGCTGCAAAAAGTTTGTTTATGCAAGTTCCATGTCTACATATGGCGATCATATTCCTCCCATCTGCCCGGAAGACACCGCACTGATACCTAAAAGCTTCTATGCGGTAGGTAAGCTTGCCAGTGAAAATTATATGCGGATATTCTCTGAATTTGGAATTGCATGTACCGCGTTGCGGTTCTTCAATGTCTACGGCCCCGGTCAGAACCTGAAGAATCTCCGTCAGGGCATGGCAAGCATTTTCCTGGCTATGGCAATAAATGACCACCATGTGCATGTTAAGGGCAGTAAGGACAGATTCCGCGACTTCGTATTTATAGATGATGTGGTAGATGCCGTACTGAGGGCTCTAAATCGTGAAAGCGGTTATGATGTGTTCAATGTTTGCACCGGTGTGCCTACTACTGTGGAAACTGTCGTGGAAACGATCCGCAGTGCGCTTCCCCATGAGGTCAGTGTAAAATACGCAGACAGCACCCCCGGTGACCAATTCGGTATTTATGGTGACTATTCAAAGATTAACTCCTCTCTCGGCTGGAAACCCAACTATGATTTCCAGACAGGAATGAAGATGATGATAGACTGGGCTGTTGCAGAAAGCAACCGATAAATAAGGAGAACAGAAAAATGAAGGTATACGCATTATTGACAGGCCGTGGCAACAACACCCTGAAGGATAAGAATATTCTCGATTGTCTGGGCCATCCGGTTCTTTACTACCCTGCAAATGCAGCGCGCCATGCGCAAACTGTTTCCAAAAAGTACTGCAGTAGCGACGATTCCAAGATCTTAAGCGAGGCGGAAAAACTGGAGCACACTCCCATTGTTCGCCCTGCGGAGCTGGCACTGCCTACTAGTCAGCACGTTGATTGCATCTTGCATGCGTTGCGTGTAATTGAGCAGGAAACAGAACTGCCAGATATTCTGGTAGTTACTCTGGCAAACAATGTAACGATTAAGTCTGAGTGGATCGATGCCTGCGTCAGGATGATGCAGGAAGACATGACTATCAGCGCCGTAGTGCCAGTTTATCAGGACAACGACCACCATCCCCTGCGTGCAAAGACTGTTGACAGCAACGGTCGCTTGCAGATGTACGAAAAAGGCATTACGGGTAAAATCTCTACCAACCGGCAGGACCTTCCTGTGTGCTATTTCCTGTCCCATAACTTCTGGGTACTGAATGTGAAACTCCTTCTTGAGAGCAACGCAGAAGGCCAGCAACCCTGGGGTTTTATGGGAAATAACATCGCCTATTATGAGATTCACGACTCCATTGATATTCACGATACCATTGATCTGTATATTGCAAAGGAATGGATCAAAGACAACTATACCGACTTTGACTAAAGCTTATTGCCTCAGAGTAGGAACCGGGGGTAAATGTACACCTATCTGATTGTGAGTGCGGGGCGGTGTGGGACGGCGTTTGCCTGCGAGGCTAAAAAGACAGGCAAGAGGGTGCCGGCAATGTCTATACCCAGAAGGTGGAGGGCATATGGCTTTGTCTATATTTGGACACAGCGATTTATCCAGAACTACAAAACATAGCGATATTATAACCATCTATATACTTTTTTCACATTTTTAGAAACGAAGCCGAAAAGTCGTTGCGCCGCAACAACTTTTCGGCTTTTCACTTTTCAGTTGGAAAACTTCGGAGGATTCACAGGATTCCCTGCAAAGGCATTGGGCCCGGGATCAGACATAGAGAAGTACATTCTGGCAGCCTTGGTGGTGCCGAAGTCCTGGTTGGAGCCGGAGTTCTGCACCTGATTGAAAGCATCCCGGAACATCTGATTGTGGGCTTCT
>JAZOLX010000053.1:0-53303 GCA_045653485.1 Faecousia sp. | reverse complement strand
GTACCATCTGTGTCGATCCATGTAATACGGAACCGGTCTGCCTCCACATTTTCCAAAAAGGCATTGCCGTACTGTTCTGTGCCGGTGACAGCCAAGCTGAGTTCATTCTTCAGCTGCTGCACCTGAACCTGGGAGAAGTGGCTATACAGCACGCCCATCACAATACCCAAAGAACATAGCAGGACGATTACCGCGACCAATACAGTGGAACGGAAGATTTTACTTGTCATGTTTCGCCTCCAAACGGTAGCCTACATTGCGAACCGTTTCAATGATATGCCCATATTCGCCCAGCTTTTGCCGTAGGGTACGGATGTGCATATCTACAGTCCGGGTTTCTCCCATATAGTCTGTATTCCAAACATTGACAAGCAGTTGTTCTCTTGTAAAAGCAATTCCCGGTTGAGAAAGGAATAGATGCAGCAATTCATACTCCTTATAGGTTAGGATCACTCGTTCTCCGTCAATGGTAACGGTATGCTCGTCAGGGTTCAGCACTAAACCGTCCATTTTAAAGGACTTGCTCTCCTTAATGGGTTTGCACCGACGCAGGACGGCTTTTACCCGGCTGACCATCTCCATAATTCCGAAAGGCTTTACCAAATAATCATCAGCACCCAAATCCAAACTTTGGATTTTGTCATACTCGCTGCCCTTAGCAGTTGCCATGATGACCGGGATCTCACGCAATTCCTGAGAGGCTTTCATCATCTTCAGCAGTGTCACACCATCTTTGCCCGGGAGCATCACATCCAGTACCACCAGATCCGGTTGCTCAGTTTGCAAAGCATTCCAAAAAGAATCACCATCTTCAAAGCCTCGCGCTTCAAAACCGGTAGAAGTCAAAGCATAAACTTCGATATCCCGGATGCTGGAATCGTCTTCTACGCACCAGATCATAACCTCACCTCCATGTATTTGCTACAATTTTAGCGGTTTTAGTGGGAAACTTCAAGGGATTTACATATATTTTACATTCCGATTAACATGCGCTGATAACAAAACACCCGACCATGGCATTTTCTGCCATAGTCAGGTGTTTGTTTATTTTCGCAAGTTTAACTCTCGGTTTTCATTGTTAAACCGCCCCAAAATGTACAATCAGAAATGAAATTTCCTTAGAGGCTCAAGCACTTCTTGGGATTCGGGAATTAGGCGTAGACGATGACGGCGCAAATTTCTGCATCTTCCTCACCGTTGTTGGCAATTGCGTGTCCGGTGCCTGCGGGGCAGAGCATAACATCGCCGGCGCTAACGAGATATTCAACACCGTTGTCATTATAAAGCGCAGTGCCCTTCATAAGGTAGAACAGTTCGCTATCGGTTTCGTGTACATGGAAGCCGATGCCGCAGCCGGGTTTGAGGGTAATGTTGGCAAATAGGCGGCCCTTGTTATTCAGCTCTTCGGGAGTTGCAAAGTTGGTGATCTCTACAGTACCGTTTCCACCGCGCATATTTTCACGGTACTCTTTTTTGCAATCTGCTGCTTTTCTGATCATTTTGATGACCTCCTTATATGATTGACTTTATTATAGCACCATGCAGCAGAAAAAAACAAGGACCTTTATTAGTTTTTTCTTTGACTCAAACAGGTAGTGTAAAAGGGAAAAGTGTGTTATTATAAGAGTCAGAAAAAAGGAGGGACGCAAATGAATCTAAATTCTTTTATGCCGGTCAAACTGGTGACCGGTGCAGGCTGCGTACGCGCCAGTGCAAAAGAACTTGCAAAGCTGGGAAAAGTCTGCTTTATCGTAACTGGTAAAAATTCTGCCAAAGCTTGCGGTGCACTGCAGGATGTAACCGATACGCTTGCTATCAACGGCCAGAGCTGGCTGTTGTTTGATGAAATTGGTCCGAACCCCAAGTTGACCGATTGTATGGCAGCAGCGGAGAAGGCAATTGCGGCCGGAGCGGATTTTGTTCTGGGAATTGGCGGCGGCTCTGCTCTGGGTGCAGCAAAGTGCATTGCTGTTCTGGCAGCGAATCCCGGCCTTACCCAGGCACAGCTTTATGCCTTCGATTGGGCAAAGGCACCTCTCAAAATCGTTACAGTAGGAACCACGGCCGGTACCGGCAGCGAGGTAACAAAGGTTTCCGTGATCACCACACCCGACGGGCGTAAAAAGAGTTTTCACCACGAATCCATATTCCCGGCCCTGTCTCTCGGCGATCCTACCTATACCATGTCTCTGCCACCCATGGTGACGCGAAACACGATGGTTGATGTACTGGCCCATTGCGCAGAAAGCTTTTTCAGTCGCTCAGCAAACCACATTTCCCGCTGCTATGCAGTAGAAGGCATTCGCCTTCTGCTGCCGGTGTTTCGCGTGATGGCAGAAAATGGCTGCGACAATCTTGACTATGCCACCCGCGAACAACTCTATTGTGCCTCCATTTACGGCGGTCTGGCCATCAACGTGACCGGCACATGCTTCCCCCATACCATGGGTTACCTGCTCACAGAAGCCTTCGGCATTCCTCACGGCACTGCCTGCGCGGTATTCCAGAAAGACTTTTACGAATATAACAAAGCCGTTGTTCCCGAGCTTGCTGCGCAGTATCTTGAAAGAATCGGCTGCAGCGAGGAAGAATATTTAGGCCTGATCGAGAAACTCACGCCCCCCTGCGAAATCACGATGGGCGAAGCGCTCATTGCCGAAGCGCACAGCCGTTGGATCAATAACGGCAGCATTGCGAAATGTCAGGGTGTATTCACCGCCGACATGGCGGATGATGTTCTCCGCCGCAAATTCCACGCAAAATAAAGCAATGACAGCCGTCGACCATTTTTGATATAGTCCCCTTAGCGTCAAAAGAACTGGCCGCTGCTGTGCAGCGGTCAGTTCTTCTTTTAAGAAGCGGGCGTATGACAATCATTCTCTTTCCAATAAAATTTTGCTACTTCTTTACCAGTGGTGGGATTCACTATATGCAATAAGGGGATGCATTTACGACAAAAAGATGCTATAATGCAATCATATGAAGTCCCGGAGGTATGATCATGGTAAACAAAAAGCAAATTGTTACTGATAGCTTATTTACGATAATTACCCTGATCGTGGTATTTCTGGTAAATCTGTTCCTTGTCATGCAGTTTAATACAAAAACCATGACGCCAATGATCTTTGTGCTGGGTGTGTTTCTGGTTTCTTGGCGGACTCAGGGCTATGGCTTCGGCATTGCAGCCAGCCTGATTAGTGTATTGGCTGTAAACTGGGCCTTTACATATCCATACTGGGCCTTTGATCTGATCTCTCCTGAGTGTATTTCGTCCGCTGTAGTCATGTTGATCGTTTCTACCATGACCGGTGCATTGACCACCCGGCTGAAGCAACAGGAGAAGCTAAAGGCAGAAGCTGAGAAAGAACGGATGCGGGGCAATCTGCTCCGGGCGGTATCCCATGATTTGCGTACCCCTCTTACCTCTATCTACGGTTCCTGCTCTGCCATCATTGAGAATTTTGAAAGCATTCCCCGAGAAAAACAGCTGTTGCTGCTGAAAGATATGCAAACGGATTCCCAATGGCTGAACCGTATGGTGGAGAATCTGTTGTCCGTTACGCGGGTGGATGCGGATAAGGTCCGCCTGTCTAAGCACAGTACGGTGCTGGAGGAACTGATCGATGCGCTGCTTGTAAAGTTTCATAAGCACTACCCGGACCAAAAGGTGCAGGTATCCATACCGGAGGAATTTGTCAGTATACCGATGGATCCGATGCTCATTGAACAGGTGTTGATGAATCTGCTGGAAAATGCGGTATTCCATGCCCGTGGCATGAAAAATCTTTGGCTTAGGGTGGAATTGAAAAACAACAGAGCGACATTTTTTGTGGAAGATGATGGCTGCGGCATCTGCGAGGAAAGAATGGTGCACCTGTTTACGGGATTATTAGACAGTGAAGCACCGGTAGATTCGGCGCGCAGTAATATGGGTATTGGACTCAGTGTATGCAGAACCATTATCAAAGCCCATGGCGGAGAAATGAAAGCCGGTAACCGTCCCAACGGTGGCGCGGTATTCAGTTTTGCTCTGGAAATGGAGGAATCTGACGATGTCAAACAATAAATATAAAATCCTTGTGGTGGAAGATGACCGCAATATTTTAAGCATGATCCAGACTGTTTTGGATACCAACGGATATCAGGTTTTAACTGCTCAGCGATGTCAGCAGGGAATCTTGATGATGACATCCCATGTGCCGGATCTTGTGGTGCTTGATCTGGGATTGCCGGATATGGACGGAGAAGAATTTATCCGGATCACCCGTCGCAGCAGTATGATCCCTATCATCGTTCTTTCCGCCAGAACAGACGAAAAGGACAAAGTATCTGCGCTGGATCTGGGAGCCAACGATTATATTACAAAACCTTTTGGCACGGCAGAGCTGCTGGCCCGTGTCCGGGCCTCTTTGCGGATCAACCGTATGAATCTGCAGGCGGCAGCCCCCGGCAGTGTCTTTGAACTGGATGATCTTGTAATTGACTACGATCGAAGACAGGTATCTGTGGGCAACGAAACAATCCATGTGACACAGACAGAGTATAATATCCTTTCTCTGCTGAGCCAACACCCGGGAAAAGTCATGACCTATAGTGCAATTATCGGTGCAATTTGGGGTACCATGGATGATGGAAGCGTGAAAAAACTGCAGGTCAACATGGCAAACATCCGCAAAAAGCTGGGTTGTAAACCTGGGGAAACCCGCTACATTATTAATGAATTGGGTGTAGGTTACCGGATACTGGATGGTCAAGATTGATTCCCGGAAATTTTCACTGATTCTTAATCAAAAGTATATAATATTTACTCTAATTTTGCCGCCTTGCCCGTAAATGGGTAAGGCGGTTTTTGAATGCAATCGCCCAGGGGCGCATCGTGATGCGCCCCTACAAGATATATCGGAAGCGAAACAAGCAGCATGTATTTTCTTTGCCCAATCTTAACTGGATACACAGTATAATAAATTGATTTTTGATTGGAAAGGAATGTTTTTTGTGTTACCTGCAATTATTCTTTTTGCGGCAACCTATGTGCTGATGCTGACATTCAGCAAGTACCGTCCTTATATCGCTTTAGCTTCCGGTTTGATCTTTATTGTCTCCGGTATGCTGCCTTTCAACCAAATTATTGGCGCGTTGGACTTTAATGTTCTGCTGATGATTGGTGGCACCATGGGCCTTGTTCAGCTGTTCATCGACAGCCGTATGCCCGAGCGGTTGGCGGATATGATTATGAACCGGGTACCTAATGTCCAGTGGGCAGCCGTTTCTTTGAGCCTGTTCGCCGGTATTATCTCTGCTTTCGTGGATAACGTGGCTACCGTTCTTATGATCGCTCCCGTTGCTATCGAGATCTGCAAAAAGCTGAAGACCAATCCTGTACCCTTTATCATTGCTATCGCGGTTTCCTCCAACCTGCAGGGCGCTGCTACACTGGTTGGCGATACAACCGCCATTATGCTGGGTTCCGCTTTGGATATGAGCTTCCTGGACTTCATTTGGTACCAAGGCAAGCCCGGTATGTTCTTCATGGTGGAACTGGGTGCGGTTCTCTCTGCCTGCATTGTGTACTTCACTTTCCGTAAGGAAAAAGGAGCAATCCCCAAGACCGGCAAGGTGACCGAGGTTGAGGATATGGTTCCTACCATTCTGCTGGTGGGTGCTATTGTGCTGCTGATTGTAGCTTCTTTCCTGCCCTTTGAGATGCCTGCCGAGACCAATGGCTTGATCTGTACTGCTTTGCTGGTTGTTGGTTTGATCTACAACTATGCCAAGAAAAAGAATATGGATGCCATCGTGACGCCTTTGAAGGCCATCGATTTTGAAACACTGGGTCTATTGGTGGGCCTGTTCTTGATGATTGGCGGAATCGGCAACATGGGTGTCATCGACGCACTGGCTGCACTGCTGGCGAAACTGGGTGCCGGTAATCCCTTCCTGATGTACACCATCATCGTATGGGCCTCCGTGCTGATCTCTGCGTTTATTGATAACATTCCTTATGTTGCGACAATGATCCCTGTTATTGCCGGTATCGCCACAGAGATGGGTATTGATTCTACCGCACTGTACTTTGGCCTGCTGTCCGGTGCGACATTAGGTGGTAACTGCACTCCCATTGGTGCCAGTGCCAACATCACCGGCATTGGTATTCTCCGTAAGGAAGGCCACGAAGTTTCCAATGGTGACTTCTTTAAGATCGGTATTCCCTTTACCCTGTCGGCAATTATCCCAGCCTACATTTTAATTTGGATCCTGTTTGGTGTCTAAACATGATTCCCCCACTTTCCATTCAGCATGGAAGGTGGGGGATACTTATATATTTGAATTTCTTCCGTTTTTATCTATTAGAGAAAAATAAATGAGAATCGTGCGGGATATAAAATGGAAGTAGTGTTTCTTGATTTCTTTCTGGTGTCAATGTATAATTCTGTTACAGGTATATAGCCCCAGTAACAAAGGAGTAAATTGTCAAATGGAAGCATATCGATATATAACATTGCGGGAAAAGCAGGAATGTATGGATCGTGCTGCGGAGTGGTTCCACAGCAAGTGGGGTGTTCCAAAAGCGGCTTATGTGGAATGCATGGAGGCCTATCTGCACAGCGAAACGGAATATGGCTGGTATCTTTGCATAAAAGATGAGCAGATAATCGGTGGATTGGGTGTGATCGAAAACGATTTTCATGACAGAAAAGATCTCACCCCAAATGTTTGCGCTGTTTATACGGAGGAAGGACACCGGTGCCGGGGAATTGCCGGCCAGCTTCTGAATATGGCAGTGGAGGATTTGAGATCAAAGGGAATCTCGCCTGCTTACTTAGTCACCGACCACACTGGTTTTTACGAAAGGTATGGATGGGAATTTTTATGTATGGTGCAAGGCGATGGGGAGCCGGACATGACAAGAATGTATATTCACAGATAAGCGCCTGTTTGCATTTATAAGAAAACGTCTTGCTGATTTACAGCAAGACGTTTTTTGTTTCCTTTTTGGGCGTGCTGTTTCTGACAACCAAGTATGTGGGCAGAACTGTTTGAATGGCAGATTCTCCGGTACCGTCTTCAATACGCTTCATCAGCAGCGAAACTAAAGCCTCACCAAAGGCGGCCTTTCCTACGCTGACGGAAGTCAGCGGGAAGGGAAGCGCCAATCGGGATTGGATGTCATCAAAGCCTACAATGCCCACGGTGCGGGGATCTATCCCCATCTGCTGCAGACAGTAAACAGCTTCCCTTGCCAGAAGATCACTGTAGACAAATATGGCGTCAAATTGGAACAGCGCATATTCCTGTTCCAGAATTTGCGAGATGCCACCCAGTGGACTATCCAGTGTTACAACCTTATTTGCAATACCGGTCTCTTCCATTGCACGACAGAACCCTTTGGCCCGGTCCAGAGCACTGGAGTTATGGGGTGCGTTTAACATAAGAATACGGCGGTAGCCCTGCTCGACCAGATGCTTACCAGCCAGATAGCCGCCGTTGTCATCATCAAACAAGACAGCATCGGTGGGAAGCTGAGAAAAGTGGCGGCCGATCAGCACGCAGGGTTTTTCCCACTGCCGCAGCAGGGCAATATTTTTGGTGCTATGCTGGGAGGGGGTCAACAAAATACCGTCTACATTTTTGGAAAGGGCGGTACGGATGGCTCGGCTTTCACGGTCCTCCTGTTCCTCCGTGTTGAAAACAATGACAGTGTAGTGATGCTTGGCAGCCTGCTGTTCAATCTCCTTACAGAGAATTCCAAAAAAGGGATTGGAAATATCGCTGACGATCAGTGCCAGAACACCGGTGTAACCGCTGCGCAGGGCGCTGGCCATATCGTTCATCACATAGCCCATGCTGTGCGCGGCCTCCCGGATGGCTGCTTTCGTCTGCTCCGACAGGTCCGGCATATCCCGCAGGGCCTTGGAAACAGTATTCACAGAGTAACCTGTCGCATTGGCAATATCGCGCAGTGTGACACGGTGTTTGCTTTTTTTCTCCATAAGTTGGTCACAATCCTTCGTTATGCTTTGGGAGCGGTTTGTCCGGAAACAGTATTTCTGCGATAAGAGGCAGGACTAACACCCATAAGCTTTTTAAAGACTCGGCAAAAGCTTTTCGAGTCTGCAAATCCTACATCGGAAGCAATATTTGCAATAGGGGAGCGGCTTTCTCTCAAGCGAAGACAGGCAATCTTTACTCTATGGCGGTTTAATATATTATGAAAGGTATCCCCAACAATGGCTTTAAACATTCTGCAAAAATGACTTTTGCTATATCCGCAGAACGTGCACACGGTATCCAGAGTAATCGGTTTGGAATAGTTATCGTAAATAAAGTTGAGAGACATTTCGATTCTCAAAATGTCTTGTGTAGACACACCTGCGGTACTTGTGCCGTGGGTTTTTTGTAACTTTTGAAAAAGGATAGAACAGATAAGGTATAAATTTCCCCGTAAAGCCAGTTCGGAAAAACCGCTGCGATGCGGGTGTAATAAGACGGTGCTGTCTAAAAACCGAAGAAGAGAAATATCATCATCGTAGCGCGGATCATCGCCGTTCAGATGGTACAAGGCTGCGTCAAAATGCAGCCTTGTGGCGAAGGAAAAATGCTCTCCTAAAAATCCGGGTCCAACCTTTATGGTCAATCTTTTTGCGGTGTAAGCAGGATCCTGAAAAAACTCGTGGATTTCCATGGCGTTGATAATGACCAGATCTCCCGCTTTCAAGCAAAAACGTTTGTCGTTGACAACAATCGTATAGGCGCCCTGTAAACAATAGCTGATCTCAAGGTCCGGGTGGCAATGGAGTTCGTAGTCGCGGGAATCGCCAATATATAATACATATGCATTGTGCTCTGTAAGCATTTTTTCGTAAAGCATGCCACCACCCCTTTTGAAAACAATATAGCACAAAGGATAGATAGGTGCAATACGATTGGAGAATTTTTGCGAACTAATTGTCAATTTTTGCATTGTGTTTTTTGGCTGGAGATATAATGAGAATGGATAGAAAAAAGATAAGGAGAATAAGGTCTGCAAATTTTTCGGATTTGACTGAACATACACAACCGCCGCCTACGTTGTCGTAGGCGGCGGTGTTCTTGCGTTTTGGCTAGAAATCAATCCACAAATCTATCGCGGATGACCTGCTGATAGTCTTCCGGAATCTGAACCGCAGAACTGGCGGCACCAAATAGGAATCCTTCCGGGAATGGAGATTGCATAAGCTTACCTCTGATATCAAATGGTGCGTTGTGCTATGTGAAAATCCTGTGACAATCGATATATATTGATGCCTTAATATTCATTGCACAGCAGACGCAGAGGAGCCTCGTCTTCTTCAATTTCGGGGAAACGACCGGCGGGATCGTAGAAGCAGTTGTCATTGGAGTCGTCGTTGCACATGGAAACTTCTCTAACGAGGACCGTTCCCTTGCCCTCTTCGCCCCAGAATCTGTGGTACAGACCGCGGGTCAGGGTGATGCTCTGGCCTGGCTCCAGACGAACCTCAGTACCGGCGGGAAAGGTGTGCTGCACGCCGTCCATGGAAACCACCACATCGGTGTCAGCCAGCTTCTCGTCGGGAGTGGAGTTGTAGAGCTTAATGATCAGGTTGCCGCCGCCGGCATTGATGATGTCTTCCATCTTGTTCCAGTGGAAGTGCATGGGGGTGATCTGCTTCTCGCGAACGATCATTAGTTTTTCAGCGTAGGTCTTGGGGTACTTGTCCACCATCTTCTGGTTGCCGTTGCGGATAGTGATCAGGAACAAACCGATCTTGCTGAAATCGCCCTGACCAAAGTCGGTGATGTCCCAGCCCAGCATATTGTCCTTGATCTCCTGTACCTCGGGGCCCTTTGTCTTCCACTCCTCGGGGGTCCAGTGAGTAAAGGGAGGCAGGGTGATCTTGTATTCTTCAAACAGCTTCAGTGCGCTTTTAATGGCGGCATTGATCTCGGATCTTTTCATAATATGATCTCCTTTCAGATTTCGTAATAACGGATATTCTGAATCTTGCAGAAGCGTTTCAGCTCTTCACGGTAATCGCCGTAGCCGACCATCCAGTGGTGGCCGATACCGTTGGCCATGATCTCTTCGTTGATCTGTGCAACGGGCTTTTCAAACTGAATAACAACAGGATTGCCGGGGAATTCCATGCCGCAGGGAATGGCATCGCCAACCATAACAGCCATGCGGAACTGCTCGCCGTGGCCGCAGATGTTCACAGCGGTGACCTTACCGGGCATTGCCACAAAGCGGCTGCAGACACCGGTCTCCGCCAGACGTACAGGAGCCAGCTCGATCTCGCCACCGGCGATGGAAAAGCCGGAGCTGCCGCAGTGGGCAAAAAGGAAGGTGTTCTTTTCTTCGTCTTCGTACAGAAGGTCGGTGTTGTTGACGGGCTTTCCGCTGAGTTCATACAGCAGCTTCATGGTCAGCGCGTTGGTCACGTCGCCCTCGCAGGAGGCAACGATACCTTCCTCTGCCAGAATGGAGTAACCCAGACAGACCTTGCCCATGTAAGTGGTGTAGCACTTGACGGAAAGAGCCTGCAGGTCGTATTCCTGCACCAGCTGCTTCATAGCACCGTAGAACTTCATGGATTCCAACATGCTTTCGTGGGTGGACAGCACCTTGCAGCCGCAAAGCATGTCTTTCTTCTCCTCCAGCAGCTTTTCTGCTTCTTCGTCGGTGATCTGTGCTACCTTCTCGGTCATTTCTTTCTCGTCCAGATTGACGATCCGGGCGCCCATCTTCTGCTTGATGGAGAATTCGTCATAAGCGATTTCGGTCATGCCCTTGACACGGCCGCCCAGAGCGCCCATGCGCACCTTGCTCATGCAGTTGACCAGTGCATAAGCGGTGGCAATATTCTTAGTTTTCAGTGCGCAGGCCAGATTATCTGCATTGCCGTAAACAAATTCATAGCCCTTGCCGATATCGGTGAATACGGCGCCGATCTGGTGGGCGCAGCAAAGAGAACCGGTGTCTCTGGCGGGATATGCCCGCAGAATGACAGGCTTATCAATGTAGGATAGCAGATCCAGCAGGTGATGATCTTCACTCCAAGTAGCGATGCAGATCAACAGCACATCCATTTCCGTTTTCTGCAGAACTTCAGCGGCCTGCTTTACGGTGTCCAGATCGTGCATGACCACATTTACGTTGGTACAGTGGATACCCTGTGCGTTCAGGGTGTCCACGGTGGTATTCAGCAGGGATTCTGCTTCATTAAAGCCAATTTCAAAGGGGCAGCCAAGACCGACTGCCGCGATATTTACTTTCATAGTGATCGTTCCTTTCACTTTATTAGTGTCCAGGTTTCCGGGTGCTCCATAGCCTCGCCGGGAAGGATAGTTCCCAGAGGGGACAAGGTCTCCATCTCCATCATGTAGCGGCTGCAGAAAGTCTCATAAGAAACATTTCCGTCGGGATAGAGCATGTCCGGCATTACCGGATAATCTACTTCAAATACGATGCCGCCGTTTTCGTAACGGACCGGGCCGCTGGGGTGTCCGATACCGATCTTATATCGCTGCTCTATCGGTTGCTGCCGGATCACGACCTGATCCCGGGTGTATGTAACACGGGAATCTCCCAGGTCCGTATAAAACCATGTGGAGATCCGGTTGCAGTGGGCAGCACCACCGTCCCGGTGCTGCAGGCAGACGGTTTCTGTTCCGCCGGGGGCCATGACGGAAATAGGCCACAAGGCACATTCCAGGGGAACGTCACCGGTGTTGGTGACGCGGTGGTTCACTCTCAGCTTATCACCGTCAAAAGTGAGTTCAAACTGCTTGATGACGCGCAGCCGGGGGTCTTCTTGCTGGGTCAGCAGGATAGTGCCTCCCTCGATATGGTATTCGATAGGGTCATTATCCGGATAATAATCATGATCGCCTTCCGGGGCAAGCCACAGCCGGTGTCCACCCCGAAGCCGCCAACCATCTTTTGTGGTGAACGTCTCCATATCCTTTGGTTGCTCGAAGAATACATTTTTGCCACCGCAGAAAGAAAAGTGCGCTACGCGCAGGCCGAATTCCAGTGGAATACCCACTTCAATGACCCCATTATCGGCAAATAGGCATTTGCCATGAATCGGGTGATTCTTTATGTAAGTATTGATCATGGCAGTACACGGAAGGGTGCTACCCGGAATGCATCATTGGCCATGCGGAAGCCTTCGGCATACTGGACACCGCACTGGATGCCCCGATAGCGGGCGATAGTCCTGTAGTTATCAAAGAAATTCTGGTCAGCCATGGTTTCCTTGTAGTTATCCTGCATCCAGGATATCTGGCTCTGATGGCACAGACACATCTCCATTTTCTTATCAAAAAAGTTGGTAATGTCTACGTATTCGGTGGGAACAAAGCCAAGGCCGTTTACCGGCTCAAAATAGGCGATCATGGGGATCTTATCGTAGGGCTTGTTTGGTGTTTCAATTTTTGCAACAGGGATCATAACGGCAATATCGTTGATGATCTTACTGGTCAGCTCATGATCCGGGTTGTAATCCTCCGGATTGTGGGTGAGGATCAGATCTGCTTTGCAGTAGCGCACCAGATCGATAAAGGCCAGCCGTGCTTTCCGGTCCTCGAAGAACATTTCGTCATCGTAGTCAAGGCAGATATATTCCGCGCCGATGACGGCGGCGGCCTTTCTTGCTTCTTCCTTGCGGATGGCTGCGATCTCATCCATAGGCAGTGTGGCGGAGCCTACATTACCGTTGGTGGCGGTGGCGGTAAAGACTTTATGTCCCTGGCTGGCAAACTTAGCCAGCGTACCTCCGCAGGAGGTTTCAATATCGTCGGGATGGGCACCGATTGCCAGAATATTCATAGGAATCCTCCTTATTAATTACATGAGAGGGTATCCTTATCAAGGATACCCTCTCAAAGGTGTATCGGTTATAACGTTTTGAAATTAGCCCTTCTTCCAGCGCTGCAGCACGCAGGTAGCGCGGCCGCCTTCTTCGTTGATGATCTCGAAATCACCGAAGGAAGCGGGGATGACCAGAGACTGGAACTTGTCACACTCAGCCTTGTATGCAGGGTTGGTCTTGGAAACGACGGTGACTTTGGAGCCGACGGTCAGAGTGCACATGTACATGAACTTGCCCTCAGTGGACAGCTGGCCGACCTTCTCAAAGTGGATACGCTCTACATGGTAGGGCATAACGGGAGTGGACTTGTACTGAACGATGTAGTACTCGGGGGTCCACTTGATGACCTTGGGAGTAGACAGCAGGTGATCCTTGACCCAGGAAGCTCTTCTGGTCTTTTCCATGTTGCGGCCATGCTCCAGATGCATCTTCAGAGGCTTGCCGGTCATGGTCTTGGCATCGTCATCCCAAGAGGGACGGGCAAAGTCATACTCGAAGAAAGAGTACTCAGTGCCGTTGATGGAGGGGTTGGTGTCCATTTCCAGAACCATCTGGTTGCCGCCGTGGCCGTGCATGGTTCCGGGGGGGATCAAGTACAGGTCGCCTTCCTTGCTGGGCCAGTTGGCGATGAAGTCCTTCCAGTTGTCGATGGGCTTGATGTTCTGGGACTCTTCGCACAGACGCTCCCACTCTTCGATGTCGGCATCGTCATGGAAGCCCATCCAAGTGTTGGCACCTTCGTAAGCTTCAGCGATGTAGTAGGTCTCGTAACGGCCCAGAGGCTCGTCGAAATGATCCTCAACATACTTGCTGCTGGGGTGGATGTGCATGGGCATGGAGATTCTCTCAGCGGGCTGAGGAGTGGGATGCCAGCCGTCGTCCAGCCAAATATCCAGGGGGAACAGGCCGGGGTACTGCTTGTGGATCAGACTACCAACCAGCTCTTCGCCGTACTGCATGGCGTTCAGCATGGGCATGGAGATGCTTCTCTCACCGCCGAAGTCAATGAGGATACGCAGCTCGGGACCGGCAATCTTGTTCCATGCGTTGTTGGCCAGACCTTCTACGCCGTAGTCCATCTGCTCGTAGCGGTATGCACCCCAAGGACCGGGGCTGAAAATCTTAACTTCGTGGATGGGGTACTTGACCAGAGTGGACATGATCTCATCGTAAGCAGCCTTGGGAACCAGAACCAGATCGTCTGCGAAGAAATTCTCAACGTAGAAGTCCATGGCACCGTACATGTATTCCTTCTGGCGGGCCAGCATGTAGTAATCGGAATAGTGATATTCCTTCCAGCTGTAATTCTTGGTGGGCTCGGTGCAGCCGAAAGCTACCAGATTACCGGTCTGCATATCCCACTGGACCTTCTGGTGGGTGTTGTCAACGTAGCACTTGACATCCAGAACTGCATCGAATTCCTTGATGGCAGCGCCGGTACCGTAAATCACGGTGACTTTACCGGATGCCAGCTTTTCCTTAGTGGCGGAAACAACAGCCTTGTCCATGATGTCCTCGATGACGCCGGCCTTATTGACCTTACCGAAGCCGGGGTCGTCGGTAACGTAGGGCTGGTTGTAAGCGATGATCTCTTCTCTGGAAACATACAGCTCATGAGCGGGGATCAGAACAACATCACCGATCTTGGCAGCCAGAGCATTGGCGATCTTTTCATAGTTGATGCCATACCAGCCGTCAACAGCGATGGTCTTGGCACCGGCAGCGACCTTGGCAGCCAGAGCGTCAACGACTTTCTCCCAACCGAAAACAACGGAGTCTTTGTTCTGTGCGGAGATTACGATTTTGTTGTCCGCATTCTTAATGGATTCATATACGGGCATGTGTTTTCCTCCTTCATATTTCCGGCAAAGTGCATTGCCGGTTAAATAGATAATGGTTTTGTGCGCGTAGGAGCGCTGTGCTACACAGTTATGCAGCTTAACTAAATCATATAGAATGCTGTAATAAAAATATAGTAACTATTTTCCTTGAAAGTTGCACTATCTTCCCAAAAAGGAAAAAACTTGACAATGTAAACCTGTAACATTACAATAATTTAAAGGCGGTGAGTATGATGACGGTCAAATATGATATTGAACGAATTAAAAGTATCATTGATGATATCTGCGGTATCACGGATATGAGTATATGTCTCAGCGACACCAAATACAATGAGATATACAGCCATGAGACTCAAAACGATACTTTCTGTCATATGATCACCAACACAAAGGTGGGCGAGCTGAAATGTAGCCACTCGGACCGGGCTATGCTGGAGCGCTGTACCAAAGAAAAGCGGCCTGTTTCCCATGTATGCCATGCTGGCGTGCTGGATACCGTTGTACCGATTCTGAAAAACGGCTTTGTGGCCGGGTATCTCATGCTGGGAAGAGTCCGCTTAAAAAAGAATCCTGCCGAGATCAAGGAGCTGCTTCACTGGGCGGAGGATCCGGAGGAGATCGTTAAGCATTATGAAAGCCTTACTTATCTTTCTCAATCGCAGCTGGATGCCATCATTCACTTGATCTCCCACATTCTGTTTGAAAACGCCGTGGAGATCGACTACGATAAATTTATCAACTATGCTACGGATTATATTGAGAATAATATCGCTTCCGATCTGTCGGTAAAAAACCTATGCAAGACACTGCATGTATCCAAGAACATTCTTTATAAGAAATTTGATGATTTTTACGGCTGTACCGTAAACGAATATATCACCAAGCGGCGGCTGCAAAAGGCGGAACGGATGCTGCGCGATACAAAGCAGAACATTGCTGCCATATCAGAGACTGTGGGTTTTTACAATTACACCTATTTTAGTAGGCTGTTCCGGAGCTACACAGGCCTGACACCAAGCGAATACCGCAAACACGCCAAGCTTGCAAAAAAGAAATAAAAAAAGATAAATGATCGTTTATCTTACGAAACTGGATGCACCGTTAAAGCCTTCCCCCCCGGGGGAAGCCTTTGTGCCTGCGGCGCTTGATAAGCTAAACGATCATTTATCTTACAATAAAAACAGTAGCTTTCCGGTTTTTTACACACAAATATTCCCCGGTACACCTCGTGTACCGGGGAATAGTGTTTTCTATCTTGCTTCCGCGCTGATTATTGACTTTGATATGGATATTTTACTTTGTTGGAAAGGATCTGGAAGGTATCGCCTGTTAGCTGCAAGCGCATTACTCTGGTGCCCCAATACTCCATAGTATATGTAACCGCGTAAACGCCGCTGTCTTCATCATATACCACTTCGTCAACTATCAAGATCGTGCCAATGGAGTCAGAGCGCCAAACATAGTAGCAGCCGGTTTCATGCCAGTAGCTTTGCCATTTATTGATTCCTACACCGTTGGTATCAGCAAAACTGATGCCGAAGAATCGTTTCAGATCCCCATCCATCCGCCATACCGGCAGCCGTTTTGCGTTGCCCACGGGGCCGATTGGCGACTTGTTCCAGCCATCGGATATTAGGAATTTTTCTTCCGCTTCTGTGAGCTTCTTCTGCCGTTCCGCATCAAATCCGCTGTAGAACAAATACCAAAGATCCACATCCTCCGGCCTGTCAAATTCCGAATAGGTGGCGCAATGGTAACGATTTTGGCTGAAAGTGGCATTCAGCAGACTCTCAAAAAACAGTTCTGTGTAATTTTCCGGAACATTGGGATTGATCTCCTGATCATCCCAATAGTTTTCCACCAGACCTGCCCGGATCATCCGGCGGTACTTGCCATCCAGCTCAAAATAGATATAATCCGGTTCCTCCAGGGAGCCATAGAATTCCGTATGTTCAGGAACATTGCAAGTAACCAATGCCCGCCGTGGTATCATCGTGGATGGCCCGGCATTACCGGTTACGCCAATGTAGATATAGCCATCCGGCAGTTCGTCTGCCAGTGCATCCGCCCGGTTGTCGTTTACATACAGCATTCCGGAGAAGAATGACAGCGTGGCCTGGATGTAATCCTCCGGGTATTCGGTAGTATCCGGGTCTTGGGGTACATACTCTCTGGGAGGCTCCGTGGTTTCGGGAGGAGCTGGCTCTGTCGGCATCGTCTCAGGAGGTGTCGTTTCCGTTGGCACAGTAGGTGCCGCCGTGGGTTCCGTAACCACCGTGGGTACGGTGGCAGGCGGTGTCGATCCTTCCGGTCCGCCTCCATAGCAACCCGTAAAAGCAATTAAGCAGGTTAATAACACACATAACAAAATCTTCTTCATGCTTCCTCACCTCACAAATCAGAGTTCGATATATTGGCCAATTTCAATATAGCATACGCATATTTGTTTGTCAACATTATTTATTGTGAACTACTATTGACTAACAATTAGTTTTATGTTTTACTATATATAGTTCCATTCTAGAAAGGGGGATGTTCTTTGGACAAAGAGATGCAGCAACATATTTTTGACGTCTCCACAAACTTCAAGCGGGGCAGTACGGAGATGCTCCTGCTTTCCCTGCTGTCCCAGGGAGACCGGTATCCCTATGAGCTGTCAAAGGAACTGAAAACCTACAGTGGTGGGTTGTTCGACATTCAGGGTCCGTCATTGTACACGGTGCTGTACCGTTTGGAGCAGAAGGGATATCTGAGTACCTACGAAGTCAAGGTGGGCCGGCGAATCCGGGTATATTACCATCTTCTTCCGGCCGGAGCGGAGGTTCTGCAAGCGATTCTCCGGGAATACCGGGATATCGGCAAGGGCATTGAAAACGTTCTGGAAGCTGTTAACACCGGCACTTTGAGAAAGGATGATGCAAATGTCAGTTCGGACACTGAGGAATAAATATCTCCGCCAGGTAACCGCCGCCTTAAAGGCCTGCGGTGTATATCGAAAGTCCGTGGCACAGGGGATCAGAGCGGACATAGAAGACTATCTGGAAGATCATCCGGGTGCCACTGAGAAGTCGCTCCAACAGCATTTTGGACACCCGGAGGAATATGTCAAAGAATTTCTCACCGGCATGAGCAGTGAGGAACTGGCACGGAAACTTTCTGCCAAACGGTTCGGACGAAAGCTGGCAATTATAGTGGCTGCTGTTTTTCTGGCGCTGGTTGTGGCGCTGGGCATTTGGTTTGGTATCAGAAACGGCCAAACACCTATGCCCACCGAGCCTCAAGCCACGGATGCCACCGATCCGATCCCGGAGCAATCTACCGCTCCTGCGGTCAACCCCTATATGGAACACGGCAGCCCGATCCTGCTTGATAGCAGCCAGCGGTATCTGACCGCTGATGCTCTGGAGCAGCTATCCGCAATGGAACTGGAGCTTGCCCGCAGTGAGATCCTGGCACGCCACGGTGTGATCTTTGGGGATAAGGATCTTTCCGCTTATTTCGATGCACAAGACTGGTATCAGAGCGCTGTTGGGGAAGCTGAGTTTGACCAAGCCACTCTCAGCGACCAGGAAAGTGCCAATATTCAGTTGATCGGGCTCTATGAAAAGATCGTTAGCGGCGACTTCGCACCCGCTCCCAACAATCCATACATACCGTACTATGATCCCGATACGGAACTGCTGCTTTCCAAGAGCAGCAATACAAGGCTCACGGAAGAAGATCTTGCGGGTCTGAATGCTGACCAATTGCTGCTCATTCGCAATCAGATCATCGCCCTCCACGGCTACGCCTTCGACGATCAGGAACTGATGGAATATTTCCTCCAATGCTCCTGGTACCGCCCCTCTACGCCTCCCGGCAGGACCGATCTGGTAAAGGGTATGACCGCGCTGGAATACGAAAATATGAATTTCATATTCCAGTACGAACAGGATGCCTGATTTGCTACGAATGACAATCAAATTTGATACATGCAAAGGCGCTGTCTCAAAATCTATGAGGCAGCGTCTTTTAACTATTTAATTGTAAACTTTTTCTGAAAACCCTTGCGATTGCGCCGCAATAGGAGTAAAATTACTTCGTATGTTATTTTTAAAAGGAGGAATCTCCGTTGATCAGAAGACTTGCCCGGTGTATCCGGGAATATAAATGGGCGACGTTGCTTAGTCCCATTACCATGATCGGTGAGGTGTCCATGGAAGTGCTGATCCCGTTGGTAATGGCAGACCTCTATGACTACGGCATCGTATTGCAGGATATGGGTGTGGTGGTGCAAAAATCCATCCAACTGGTAATCTGCGCCATTTGCAGCTTGTGCTTCGGTGTGGCATCGGCATGGTTTGCCTCCCGGGCGGGCTCCGGCTTTGCCAAGAATCTGCGCCACGACATGTCCCACCATGCCCAGCGGTTCAGCTTCCACAATACCGATAAGTTCTCCACAGCATCTATTGTCACCCGTTTGACCAGCGACGTGGCCAATTTGCAGATGACCTTCCAGATGATGATCCGCATGGCCATCCGTAGTCCTATGATGCTGATTCTGGCGTTCGCCTCCGCATTAAATATCAATGTACGGTTGAGCTTGGTGTTCTGCGCTGCTTTGCCGATTTTGGTGGTTGCGCTGATGCTTTTGACTCCCCGGGTATTTAAGATCTTTGAGAGGATGTTCAAGAAGATTGATAAGCTGAATACGGTGGTGCAGGAAAATGCCCACGGTATTCGTGTGGTCAAGAGCTTTGTCCGGGAAGAAAAGGAAATCCATAAGTTTACCGATGTTTCCGGTGCCATTGCGAAGGATGCCAGCCGGGCAGAACGGTTTCTGGCTCTGAACAGCCCCATTATGCAGTTCTGTGTCTATGGCTGCATGATCGTGATTTCCTGGTTTGGTGCCCACTTGGTTGTGGCTTCCGGTAATAATCCTGCTGTGGGTCTGACCACCGGTCAGCTCAGTTCTCTGTTCACATACACTACCCAGATCCTCTCCTCCTTTATGATGTTCTCTATGGTGTTTGTGATGCTCACCATGAGCCGCGCTCCCTTGAAGCGCTGCTACGAGTTGCTGACGGAGCAGCCCAATTTGGTCAGCCCCGAAAACGAGCCTGTACAGGAAGTAAAGGACGGTTCTATTGATTTTGAAAACGTCGGCTTCCGCTATGCTGCAGAGGCAAAGCATCGGGCGTTGAAGGAAGTGAATCTGCACATTCCCAGCGGTGCAACCGTGGGTATTCTGGGCGGTACCGGCTCCAGTAAGACCACCCTTGTACAGCTGATCCCCCGTCTGTATGATGTGACGGAAGGTTCCGTCAAGGTTGGCGGTGTGGATGTAAGGGACTATGATCTGGAAGTGCTTCGTGATGAGGTTGCCATGGTGCTGCAGAAGAACGTGCTGTTCTCCGGTACCATCAAGGACAATCTGCGTTGGGGCAATCCCGATGCTACCGATGAGCAGATGATCCATGCCTGCAAACTGGCCTGCGCCCATGATTTTATCACCGGTTTCCCCGATGGCTACGATCACAAGATCGAGCAGGGCGGCACTAATGTATCCGGCGGCCAGAAGCAGCGGCTTTGCATTGCCCGGGCGCTGCTGAAAAAGCCTAAGATCTTGATCCTTGATGACTCTACCTCTGCGGTGGATACTCGTACCGATGCCATGATCCGGGAAGCTTTCCGTACTGAGATCCCCGGCACCACCAAGCTGATCATTGCCCAGCGTGTAGCCTCTGTGCAAGATGCGGATATGATCGTGATTCTGGATAATGGTATGGTAGTGGATGTTGGTAAGCATGAGCAGCTCTTGCAGACCAGCAATATCTACCGGGAAGTTTATGAATCCCAGAGAAAGGGGGACGAATAAATGCCTCCAGTCAGAATGCGCGGCGACGGCCGCAAGGCTAAGAACCCCAAAAAGACATTGCTTCGTCTGCTGGGATACATGAAAAATTACATTCCCAATCTGCTGTTGGTGTTTCTTTGCATCATTGTGGCGGCAGTGGCCCAGACCCGGGGCAGCGAAAACGTAGGTAAGCTGGTGGATGATTACATCCTGCCCATGGTGGCTTCCGGTTCGACCGATTACGCACCGCTTGCAAAATATCTCGTTTCCATTGCTTGTATCTTTGTTGCCGGTATGGTGGCATCCTTCCTGCAGCAGTTTTTGATGGTTTCCGTGGCCCAAGGCACCCAAAAGCGGGTCCGTGACCAGCTGTTCACCAAGATGCAGCGGCTGCCCTTGCGGTATTTTGACAGCAACACTGCCGGTAATATCATGTCCCGCTACACCAGCGACATCGATACCCTGCGGCAGATGGTGTCCCAGTCCATCCCCAGCTGCTTTAGCTCCATCATCACCTTGATCGTGGTATTTACTGCCATGATTCGGGCCTCATGGATTCTTACCTTGGTGATTTTGGTGACGGTTAGCTGCATCCTGTTCATTACCGTCAAGATCGTCGGTAAGGCAGGCAAGTATTTCATCGGCCAGCAGCGGTCCTTGGGCGCGCTGAACGGCTTTGTGGAAGAGATGATCAACGGCCAGAAGGTGGTCAAGGTCTTCAACCATGAGAAGGCTTGCAAGGATCAGTTTGACAAGCTCAATGAAGAGCTTTGCAACAATGCCTATACTGCCGGTAAGCTGACCAATATGATGGGCCCCGTCAATAATAACTTAGGTTATATCCAGTATGCGGTGCTGGCCATCGTGGGCGGCATTATTGTGGTGGCATCTGAAGGGAAAATGATCACTCTGGGTAATCTGATGACCTTTATGCTGCTGAGCCGTACCTTCAATCAGCCCATCTCGCAGATCAGCAACCAGATCAACTCCATCGTCATGGCCCTGGCCGGTGCGGAGCGTGTCTTCGAGCTGATGGATCAGGAGCCGGAGGTAGATGACGGCTATGTAACGCTGGTCAATGCGAAGGAAGATGAAAACGGCAATCTAGTAGAGTGCGCTGAGCGCACCGGCCGTTGGGCATGGAAGCATCCCCACAAGGCAGATGGCACCACTACCTACACCGAGGTCAAGGGCGATATCGTCATGGATATGGTGGACTTTGGCTATGTACCGGAAAAGCAGGTTCTCTATGATATCAGCCTCTATGCCCATCCGGGCCAGAAGTTGGCTTTCGTTGGTGCTACCGGTGCCGGTAAGACCACCATCACCAATTTGATCAACCGGTTTTACGATATTGCCGACGGCAAGATCCGCTATGACGGCATCAATATCAACAAGATCAAAAAGGCCGACCTGCGCCGGTCTTTGGGTATCGTTTTGCAGGATACCAACCTCTTCACCGGAACGGTGATGGACAATATCCGTTACGGTAAGCTGGATGCCACCGATGAAGAATGTATGCAGGCGGCAAAGCTGGCAAACGCTCATGACTTCATCACCCGTCTGCCCCAAGGTTACGATACGGAGCTGACCGGAAACGGCGCCAGCCTGTCCCAAGGCCAGCGGCAGCTGATCGCCATTGCCCGGGCGGCGGTGGCGGATCCTCCGGTAATGCTTCTGGACGAGGCAACTTCTTCCATCGATACCCGTACGGAAGCACTGGTGCAGAAGGGCATGGACGCGCTGATGAAGGGCAGAACCACCTTTGTCATTGCCCACCGGCTC
Source organism: Faecousia sp. (assembly GCA_045653485.1). Classification (GTDB taxonomy): domain Bacteria; phylum Bacillota; class Clostridia; order Oscillospirales; family Oscillospiraceae; genus Faecousia. The sequence continues at coordinate 30,966 of JAZOLX010000053.1, read as the reverse complement.
AGCACGGTCATGAATTCCGATTGCATCATGGTGCTGGACCACGGCCACATCATTGAGCGCGGCACCCATGAAGACCTGATCGCCCAGAAGGGCACCTACTATCAGCTCTATACGGGCGCTTTTGAATTGGAATAACGCAATACAAGACAACAGGCCCAGCAGGATCACCCGCTGTGCCTGTTCTTGCAATTTGTCTACTTGGATAGTAGTTGGAGACTGATAAGCTTGAATTTGCAGGAGGTAATGCCAATGGAAAAATTATCAAAAGAGGCAGAAGCAATACTGCTTGAACGATTTGGTAAGGACAGTATCATTGCACTGGCAACAACGCTTGATGATGTTCCTTATGTTCGCAGCGTGAACGCATTTTATGATGACGGTGCTTTTTATGTACTTACTTATGGTTTGTCAAACAAAATGAGACAAATTGAACACAATCCAACTGTTGCAATTTCGGGAGATTGGTTTACTGCACACGGAAAGGGCGTCAATTTAGGTTATTTTGGAAAAACAGAAAATGCACTTATTGCAAAAAAGATGAAATCAGTATTTTCCGAATGGATTGATAACGGTCACAATAATTTTGATGATGTAAACACTTGTATTCTTTGTATTGAACTAATGGATGGTCTTTTACTTTCACATGGTACTCGTTATGAAATTGATTTTTCCAAATAGTCAAAAATTCCAATTTGTCGATTAGTTGGAAAGCGTATACTTGGATGTACATGTTACATATGTCGTGCAGTGTTTGATTTTGCGCCGCACTAAGGCCTCCCTCTGATGAGGGAGGTGGCAAAAATCTTTGATTTTTGACGGAGGGAGAGAAAACTACCCCTCAGTCACGCTGTTCGCGTGACAGCTCCCCTGACAAGGGGAGCCTTGGGTGCTCCCGCACTATTAGAATATACGACCCGGCCTATGGGCGAAGTCATAGGCCGGGTAATTATTTATAAATCCTTAATGAAGAAATCGATGCTTGCTTAGTGGATAGACTAAAAATAATGTTGCGTGCGCCACAAATATTTTCCGAAACCTCTTCCATTTTGCGACCCTTTGTGCTACAATCACTGTTAATGCAAAAAGAAAAAGGAGGGAGCCGATATGATATTCGGTAAGCATATCAACCGATATTACCTGAAGTATGCCCTGTGGCTCATTGGCGGTCTGGCGGCGCTGGTAATGGTTGACTACTTACAGCTGGAAATTCCCAAGCTCTATCGCATGGTAATCGACGGCATGGCATACGGCCACATCATAGAAAACGGGCAGACAATCGCTTTTGATATGCCCTTGGTCATTGACGGCATTTGCATGCCCATGGTCAAAATCATTCTAGCCATGGTTTTTGGCCGCTTCCTGTGGCGTGTATGCTTTTTCGGCAGCGGTATGCGTCTGGAAGCGGACCTGCGCAACCGGATGTTTGAGCATGCCAAGGACTTGAGCCGGCAGTACTATCAGGTCAATAAAGTGGGCGATCTGATGAGCCTCTTTACCAACGATCTGGATACCGTGCAGGAATGCTTCGGCTGGGGCGTTATGATGTTCTGTGACGCTGTGCTGCTGGGTGTGCTGGCAATTATGGATATGTGGCAGATGAATCCTGTTCTGACAGGCCTGTCACTGATTCCCATGGCATTCTTGCTGGCCTCTGCTACCATCGTTGGCAAGCGTCTCCAGAAAAAGTGGGACACCCGCCAGGCAGCCTATTCCAAGCTGTCCGATTTTTCTCAGGAAAGCTTCTCCGGTATCGCGGTCATCAAGGCTTTTGTCAAGGAAGCCAAGGAACTGTGGGCATTTAAACAGTTGAATGTGGAAAACGAGGAAGCAAACATTGACCACACAAAAACGTCTGTTCTGTTCCGCGTGTTGGTCACTCTGTTTGTGGAAAGCGTTATCTGCATTATCTTAGGTTACGGCGGTTATCTGGTCCATGAAGGTATCTTTACTGCCGGTCAGCTGATGGAATTCATTGGCTACTTCAACGCGGTAATTTGGCCCATCATGGCTGTTTCCGAGCTGATCGATATGTCCTCCCGTGGTAAGGCTTCTCTGGAGCGCATCGGCCAGCTCCTGGATGCTGAAATCGATGTAAAGGACCGGGAGGGTGTCAAAGCGCTTCCTCAGATCCGTGGTGATATCGAGTTTAAGAATCTGACCTTCCGTTATCCCGACGGTGAGTTCGATTGTCTGAAGAATGTTTCCTTCAAGATCAACGCAGGCGAGAATGTGGGTTTGGTGGGTAAGACCGGTTCCGGTAAGACCACCTTGGTAGATTTAATCCTTAGAACCTACAATGTACCCGACGGAACGATCTTCATTGATGGCAACGATGTTAATGATGTAGCCATCCGGGATGTCCGTGCGGGCTGCGCCTATGTACCGCAGGATAATTTCTTGTTCTCCGATACCATTGAGAATAATATTGCCTTTGGTGTGGCGGATGGCAGCAAGAGCGCTGTGACTCATGCTGCCCAGATGGCAGATGTCCACAGTAATATCCAAGAGTTCCAGCAGGGCTATGGAACTGTTCTGGGTGAGCGTGGTGTGACAGTTTCCGGCGGCCAGAAGCAGCGTATCTCCATCGCTCGTGCGCTGATGAAGGATGCCCCCGTTTTGATCTTGGACGATTCTGTTTCTGCCGTTGACACAAAGACAGAAACAACCATTCTGGGCAATCTGCGGCAGACCCGTGCAGGTAAGACCACCATTCTCATTGCCCACCGGATCTCCACCATTGAGAAAATGGACAAGATCCTCTTTGTGGATGATGGCTGTTTGGCTGCAGTGGGTACCCATGCAGAACTTTATGAGAACAATGCAGAATACCGCAAAATGGTAGACCTGCAGCGGCTGGAAGAGGAAGGAGGCGAACACAATGCGTGAGTATTTGCCTATCCTCATAGTCGGTGCCATCATCGGTGTGTTTGCCGTACTGTTTTTGGTAGCCTACTGCATCGTCAAAAAGCATAAGGAGGATATGACCGACCGGGAGCGGCACATGTCTGACAAGGAAATCGTGACTCGCTTGCTGCGTTACGCCAAGCCTTACTGGAAGCGGTTTGTTGCGGTGTTCTTCATTATGCTGTTGTCCATCGGCTTTGAGCTGGTGTCCCCGCTGCTGATGGCCCATATTCAGGATATCATCAAGCAAGGCGCTGCATTTGAACTGAACTACCTCTTTATGATCGTTGCTTGCTATGCTGCTATTCTGATCGTGTCACTGGTTTGCACCTATGCACAGGCAATGATATTGCAGAAGACAGGTCAGAAGATCCTGTCCCAGATCCGGTTGGATGTATTTACCCATGTGGAACAGCTGAGCCATGAACAGCTCAACAACATCCCTGTGGGCAAGTTGGTGACCCGTGTTACCAATGATCCTAATTTCATCAGTTTCATGTTTACAAATATCATCGTAAACCTTGCCAAGAACTCCATGGTCGTAGTGGGCATTCTGGCAGTGATGCTGATGGTCAACTATGTGCTGACACTGATGGTGCTGTGTTTTGTACCCTTTGTGGTGCTGTTTACGGTGGCATTCCGGGAATTCTCCCGGCGTGTACACCGGCAGGTCAGCAACGCTACCACGGATATCAATACCTATCTGTCTGAAAACCTTTCCGGCATCAAGATCACTCAGATCTTCAACAAGGAAGATGCCAAGATGCAGGACTTCTTAAGCCGCAGCAACAAGCTGAAAAAGGCGAAGTTCAATCGCTTATTCGTCTTCGGTATTTTCCGCCCCATGGTGTATATGCTGTTCGTATCCACCAACATGTGCCTGTTCTATTTCGGTGCCAAGGGTTATATTCAGGATACTGTATTTCTGGGTCAGACCATTACCAGCTACACTGTAGTTGCTTTCTATGGTTACATTTCCCGGTTCTTTAACCCCATCCAGACCTTGGCAGAGCAGTTTGATATGCTGCAGCGTGCCTTCGCTTCTGCAGAGAAGATCTTCACGATTTTGGATATGGTTCCCGAAGTAGTGGACGAGCCGGATGCCATTGAACTGGACGAGATCAAGGGTGAGATCGAATTTAAGGATGTCTGGTTTGCTTACAAGCCGGATGAGTGGGTGCTCAAGGGCGTTTCCTTCCATGTGATGCCCAAGCAGACCGTGGCATTCGTCGGCTCTACCGGTTCCGGTAAGACTACCATTCTGAGTTTGATCTGCCGCAACTATGATATCCAGAAGGGTCAGATTTTGATCGACGGTATCGATATCAAGAAGATCAAGATATCCTCTCTGCGCCGTCACTTTGGCCAGATGCTGCAGGATGTGTTCCTGTTCTCCGGTACGATCCGCAGTAACATTCTGCTGCGTAAGGATGGTGTGACCGATGAAGCGGTTTGGGAGGCCTGCCGCTATGTGAACGCGGATTCCTTTATCGGCAAGCTGGATAAGGGCCTGGACGAGGTGGTTCGGGAGCGGGGCAACAACTTCTCCGCCGGTCAGCGGCAGCTATTGAGCTTTGCCCGTACCATCATCCACAAGCCTGCGGTGATGATTCTGGACGAGGCTACCGCCAACATTGATACGGAAACGGAAGTGCTGATTCAGGACTCCCTGGAGAAAATGAAGAACATTGGCACTATGCTGGTGGTTGCCCATCGCCTCAGTACCATCCAGCACTCTGATAACATTATCCTGTTGTCCAAGGGTCAGATCCTGGAGCAGGGTACACACCAGGAATTGCTGCACCAGAAGGGCCGGTATTACCAGCTCTACACTCTGCAGTATACCAAGCAACAGCTCCAGAACGGTTGATTTTGATAAATACCGGTGGTTTAACCACCGGTATTTATTTTCTTGCATATTACACTGGAATTCTGTATAATGGGAAAAGATAGAGAAGGAGGCGTATCCATTGGCTAAGCTTTACTTTAAGTACGGCGCTATGGGTTCCAGTAAAACGGCTCAGGCGCTGATCACCAAATACAATTATGAAGAAAATGATATGAATGTGTGGCTTATTAAACCCAGCGCTGACACCCGGGACGGGGCTGAAGTTCTGCGCAGTCGTATCGGCCTGCAGGCACAGGTAGAAGTGATGGTCCCGGGGCAGAATATCTACGACCGCTATGCTGCCACCAGAAACGGCAACTGCCATGCGGTGATCGTGGATGAGTGCCAATTTATGACCGAGCAGCAGATCGACCAGCTTCGGGCCATTGTGGATGACTTTAATATTCCGGTTATGTGCTTCGGCCTGCGTACGGATTTCCAGACAAAGTTGTTTCCCGGCAGCCGCCGTCTGATGGAAGTGGCGGATACCATTCAGGAAATCAAGACCATCTGCGATTGCAGCGCCAAGGCTACTGTTAATGCCCGTATTGATGCTGACGGCTATATCGTTACGGAAGGCGCACAGGTGGTTTTGGGCGGCAATGACAGCTACATCGCCATGTGTCACCGGTGCTGGATTCGGGGCATCAAAGAACATAAAAAAATCAAGCTTCACGGCTCTCACTAATTATCAGAAGGAGAAAATGATTATGGAACTGAAAGATATTCTCGCCAAGTGCGACCACACCCTGTTGGGTCAGGCTTCTACATGGGAAGAGATCAAAGGTATTTGTGATGACGGTATGAAGTACCAGACCGCCTCTGTTTGCATCCCTGCTTCCTTTGTTAAGCAGGCCAAGGCATATGTAGGCGACAAACTGGCCATCTGCACGGTCATCGGCTTCCCTAACGGCTACGCTACCACTGCATCCAAGTGCTTTATGGCTACCGATGCTGTGGATAACGGCGCTGACGAAGTGGATATGGTCATTAACATCGGTTGGGCCAAGGAAGCAAAATGGGCAGAGATCACTGCTGAGATCGCTGCTATCAAGGCTGCCTGCAAGGGTAAGCTGCTGAAGGTCATCATCGAGACCTGCTTGCTGACCGATGAAGAGAAAATTGCTCTGTGCAAGTGCGTTTCTGACAGCGGCGCGGACTATATCAAGACATCTACCGGTTTCAGTAAGGCCGGCGCTACCTTTGAAGATGTGGCGCTGTTTGCCAAGTATGTGGCTCCCCACGTGAAGATCAAGGCTGCTGGCGGTATTTCCTCTCTGGAGGATGCAGAAAAGTTCATCGCTCTGGGCGCATCCCGTCTGGGCACCAGCCGCATCGTGAAGATCGCCAAGGGCCTTGCCAATGATGGTACCTACTAATAGGAGCGGCATATGCATCAGTTTAATAAAGACAGTGTTGTCTGCTTTTTAGGCGACAGTATTACCGCACAGGGAATGTGGATGCGCAGGGTATACGATTACTACCGGCTGGAGCAGAAGATCCCCTGCAAGATGTACAACTGCGGCGTTCCCGGTGACCGGGCAGCACATGGTGCGTTTCGATTGGAGGACACCATATTCTGCTATAAGCCTACAGATGTGGTAATTGCTTACGGTATGAATGACAGCGGCTGTCCAACATACCGGAAAGAGCCCTTAAGTGACAGCGCTGTTTTGGAGCGCCGGCGTACGCTGGACAACAGCATCTACAGTCTGCGGCATATTGTTGAAAAATGCATAAAGCGGGGTATCCATGTCACTTTATGCACATCCACTCTGGTGGATGAGCTGACCGAAAGCGATGCGCCCATTTACTATGGTTCCTACGGTGCTTTTATGGAGCTGTGCCTGCGGACCCGGGCAATCGCGGAAGAAACCGGTGCAGATTTCATCGATTTTACCTTCCCGTTCCGGGATGTCTCCCTGAAGCTATATAAAGAAGGCAAGACCCTTGTGGGCCCTGACCGTGTCCATCCTCTGCCGGAGGGCCATGAGTTTTTGGCACGGGTGTTCCTGCAGCAGCAGGGTTTTGATGTAACCGTTCCTCAGACGTGGGAAGAACTGCATGCTTTGACAGCTGTTCCCCATGATGCATGGGAGGAGCGGCGCCGCCAACTGGAAATGGACGCCAACTGCAATATGTACATGGAATGGGATTTCGGTTTTGGCAGAAAATCCAAGGAAGCAATGGCAGATGCCATTGCACATGACCAGCGGGAAGATATACACCAACGCGGGGTTGCCTATATGGCTAACCGGGATCTGATTCCCGAGCGCCGTCAGGCATTGATCGACTATACGAATACCATTGGAAAGGAATGATGTTATGTCAACTACACAGACACCTCATATCAATCTACAAAATGAGATCGGCTTCGGTAAGACCGTGCTGATGCCCGGTGACCCCCTGCGTGCTAAGTTTATCGCAGAGAATTTCTTCGAGAATCCCGTGCTTGTAAACAATGTTCGTGGCGTCAACGGTTACACAGGCTACTACAAAGGTGTGAAAGTATCTGTTATGGCCTCCGGTATGGGTATGCCCGCCATCGGTATTTACTCCCACGAGCTGTTTAATTTCTTCGGCGTGGAAAATATCATCCGTGTGGGTTCTGCCGGCTCTATTCAGGACCATATCAATGTATATGACATCGTGCTGGCGCAGGGTGCCTGCACCGATTCCGCTTGGGCAAACCAGTTCCACCTGCCCGGCACCTTCGCACCGATTGCTTCTTATGAGCTGCTGAGTGAAGCGGTAAAGGCCTGCGAAGAAGCTGGTGCTACCTACCATGTGGGTAATGTCAACTCTTCCGATGTGTTCTACGGTGACCATGTGGATGTTCCCGAGGGATTGGACAGCGTTTATGGCCTGAAGAAGATGGGCGTTATGGCTTTGGAAATGGAGGCCGCTGCCCTGTATATGAACGCTGCCCGCTACGGCAAGCGGGGCCTGTGCATCTGCACCATTTCTGACCATGTCCTGAAAGGTGTGGAGACCACCGCTTACGAACGCCAGACTGCTTTCACCCAGATGATGAAGGTAGCACTGGATGTAGCAGTGGCAATGGAGCGGGTATAACCCGCAGTAAATGCGTGCACGGTGCCTTGCGTGTCGTTACTTCCCTGACCCGCTCGGTATCGCAACTGCTGTGCGAGGTGAAATTATGAAAAGAGTTTTTTTGATCGTACTGGATTCCTTTGGCATTGGCGCTATGCCCGATTCTGAAAGCTTCGGTGATGTAGGCGTCAATACTTTGGCTGCCTGCGCCACCTCATCCAAACTGCATATTCCCAACATGATCGCTGCCGGTCTTGGCAATATCGATGGTGTTACCTGCCTTCCTAAGGTAGAAAACCCTACCGGTGCCGTGGCCCGCTTGACGGAAGCTTCTATGGGTAAGGATACCACCATCGGACACTGGGAGATCGGCGGTATTGTATCGGCCGACCCGCTGCCTACCTATCCGGGTGGCTTCCCCAAAGAAGTGCTGGATGCTTTTGAAGCTGCAACAGGCCGGGGCGTGCTGTGCAATCTGTCTTATTCCGGTACTGATGTGATTCGGGATTACGGCCAGCAGCAGCTGGATACTGGAAAGTGGATCGTCTATACCTCTGCCGTTTCCGTATTCCAAGTGGCGGCTCACGAAGAATGGATCCCATTGGAGGAATTGTATGATGCCTGCCGTAAGGCAAGAGAAATTTTGAAAGGCAAGCACGGCGTGGGCCGGGTCATCGCCCGTCCATTTGTGGGCGACAGTGTGAGCGGCTTTAAGCGGACTTCCAACCGCCATGACTATTCTCTGGAGCCTCCTGCAAAAACCCTGTTGGATGCCCTCAAGGAAGCAGGTCTTGCTTCCATCGGTGTGGGCAAGATTTACGATATTTTTGCCGGCCGGGGAACTACCGAGCATGTGTACAACAAAAGCAATGCCGACGGTATGAGCCATGCCACGCATTATGCAAAGCAGGATTTCAAGGGATTGTGTTTTGTGAATCTGGTTGATTTTGATATGGTCTTCGGCCACCGCCGGGATATCAACGGCTATGCCAATGCACTCAGTGAGTTTGATGCATGGCTGGGCGAATTTATGAAGGAACTGGGCGACGAGGATGTGGTGATGATCACAGCTGACCATGGCTGCGATCCTGCCTATCAGGCCACTACTGATCATACCAGAGAATATGTACCCCTGCTGGTATTGGGTAAGGCGATCAAGTCTGTGAATCTCGGTACCCGGAAAACCTTTGCGGATATTGCTGCCACTGTAGCGGAAATGCTGAATCTGGATTTGGACACTCCCGGCGAAAGCTTTGTAAAAGAAATTATGTAAACCTATAGGAGGGCCCTTATGACTCCTGAGAAACTTGTGGAAATGGCAACAGAGGCTATGAGCCACGCCTATGCACCCTATTCCGGTTACAAGGTGGGCGCGGCGCTGCTGTGCAAAGACGGCAGTGTGTACTGTGGTTGCAATATTGAAAATGCCTCTTATAGTCCCACCAACTGCGCCGAGCGCACCGCTTTTTTTAAAGCCATATACGATGGACAACGGGATTTTGCCGCCATTGCTGTTTGCGGAGGTAAGGACGGCGTGATCACCGGCGGTTTTCCGCCCTGCGGTGTCTGCCGGCAGGTGATGCGGGAATTCTGCGAGGATGATTTTCTCATCCATATGGTAGGCCCGGAGGGCAGCTATGAAACCGTGACACTGTCGCAGCTTCTGCCCTACAGCTTCAGCGCTAAACAGCACATGAACGAACTTGAATAAGATAAAAGACCTGCGGTATTACCGCAGGTCTTTGTTGTATTTAGGCGGGAACAGCTTCTTTGACAATCACGAATCCGTCTACCAGATTGGCGGATTCCAGCTGGCCTTCAATGGCTACTTGCCGCTCCATCAGATCGGTGAGGATCACGCAGCCGTCTTTGCATTCAATGCGCATCACATTGCGCATGACGATGGCTTCCGGTTCCATCTTATTCTTATAAACGGTGGAAAGGCACATAGGTCTTCCTCCTTATTTCAGGCTTGTCAGCACGACGCTCAAACGCATGTTGCCCTTTTCAAAGTCGGACACAGCGGCCATGACCTGCTCATAGGCTGCGTGGCTACCGGCCTTTTCCAGCTGGATGGCCAGATCTGCCAGCTCCTTGGCATGGGCGGCGTTGTGGGAGACCATGTACTGCATCAGCGCCAGCAGCTCTTCCATGGGAGTGTGATTGCAGGCGGAAGCGCAGCTGTGGCAATCGTGGCTGCACTCGTGGGAATGCTCGTGGGCATGGTCATGCTCGTGCAGATGCTCATGAGAATGGGGATGCTCGTGATCATGAGTGTGGCTGTGGGTATGTTCATGGGAGTGGGCAACACCGTCGTGGGTGTGCTCATGGGTATGGGCATGGTCGTGGCTGTGGCCGTGACCGCCTACATGATCGTGATCAATATGCATAGGGATATCTCCTTCATTTTTTCTTTTATTATACCTGCCGAGATTCCCTGTGTCAAAGGAAATCTATGTATTACTCTACTGAATTGAACGCAAAGGAGAGGACATCGCCGGTTTTGTTATCCGTAACGATGGTTACAGTAGCAATGCGCTGCAGGGTTTCGTCTTTGGAAGCAGGGGTCTTCTTGTAACTCCACATGTTATCAGTGATGACATTGCCTTCCTTGGCTTGATACAGAGCCACATCGTAAGTGGTCTCAGTGCCGAAGAACGGCTTTGTGGCAAATTCGATAACGGCAACGGTATTATCTGCAGGAACATCGGTTTTCTGCTCAATGATGATGTCGTGGACCAGGTGGTTATATTCGACGACTTCTTCAGCGGAGTAATCCTTGGTGATGGAGTTATTATTATAGTAGTAATGCAGGTAACCGACAGAACTGCCTGCGCCGACTACCATCAGCAGCACAAGGGCTACGATCTGCTTCTTGGTGAAGTCCAGACCTGTGCTGCCGCCGTAGGTCAGCTTGGCACGGGAGGTAATGGGAAGCAGAACCTTCAAGAACAGGGTGATGACTACAGACTCGATGGGGAAGAAGAACAGGTTCTTGAAAATACGGGCCATGGTCATAATGCCCATGATGGAATCCTTGGCCTTGTCGGGGTTGCCCATGTAAGTATACTGCCATGCGAAAATGAACTGCTGCAGAACCACGTTGACCACGAAGCAGATCAGGAATCGGGCGAGGATCACACGGGTGGCCGTGGGTTTGGCCCGGTACAGGCACAGGGCATAGATCATGGTGCTGGCGATCTCCGTCAGCATAAAGGGCAGGAAATAGTCGCCGGAGGGGAAGATCATGAAGCCGATGGTATCGGATACGATGGCGGCAGGAAAGGCCACCACAGGTCCGAAGATCATAGCGCCCAGTGCCGTTGCCAAGGTGGCGGTCTGAATAGCCATCTGGGGTCCGATGTAGATTGCGAAAGGCTTCAGCGCGATACGCAGGGCGACCATCAGTGCGGTGACCACCAGCATTTTGATATCCTTCATTTCGGCCGCAGCGTCACGCCAGTAGGCCTTGGAGAAAGGATGGGGGTAGAGTGTTGTGGATTTTTGGATTCTTGCCATAATAAAACCTCCTAAAGTAGACGCAAAGCCGGCTGAAAAACACCCAATCGACAAAAAATCCCTCGTGCAAGGCACAAGGGAGTGTGAATACAGGGTATTATCGTATCAGCCAACATTTGTCAGACTGAGTACACCCAACAAAATGGAGGTGATCCAATTTTGGGCAGCGGGTGCGGAAGCCTCATCGCGGACAAAGTCCTTCGTCTGCCACACAACTCCCCATTCCGGCAGCACTTCACGCGAGGTTTCCTACTCTGTTCGTGGATATGATACACGAAAAGAAAGAAAATGTAAATCCCCTTTTTCAAATTTTGCCGCTATTTACAGCAGATGGGAGAACGGTGCAGAGAAAAACCTGTTTTCTCAAGCGCTTTTCGTGGGGATTCCCATGGGGGCGGGGGTAAAATGGAACTCACAATCGAGCAAGGGGGAACGGGCGATGCAATGCCAAAAACTGAAGACATATATGGAGACCGGAAGGGTGGTTTTTTTACCGGCTAGAGCGATCCTGCCGAATCCAACACAACCGCGGAAAATATTCCGGGAGGAAGCTTTGGCGGAGCTGGCCCAGAGTATCTATCAGCATGGGATTCTACAGCCGTTATCCGTGCGGCGGGTAGGATTGACTTATGAGCTGATCGCAGGGGAGCGCCGGCTGCGGGCGGCGCGGATGGCAGGATTGACCGAGATCCCCTGTATCATTATGAATATGGATGATAAAGAATCGGGCATGACCGCACTGGTAGAAAACTTACAGCGGCAGGATCTGGATTTTATAGAGGAGGCCCGTGGAATCTCATTTCTAATGGAGCAGTGGTCCATGAGTCAGGAGCAGGCCGCAAAGGTCATTGGAAAGAGCCAAAGCGCGGTAGCCAACAAATTGCGGATATTGAAGCACAGCCAACCGGTATTGGAAGCACTGCGGGAAGGAAATCTGACAGAGCGCCATGCCAGAGCGTTATTAAAACTGCCCGAGGAAAAGGACAAGCTTGTGGCCATTGCTCATATTATCAGGTACAAAATGGGCGTCGCGCAGGCAGAACAGTACATAGAGTCACTGATAGCCCAAAGGGGACCGAAACAAACAAAAACCAATGTAGGGGCATTTTTGAATAGTTTGAATCAATCCCTCGCAAAGATCCAGCGTTCCGGAATCTCGGCGGTGTCCGAGCGGCGGGAGACCGACACCCAGATCGTTCTGACCATCACGATTCCAAAATAAGAGAAGCAGACCGCAAGGTCTGCTTTTTATTCATATATACTTTTTTCGACAAAAATCAAAATTTTTCTTGCCTTTACGATATGACCGCAGTATAATCAATAAGGTTAAAAATAAAATATTGGAGGTCATACAACAATGAATTTGGTCTACGGAGTCACCGACAAGCCTAAGTTTGGCCAGATGCTGATCTTTGCATTCCAGCAGATTCTGGCAATTCTGGCTGCAACTATCGCGGTTCCCAGTATCATCGGTAATGGCATGAGCCAGGCCGCTGCCCTCTTCGGTGCAGGTGCAGGCACCATCATCTACCAGTTGCTGACAAAGTTCCGCAGCCCCGTGTTCTTGGGTTCTTCCTTCGCATTTATCGGCTCTATGTTCGCTGCTTTTGGCGGCGCTGCTTCCGCCTCCGCCGGCTTTGCAGGTATCCTGCTGGGTGCTATTTTTGCTGGCCTTGTGTATGTGGTCATCGCTATTGTAGTCAAGTTTGTTGGTGTTAACTGGATCAACAAGCTGATGCCCCCTGTGGTCATCGGACCCACCGTTGCTATTATCGGCCTGTCTCTGGCTCCCAACGCTGTGTCTGACCTGTTCCTGGGTAAGGTTATGGTAGACGGCGCATCCGCTTGCAGCCCCTATGTGGCTCTGATCTGCGGCCTGGTTACCCTGTTCGCTGTTGTTGCGTTCTCTGTCTGTGGCAAGAAGATGGCTAAGCTGATCCCCTTCATTCTGGGCATTCTGGTTGGTTATGTGACCGCTACCATCTTTACCGTGATCGGTATTGCTACCAACAATGTTGCTCTGCAGGTTGTTAACTTTGCAGCTTTCCAGAATATGGGTCTGGTATCTGTTCCCGGCTTTACCTTCCTGGAAGCTCTGAAGGGTATTAAGGAGATCGACGGCGCATTCGTCGCTACCGTTGCTGTTGCCTATATCCCTGTTGCTTTCGTTGTGTTCGCTGAGCACATCGCTGACCACAAGAATCTGTCTTCCATCATCGGTTCCGATCTGCTGGAGAACCCCGGCCTGCATAGAACTCTGCTGGGCGACGGCATCGGCTCCATGGTTGGCGCTTTCTTCGGCGGCTGCCCCAACACCACCTACGGCGAGTCCGTCGGCTGTGTTGCCATTACCCGCAATGCTTCCGTAGTCACCATTACCACCACTGCCATCCTCTGCATGGCTATCTCCTTCTTCGATCCCTTCGTTACCTTCCTGGCTTCTATCCCCAACTGTGTCATGGGCGGTGTCTGCATCACCCTGTACGGCTTCATCGCTGTTTCCGGTTTGAAGATGGTCCAGAAGGTTGACCTGAACAAGAGCAAGAACCTGTTCGTCGTTTCCGCTATTCTGATCGCCGGTATCGGTGGCCTGTCTGTTTCCTTCGGTAAGGTTACTCTGACCTCCATCGCCTGCGCTCTGATCCTGGGCATCGTGCTGAATGCTGTTCTGCCCGAGAAGGAATAATTCCCATTTATCCATAAGATTCTCCGCCGGGTAGGGCATCCTACCCGACGGAGATTTCTATTTTCAAAAAGTTTACAGTTCTCTAGCGGTTTTTTCTTGACTGGCCATAGTGTCATTGTGTAAAATTATGGCAGTTAATTCAAAGGAGTCCGCTATGAAATTTAAGATCGTTTCTGATTCTTCTTCCAATGTACTGCAGTTTCCCGGTGTTCCCTTTGCCAGTGTACCGCTGACCATCAATACGGCTGTGGCGGAATACATAGATGATGAACACCTGGATGTGGCCCGGATGGTTGATGAGATCAAGGCTACTAAAGGTAAGTCTAGCACTTCCTGTCCCAATGTCCATGACTGGCTCCAGTCCTTTGAGGGGGCCGAGTATGTGTTTGCAGTTACGATTACCAGCAATCTTTCCGGAAGCTACGCAACGGCCCTGCAGGCCAAGGAGGAATATGAGCAGATCCATCCCGGCGCGCAGGTGTGCGTTCTGGATACCCTCTCCACTGGCCCCGAGATGCGGCTCATCATGGAAAAGCTCAAGCAGTGGATCGAAGAAGGCCGGCCCTTTGCCCAGATCCGGGAAGATATCACAGAGTATATGAAGCACACCCATCTGCTGTTCTCTCTGGAGTCTTTAACAAATCTTGCAAGGAATGGCCGGGTCAGTCCGGCGGTGGCTAAGATCGCCGGTGTACTGGGGATCCGTGTGGTGGGTAAGGCATCCGACCAGGGCACTTTGGAGCAGCTCCATAAGTGCCGGGGTGAAAAGAAAGCGCTGGAGACTCTCCTTGCGGAAATGGGGGCCATAGGCTACCACGGGAGCAAGGTCCGGATCAGCCACTGCTTTAATCCGGAAGCGGCACAGAAGCTGAAAGAGATGGTATTGTCCGCATTCCCCGAAAGCGATGTGCAGGTCGAACCCACAGGGGGTCTGTGCAGCTTCTATGCGGAGCAGGGCGGCCTGCTGGTAGGGTTTGAGTCATAAAATAAGTGCCTGTTGCAGTTTGCAACAGGCACATTTGCGATTATTCGCTGTCGAGCGTCAACTCTTTCAAAACGGCATCAAATTTGGCGTTCAGGATATCAAAGTCCGCCACCGCATCCATGATTTTGTTATACGCCTGGAGTTTGCCAGCGTCCCGGATCTTGGTTGCCAGCGCTGCCATCTCTTGGGCATGGGCATCGTTATGGGAGACCATGTATTTCATCAGCGCCAGCAGCTCTTCCAAGGGGGTTTCGTTGTCACAATAGCTGTGGCTGTGGTCGTGGGTGCTGGTATGGGCATGGGCGTGACTGTGACCGCCATGGGAATGGATCTGGTCTTCCCGGCGGGTGCCTGCCACCTGGTACATCCGGTCATTGGAGATAACAACATCCACATCAAAATAAGGTGCGAACAGGGCGGCCAATTCTTTTTCATGGAGCAAGTCAATGGATACCTTGCTTGCCCGTCCCGCATGGTGTTGCAGAAGCTGTTGCCTGCTCATACCGTGGGCCACAGACAGCCGTCCACCGGGTTTTACCAATCCTGCCAGAATCCGGATCAGCTTTTCCGGGTCTGGGAAATGGGGGAAGGCGTTATAGACCATGATCGCATCGAATGTCTTATCAAATTGGGTTTCTTCCACATCACCGCAGATCACCCGTGCCTCCGGGAACTTGGCGGCTGCGATTTTTGCCATTTCGGGAGAGATGTCAATACCGGTAAGGCTGGAAACACCACGCTTCAAATAGTCCGGGAACAGCACACCGGTGCCGCAGGCTACATCCAGTACATCCATGCCGCCTTTGATGCCGCAGTTATCAAGAATGGTGGTAATAATAACCTCGTTGCGGATCATATCTGCATCCCACCAGGGAGCGCAGCGGTCAAAGAATTCAGCGATATCCTTTTTCTCCATATTAGGCCACCTTGCTGTAACGGCTGGGGATCACTTTGGTCTTCATAAGAACCGTGACCAACAGGGGAACCAAAATCAGATGGACGACAATACCGGGAAGCGTGCCAACAAAATAGCTGGTTGCCCAAAGTCCTAAGGTGAAGGCGTCGCCGGTGGCGTTGATAGCGATAAACAGGGCCTTGGCGATACCGCCCACAATACGGCCCAGAACCATCGCAGTAACCATGGAGATATACACATCGGCCAGCAGCTTACCGGTACGAACCCATTTCATCAACAGGCCGGTTACCAAGCCGTATACTACCAGCTCAGGGATCATGGAGAAAAGCATGGTTACGGGGGGCATACCGGACAGGATGCTGGAAACGATCGGGCCGGCAATGCCGCAGAACACGCCATAGAATCCGCCGCAAACCAGGCCGCACAGCAGCACAGGGATATGTATGGGGGACAGAATACTGCCCAGGCTGAAGGAGTGGAGGGCAACGGGCAATACATAACACAGGGCAATGCAAATGGCACAGATACAAGCCTTTTTGATCTTGGACATAGGAAATTACCTCATTTCTTGATTTGCTGCCATTTTACAAAAGAAAGACATGCGCCGCAAGCCCCCCTGGGGGATGGAAATTGCGAAAACAGGGTTTTTTATACAAAGCGCTGTGCATAGCCGCAGCGGCGGCAAAGGTTTTCGGAAGCGGTGCGGCGTTCAAAGCCCTTGGCGATGGCAGTTGCCCGGTGGGATGACAAGACAGCGGACAGATCATCTGTAAACACATTGCCCAGGCTGATCACACCCTCACTGTCCAGGCAGCAGGGAACCACCGTGCCGTCGCAGAGAATGCCAAAATGATCCCGCATGCCGTAGCAGAAAAATTGTTCTCCCTGTACCGGTGCTTCTTTATCGGGCCACTGGAAGCGGTCACCCCATTCCAGATACAGCTTGTCCCGGATCCGGATTCCTCGGCTGTTTTCGGTCCAATCTCCCGGAATGCGGGATTGCAGATAGCGGATCGTTTGCTCATTGCGGCTACTGTCACCGCCCCGGTTCCACAGACGAAATACTACGATCGTACCGGCCTTAGAAGCGGTATTGGCGAAGGCAGCTACTTGATCCAGATAGCACTGGTGAGCCACTTCATCCGTGCCCTCAAAGCTGTGCAGAGAGATGTTGACCTTGTGTAAACCTGCTGCAATAATCTCGCTGCCACTTTTGTCTAAAAGTGTGCCATTGGTGGTGATTACCGACAGAAAACCCCGCTGGGCTGCCATTTGCAGAAAAATGGGCAGTTGGGGATGGGTTAGCGGTTCTCCCATAAGATGATAGTAGATATATTTGGTTTGCCCGGTAAGTTGATCGAGAATATGGTCAAACTCCTGTAAGGTCATTTTCTTGGGTGGACGGCTGTGACCATGGCAGAAAGAGCAATGCATATTGCAGATGTTGGTGATCTCTACATAAACCTTTGAATACATCCTATGTCCTCCAATCTGCAGCAGCGTAATATTGGTATCATAAAGGATTTGCCCGATAATTGCAAGCGCTTTTGTGCTAAAAAAGGAAACCATGCGCGGCCACCAGCCGCGCATGGCATTTCCTTTTTTGTTACTGCTCTGGAATGATCTCAATGTAACAGGTAGTAAACAGATCCAGATGGAGCCGAATGCTGTTTTCCCAATCTTCGTAGGGTTCGTCATATACAAGCTCACCGTCATGGGTTTCATCGAGCTTATAGATCTTGACACGCATACCATTTTTGCCCACGATATTTTCCAGATTGATGGTAACATCTTCTGCAAAATCGGAATCATGCTCGCTGTAATTGGTAAGCAGGATACCGCCGGTCTTGCCGTCGGTGGCGGCACAGACGTAGACATTGCCGTACCGGTAGTCGGTCTTGACATGGGTGCCCAGTCTTCTTAAGTCCCGGAACATCCGGAAGGTGTGGTAGGTCTTCAGCGGTTTTACAGGAGATATGCTGAAAATTCCATTCCAACCGACGCCGCCTGCATTGTAATACATCAGACCGTCGATGCCGCAGTACTGGCCCGCGCACATGGTACTGGCAACCAGCGAGGCACCTTTAGCCGTCTTTTGATGGATCATGGAGTATTCATAATCGGTACCGGCCCAACCACGCACATAGTTCCACTCGTCGATGAAGACTTCGGAAACCTCTATGCCGTAGTCAGCAAACCGGTCGAACAGCCGCTTTGCTTCCACTACGATTTTATCGGGTCGCTTGATATACATGTGGAAGGTATAAAAATCGATGGGAACATTCCGCTCCTTGATCATTTTGCAGAACTCGAAGTAGATCCTTCTGGGCCAGTTGCCTGCGAAACTGGGGCCACCGATCTTCAGATGGGGGAAGCAGCTTTTCAGATGCTTGGCTGCGATCTCGTAGAAGTCAATAAATTCATCCTCGGTGCCCTGCCAGCAGGGATTGGAACCGTCCCAGTTAGTGCATTCCGGCTCGTTCCAGATCTCCCAATACTGCAGATCATAATGGAAACCCTCTGCCCAGCCTTCGGTGTAATGGCGGATGATATGCTCGCAGATCCTTGCCCATTTGGCAAAGTCCTTGGGAGGATAGGTACCTCTTTTTCGGCCATGCTCGATGGATGCGCCCAAACGGTAAAAAGCCTTCGTGCCTGCCGCATATACCGTTGCAACATAATCGTCTGTAGGTCCGAAAACATAGGATGCAGGATCGTTCTCGTCCGCGTCAAAATTGGGGAACACTCTGTGAACGTCAACGGAATATTCACCGCCGTAGGTCTCTAAAAAAGCAGAGTCGTGCAATCTGGCATAGGGAATCTCTAGCTCCTGATACAACGCAAAACCGGCGGATGTTTTTCTGACGGATGAAGCTAGAGGACCGTTATTGACACCATTCATTGCTTTGATGGGTCCGCAGGTATTTGCAAAATCGACATTGATATTTACCATAAAGCTTTCCTCCTGATTTAAGCTCCTGTATGTACGGTAAAAAGAAAACGCACATAGAACGTTATGCTGTTGCCTTTTCCATAATGGTATTATATAATGAAAAATAGCCGTATTCTACTACAATTCATGGAAATAGTAGGACAATTTTAAGGTGGTATCTATGGAAAAAATAATTAATGATTCCAACTTATTGGAAAAGTGTTCTCTTGATAGAACGAAACCGGATGTATATGTAGGCTTGCATAAGGGTAGCTACTGGCTCCATTGGCACGATCAGTTGGAATTACTGCTGTTTTTAACGGACGATACGAAGGTGCTATGTGACGATAAGCTGTTCCCTATTCAATATGGCGATCTGGTGGTGATCAATCCTTGTGTACTGCACCAAAATTTTGGTGGCATCTATTACTGCATACATATCCAAAAGGATTTCTTTAAGGATACCGGCTGCGACATTGGAAGTGTTGCGCCCTTTGTAAAGGCGGACAGCAATATCCTTGCCATAGTTGAGCAGATGGAGAAAGCCAAGCATGAGGCAAATGAATGGTCGTTGCTGGAAGTAAAATCCCTGGCATACAAGCTCATCGCCTATCTGGTGAAAAATTATAAAGAGGAGTCGCTGCCGCAGGGCAATAAAAACGTCAAGGTGAGCAAGACCGATCAGATCGATCAAATCCTCTACCATATCGCATCGCACTGCCACGAAAAAATAACCACGGCAACCCTTGCGGAAGTCAGCCATCTGAATGAAAACTACCTGTGCGCACTGTTTAAGAGCAGAATGGGACGCACCATCGGGGAGTATATCAAACTTTTTCGGGTGGAAAAGGCAACGGGCCTGCTGAAAAACACGAACTTAAGCATTACGGAAGTTGCCCTGCAGGTTGGCTTTGATGATCCCGGCTATTTCACAAGGGTGTTTAAAAAACACACAGGCGTTACACCAAGAGAATTTAGGAAAAAGTGAACCTAAAAAAGACTTGCAGAAAAATATCTGCAAGTCTTTTACTATGTTATTAGATAGTCTGATCCAGAAACATGCAGGCAGCGGTGGCGGCGACAGCGCCGTCAGCGGAGGCGGTCACCACTTGCCTGATGCGTTTGCTGCGGCAGTCACCGGCCACAAAGATACCGGGCGTCCGGGTACGGCAATCCTCTGCGGAATCAAAATAACCCCAATCGTTCAAATCGGCAAACTCCTTGAATCCGTCATTTTCGGGAATCAGACCCACCGCAAGGAACGCACCGTCCACAGTAATGTGGGAATCGGCTCCTGTCTGGGTGTTGTGAAGTGCCAAACCGGTCAATGTACCATTGGCCTGTTCATAGCCGGTGACGATGGTGTTAAAGAATACTTCCACGTTATTCTTTTCGGCCAAAGCCTGAGCCAGCTTCTGTTCACCGGTGAAATTGGCCAAATTCTGCACGATGGTTACTTTCCGGCACACTTCGCTCAGCAGCAGTGCTTCTTGCATGGCGGAGTTGCCACCGCCCACCATAGCCACCTCTTGGCCGGTATAGAAGGCACCGTCGCAGACAGCGCAGAAGGAAATACCATTGCCGATCAGCTCCTGCTCACCGGGGAGTCCCAGTGTGCGGTGCTTGACACCCGTTGCCAAAATCACAGCCTTACCGGGGAAGGCGCTGCCTTCTTCTGTATGCACCAGAAAGCTGTCATCGGACTTTTCTACCCGCACTACGGTTTCCAGTTCCATATCGGCGCCCAGATTCATAGCCTGCTCCACCAGTTGGTCAGCGAAGGCTGCACCGCTGATGGAAATGGTACCGGGAATGTTCTCTACCTTGGGAGAGAAGGCGATCTGGCCGCCGAAGCCGCCTTTTTCAATGACCAGAACGGTCTTACCCGCCCGAAGGGCGTAAACAGCAGCGGTAAGGCCAGCAGGGCCACCGCCTACAATGATAATGTCATGCATAGAAAAACCTTCTTTCAAATCAAAGGCCGGGCATATGCCCCGCCTTTTTGGTTTTACAGACTTGCCAGATACTTCTTGATTTCGGGAACGCTGTAGTAGTTCACATGGTTCTCACCGTCAGTGACCACCAGTGTGGGTGCGCCCTTGACGCCGTACTTCAGACACAGATCCTTGTTGTCGTCAGCGATCAGCTTCTCGTAAGCAACACCGGCCTTGGCCAGCAGGTTTTCTGCTACACGGCAGTTGGGGCAGGTGACACGGGAGAAGAGGATGACCTTGCCGGTGGCGGGAGCTTCCTGTACGGGAGCTTCGCAGACAGGTGATTCCTCGGCCTTGACAGTACCCTTCAGAACGGAGGTCTCAATGTTGTAGACCTTGCGATCCTTGAACTCCTGGCTCTTGCCGTCGTTCCAGTTCTGTACAGGACGGTAGTAACCGGTGATACGGCTGTAGACCTCGGTCTTCTTGCCGCACAGGGGACACTTGAACTGCTCACCGATGAGGTAGCCGTGCTCAGCACAGACGGAGTAGGTGGGGCTCATGGTGTAGTAGGGCAGCTTGTGGTTCTCAGCGATCTTGCGAACCAGGGAAGCGGCAGCCTTCCAATCGGGCAGCTTCTCGCCCAGGAAAGCATGGAAAACAGTACCGGAGGTGTAGCGGGTCTGCAGCTCGTCCTGGATCTCCAGAGCGGTGAAGATATCCTCGGTGTAGCCAACAGGCAGGTGAGAGGAGTTGGTGTAGTATGGAGTGCCGTTCTCGTTAGCAGTGATAATGTCGGGATACTTGTTCTTATCATGCTTTGCGAAACGGTAGGTGGTGGACTCGGCGGGAGTGGCTTCCAGATTGTACAGGTCGCCGTACATCTCCTGGTAATCGGAGAGGCGCTCACGCATGTGGTCCAGAACTTCCTTTGCAAACTGCTGTACCTTCTCGTTGGTCAGGTCAGCGCGCAGCCACTTGGCATTGAGGCCAACTTCGTTCATGCCGATCAGACCAATGGTGGGGAAGTGGTTGGCGAAAGTGCCCAGATAACGCTTAGTGTAGGGATACAAGCCGTTTTCCAGCAGCTGGGTGATAACGGTACGCTTGGTTTTGAGGCTCCGGGCAGCAATGTCCATGAGCTTGTCCAGCTGTGCGTAGAAGTCAGCCTGGTCCTTGGCCAGATATGCGATACGGGGCAGGTTGATGGTAACAACACCAACAGAGCCGGTAGATTCGCCGGAGCCGAAGAAACCGCCGGACTTCTTGCGCAGCTCACGCAGGTCCAGACGCAGACGGCAGCACATAGAACGGACATCGGAAGGCTCCATATCGGAGTTGATGTAGTTGGAGAAGTAGGGGGTGCCGTACTTGGCGGTCATTTCAAACAGGAGCTTGTTGTTCTCGGTCTCGCTCCAGTCGAAATTGCGGGTGATGGAGTAGGTGGGGATGGGATACTGGAAGCCACGGCCATTGGCATCGCCTTCGATCATGATCTCGATGAAGGCCTTGTTGACCATGTCCATTTCCTTCTTGCAATCACCGTAGGTGAAGTCCATCTCCTTACCGCCTACGATGGCAGGCTGGTCGGCCAGGTCAGCAGGGCAGACCCAGTCCAAAGTGATGTTGGAGAAGGGAGCCTGAGTACCCCAACGGGAGGGGGTATTGACGCCGTAGATGAAGGACTGTACGCACTGCTTGACTTCCTTCTGGCTCAGGTTATCTACCTTGACAAAGGGAGCCAGATATGTATCAAAGGAGGAGAATGCCTGTGCGCCTGCCCATTCGTTCTGCATGATACCCAGGAAGTTGACCATCTGGTTGCACAGGGTGGAGAGGTGGCTGGCGGGAGCAGAGGTGATCTTGCCGGGAACACCGCCCAGACCTTCCTGAATCAGCTGCTTCAAGCTCCAGCCTGCGCAGTAACCGGTCAGCATAGACAGGTCGTGGATATGCATTGCGGCGCTGCGATGGGCATCAGCGATCTCACTGTCGTAGTTCTCGGACAGCCAATAGTTAGCAGTGATAGCGCCGGAGTTGGAGAGGATCAGACCGCCCACAGAGTAGGTAACGGTGGAGTTCTCCTTCACGCGCCAGTCGTTGATCTGGAGGTAGTTGTCAACCAGATCCTTGTAGTTCAGCAGAGCAGAGTTGACATTACGGACCTTTTCACGCTGCTTACGGTACAGAATGTAGGCTTTTGCAATGTCGGAATAACCTGCAGCGGACAGAACCTTTTCTACGCTGTCCTGAATGTCTTCCACAGCGATGAAACCGTCTTTGATCTTGGGCTCAAAATCAGAGCTGACCTGCAGAGCCAGCATATTGATGACACTGGGGTGATAGTTCTTGTTCTGTGCTTCAAAGGCTTTGATCATAGCAGCGCTGATCTTGGAAATATCAAATTCCATGGTGCTGCCGTCGCGCTTGAGTACCTGATACATGGTGCTTACCTCCATAAAATAGAATAATACAGGCATCGGTTTTCTTTGCCTGAAAAACCGCAGTGCCTGTATTATACAAGAGGGTTATAAAAAAGTCAACAAGAAAATTCAATATATAGTGGTTAAAAAACGGTTACAAACACAATATATTGTGCTTTATACGCCGCGGAGGGCGATTTTGCCTACATATGGCGTCAAAATTTCGACATATTTTTCAAGTGTCTCCCGCTGGGGGGCATGAAGTCCTCCCAGAAGGACACTTTCTCGGTCTGTAAAGCACTGTAAAAATAGCTGCACCGGTTTTTTTTGTGCGGTAAGATTAGAGAGCCAATGGCCCATTTCCAAAATGGAAGCTTCGCTGTGAAGTTCTTCTACCACAGTGGTTCTCAGTTCATAGGCCACATGGTCCTCAATCAGATATCGCAGGCTTCGGGCGATGCGGTCCAGATCAATACCGGGATGCCCTGTGGTGGCGGCGTAGTGGGATGGTCCGTTCTTGACATCCATAGCCACATAATCCACAAGACCTGCTTCCACCAAAGCTTGCAGAACCTCCGGCCGGTAGCCGTTGGTATCCAGCTTTACCAGAAAACCGAGATCCTTAATATTTCTCAGAAAACGGGGCAGCTCCGGCTGTAGGGTAGGTTCACCACCGCTGACGCATACCGCATCCAAAAGACCGGTACGTTTTTTTAGAAAATCCAGAAAAGCGGCATCATCCATCAGCATTTCCGCAGTGCCGTCCAGCAGGTCACTGTTGTGACAGAAGGGACAACGGAAATTACAGCCGCCCAGAAAAACAGTGCAGGCTACCTTACCGGGATAATCCAGCAGGGTCAGTTTTTGTAGTCCCACGATTTTCATAGGCAGCCTCCCTTTGATAGCAGTAGATAGATTATATCATATTCTGTCGAAGACGCAATTGGGAAAGTTATATAAAAATGTTTCCCGCAATTGTATTTGACAATTGCGCTGGGTTGTGATAATACATAACATACATAGGAAAGCTAGAATCTCCTTGTGAGAAAGAGAGGAAAAATATGAATATTCTTATCATTGATGCCCAGGGCGGAGGCTTTGGCAAGCAGCTTGTTTCTGCCGTCAAGCGGGAGCTTCCTGAGGTGGAAATTACAGCGGTGGGAACCAATTCCGTTGCCACGGGTGCCATGCTGAAGGCAGGGGCAGATCATGGTGCAACCGGTGAGAATGCGGTGATCGTAGGTGCCAGAAAGGCCGATGTGATCGCCGGACCCATCGGTATCGTCATTGCAGATTCTCTCTATGGGGAGATCACCCCTAAAATGGCCCTTGCGGTGGCCCAAAGCGGTGCCAAGCGGATATTGATCCCCTTTAACCACTGTGATAATATCATTGCCGGTGTTTCAGATCTGAGTGTAGGCAGACTGATTCAAAGTACTGTAGAGGAAATTAAAAAAATACTTGCATAATCGTTCTCTTTCCGTTAGAATGGTGCAAAGGCTTGCAGGAAGCGGCCTGTGGATGCCGAAGCATCCGTTTAACGGTTGATTATACGAAAAGATTGTGCTATGAAGGCGCAGAAACCCTTACGAGAGGGTCTCTGCGCCTTTTTTCTTTGGAGGAAATATGGATATAAAAACATTTTTTACTCAATGCCCGGAAACAGCCATTGCTTTTTCCGGCGGCGTGGACTCTGCCTATCTTTTGTACGCGGCAACGCAATTTGGTAAGCGTGTGAAAGCCTACTATGTCAAGACAGCCTTTCAGCCGCAATTTGAATTGGAGGATGCCCGGCAGCTGGCAAAGGAGCTGGGGGCGCAGATGGAGATCCTGGATGTGGATGTCCTTTGTGACGCAGTGATCACTGCCAATCCTGCCGACCGCTGCTACCATTGCAAAAAGAAGCTGTTCTCGGTGATTCTGGAGGCGGCAAAAAGAGATGGCTTTTCGGTACTGCTGGACGGTACCAATGCCAGTGACGAAGCATCCGACCGGCCCGGAATGCGTGCGCTGACGGAGCTTTCCGTTCGGTCGCCGCTGCGGGAGTGCGGCCTGACAAAGGCAAAGATCAGGCAGCTTTCCAAGGCTGCGGGATTATTCACCCACGATAAGCCTGCCTATGCCTGCCTTGCCACCCGGATCCCCACAGGGGAGCAGATTACCAAAGAAAAATTGCGGAGAACGGAATATGCCGAAGGCTATCTTACTCGGTTGGGTTTCCGGGATTTTCGTGTACGAAGCCAAGGGAATACCGCAAAGCTGCAACTCAAAGAGGAAGATTTACCCTTGTTGATGGAACATAGGGAAGCAATTTTGAAAGAACTGAAACAACACTACAGCAATGTTTTGCTGGATCTGGAGGTACGCAGATGAACAGTGATATCAGACAGCTTTTAGAAGCGGTACGCAATGGACAGACCAGTGTGGATGATGCACTGCTGGAAATCAAAAAAGCACCCTTCGAGGATATTGGTTATGCCAAGGTAGATCTGCACAGAAAAATCCGTCAGGGTGCCGCAGAGGTAATCTACGGTGCGGGAAAAACACCGGAGCAGATCGCGGGAATCATCGATGCCATGCAGAAAAACGGGCAGAACCGGATCTTGATCACCCGGATGTCACCGGAGGCTGCGGAATATGTGTCCAAGCTGCATGCGCTGGATTACCGGGCGGAAGCGAAGGTTGGTATCGTCGGTTCTCTTCCGGAACCCAGCGGCATTGGTAAGGTGGTCATTGCCACCGGCGGAACCAGTGATATTCCCGTGGCGGAGGAAGCAGCTTTAACTGCCGAAATTCTGGGAAGTGAAGTGGTGCGGCTATATGATGTGGGTGTTTCCGGTGTACACCGGCTGCTTGCGCATATGGAGCTGATCATGGGCGCCAGTGTCATCATTGCTATTGCCGGCATGGAAGGCGCTTTGGCCAGTGTAGTGGGCGGCCTTGCGGATTGCCCTGTCATCGCGGTTCCCACCAGTGTGGGTTACGGAGCATCCTTCGGCGGCGTTTCCGCGCTGCTCAGTATGCTCAATTCCTGCGCCAGCGGTGTTTCTGTGGTGAACATTGACAACGGCTTCGGTGCCGGTTATCTTGCCAACATGATCAACCATATGGAGGTCAAAAAATGAGAACACTCTATATTGATTGCGGCATGGGCGCTGCCGGGGATATGCTGACAGCGGCCTTGCTGGAGCTGTTACCCAACCGGGAAGCCTTTCTGGAAAAACTGAATGCGTTGGGAATCCCCGGTGTTACGGTAGTCGCTGAGCCGAGTACCAAATGCGGCATTTCCGGAACCCATATCCGGGTGGCTGTCCGTGGAGAAGAAGAAACCGAGCATATGCATGACTACCATGGACACCATGATCATCACCATCATCATGGCAGTATGGATGAGATCCGAAGCATCGTCAGCGCTCTGCCCATCCCGACCATGGTCAAGCTGGATATCATGGCAGTGTATCAGGAGATCGCACAGGCGGAAAGTCATGTCCACGGCGTTCCCGTAGAGCATATCCACTTCCACGAAATGGGCACAATGGATGCCATTGCGGACATTACGGCAGTTTGCCTTTTGATGCATGAACTGGACGCAGATCAGATCGTTGCCTCTCCCGTGCATGTTGGCAGCGGACAGGTACGCTGTGCCCACGGTATTCTGCCGGTGCCTGCTCCCGCAACAGCCTATATCCTGCGGGATATTCCCATCTATGGTGGCAGCATCAGAGGAGAACTCTGCACGCCCACCGGAGCGGCGCTTCTGAAGCACTTTGTTACGGAATTTGGAGATATGCCTGCCATGGGCGTCAAATCCATCGGTTACGGCATGGGCAAAAAGGATTTCGAACGGGCAAATTGCGTTCGGGTCATGCTGGGAGAAACCAAGGAAAAGCCGGAGGGCATTTGGGAACTGAACTGCAATGTGGATGATATGACCGGTGAGCAGGTGGGCTTTGCGCTGGATATGCTCATGGAGCAGGGTGCTCTGGATGTATTCACAATTCCTATCGGCATGAAAAAATCCCGCCCCGGAATTTTGCTGACGGTGATGTGCCGGGAAGCGGATAAGGAAAAAATGGTCCATTTACTCTTCAAGCATACCACGACTTTGGGTATCCGGGAAAAGTTCTGCACACGCTACAAGCTGGAACGGAAGATAGAAACCGTTGATACACCCTACGGCCCGATTCGCAGAAAGGTCAGTACCGGTTATGGGGTCAAGCGAAGCAAATATGAATACGAAGATATTGCTGCTGTTGCCAAAGAAAAAGGCCTGAGCATTTCGCAGGTGGTATCTGAAATTGAATCATAAAGAGAGGACTGTCACACTCAAAAGATGTGACAGTCCTCTTTGCTATAGATCGATTGATTTACCGTTCCAGTGAATTGATGTTTTCGACAGTTGAAACGATTGCGGAATAATCTGCGTCATCGGCATAAGCCTGGATACCGCGATTTTTAAACATGGTGATCTCATAGCCGCCGAGAGGGATCTGGCTCTGGGTGGGGAAATAGCCCATCTGTCCGTTGGTGCAAACAGAGTTTACAACATGCAGATCCTTTACAGCGTGCTCGATCCTGAGACCAATCTCACCAAACAGCTCAAAACCAAAGGTTGCGAATGCTACATTGCCAAGACGGAATACAATCTGCTCGAATTCATTGTATTCTCTTTCCGTGTAGCCTTCTTCATAGCTTTTCACCACGGCCTCACAATGTTCATACTGAACGGATTCCATGTTATACATAGGTCCTTTTTTCAGTTCTTCCATTTTGCTGAGGGCAGCTTCTGTGGAAATTCTCGGAAGGAGAGCGACCTTTACCTGACATTGCTTAACGTCCATGGAAACGTCTTTGTATTCACCGAGATCCTCAAAGATTCTCAGAACTTCTTTGGCCGAATATGCGCCAAGGGCTTCGGTCTGTTCGATTCTGGAGTCACCTTCCAGAAGCTTTCTGGGTCCCACATCGCCTTCCGGTCCCAGAACAAACGCGGTAAGACCACCTGTTTTTTCTTCCAGAGCATCGACCATATAGCCCGACCAGTCGCGGGTGATTAACGTAGAAGCACCGGCACTGGTACCATGGGCGCCATAGCATACCAGATTGCCCTTGATCGTTCCGTCGTTGGCCTTGAAAGAAAGGATCGTCATTTTGGTATTTAAAATACCCCAAGGACATTCTCCGAGCCACATGCTGTTGGTACCTTCTTTTTGCATTCTGCGGTTGATACCGATCTTGCTGTCACCGAAGGCGGTTGCCATAGTAACAGGCTCAACATTTTCATAGGCCTGTGCGATGGTTGAGAACAGAACGGGCTTGAGGATTTCCTCATAGTATTCTGTGTCAAAGCCGCCCCATGCCGAATGCATTCCCGCAACCGACGGGCCGGAATGTGTGTGGGTTGCACCGAGCACCACGTTTTTATAGGCAATGCCAAACTTTTCGCCGATCATTTTTCTCAGCTCGTCAGCAATGTCATTGCGAAATACGCACAGAGTCGCGTTGATGTACAGAAGTTTTTTCTCTCCGTAAGAAAAGGCATAGACCGTTACAGTCAGATCGTCATGCACACCTGTTGATATCGGCTTTGAAGAATAGCCGTAAAGCATAGAGCCAATTTTGGGCGTGATAATGCCTCTGCCAACACCAAGATTCAGTTTGGTTTCCATAAATAATCCTCCTATTTCAGATCGGCATGATATATAGGTTTACCCTTTGCAGGGTAAAGACCTGCCAGAACATCAAGAGCGGCCATGACGCACTTTTTCGATTGGGCACCGATGATGTAACTCGGTGTGTGGTTAATGTTTTCAAGAACGAAGGGGTTACCAAAGTGAAGGATCGTGGAGATCTGTCCGCTATGCTGCATGGCCGTGATGACATTTTCAATCCGGCGTGTCAGATGCTCGGGACCCGTGTATGCCAGAGCTTCGGAGAAGGTGATAAAAATAACATCATCATGCTCTGTGCCAAGGGAAAGGACTTTTGCACATTGCATCGGTCCCGGGAATTGGTCGAGCATGTGCACTGTGGAGTTGGGGAAAAGTTCGGTCAACCGGCGGTCAATATCCATAGGCTGATACCAGTCTGTAGAGTAGGTATCCACATCCATTTTGCCGCCTTCGTTCAGCTTGGCACCGTTTCTTACCAGAGCGACAAACAGGTGCTTTCCGTCACGGGAGATGGAAACAGGAACACCGTCGTCTGTTTTTGCGTAAATGCAATCCTTATTGATGCTCTCAAAGGTTTCAATATCCGCAGCGGTAAGCTCTGTAAATTTTGGCTCGGCCATGGTTTTCCTCTGGGTTGCCAGAACCCGCTTGACGGCTGCGTCAAGCGCTTCCATGTCGACGTTACCGTTGCGATAGGCTTCTGTAACCGCGTCAAAATCGAGCTGATTATTCTGCTGCCAGTGAAGCATTAGGTCAACGCCGGCGTTGATAGCAAGGCCCTTGGATTCTACCAAACCAAAGTTGGCTTTAATACCCATCATGCACAGAGCGTCGGTCATTACAACACCGTTAAAGCCAAGGTCACGGATGATGTTGATCACCTTTTTGGAAAGGGTTGCCGGATAGTCGGGGTCGATATTCGTAAAACGCTTATGGCTGGTCATAAGACCGTCCAGAAGCCCCTCATCCAGCAGCCGCTTATAAGGATGAATATCATAATTCAGCAGATCTTCAACAGTATCTGAGGAAACAGCTTCAGCCATATGTGAGTCGATATTTTTAATATTTCTGCCACCGGGATAGTGCTTCGCTACGGTCAAAATACCAGCATCATGCAAGCCTCTTGCCATAGCGACAGCCAATTCCGCTACCTTTTCCTTGTCGCCGCCCATGGAACGTGCCCTACCGGCTTTGTTCAGGTCCACAACGGGATCGCACAGCATGTTGTAGCCCATATTTCTGGCAGTGACACCGATGCACTTACCAAAGGCATAGGCGTGTTCTTCTGTACCCGCAATACCGATGGCAGAGTGTTTGCCGACCATAAAGTCTTCAACACCGCTTTCGGCATCCTGCACGATCAGAATGGGATAATCCGCCATGGCTCTGATTTCCTTGACAAGGCCGGGCATATCATCAGCGCAGAAGCCTTGCTGGACCCACACACAGCCAAGTGCATGATTTTTGATGAGGTCAAATACAAATTTCTCATATTCGGGATTCTGTCTGGTATTGATGGTGGCAACAGAGACCATACCCAATTTCTGTTCAATTGATAATTCTTCAAATTTCAATTCTTTCATGTTGAGTTGCTCCTTATGAAACAGTCACACGCTATAAAAGCGAGGTGCTTTAGCACTAAAAACAAGATACCATTACTTGCGGCGTAAAGGAATCCCAAAAAGTATCAAAGAGTTCTCTTATATTCACAATTTTGCTGATATTTGTGAAAGGAATACGAATCAGCTCTCTTTCCGACTTGAAGGTAAAGTCGTTCTTTTTATGGAGCTGTTGATGGTATGTATCCAAGCGCGCCTTGTACGCTTTTCAGCATCGATCACGTGATTTCTATCAACTGTGAAAAAGTATATAGCATCCTTAAAGAAGAGAAAAATTAGATGCCAGTGTGGAGTTTGAACTGCCCCAGTTTGTGCGGACAGTACAAAAAGCCCCCTATGTAGGAAATATTTAATTTTAGGCGGAGTGGCGCAGCGTTAGCGGCGCCACTCCAGTTTTATTCTGGATGCGCTCGTAGTTATAGAAGTGAATGTAC
>JAZOLX010000052.1:0-2365 GCA_045653485.1 Faecousia sp. | reverse complement strand
CGATATCGGCAGAGATCCCCTCATCTTCGATGGCCAGATCCAGACGTTTCATTTCACTGATGGCCTTTTCTCCATCTGCCACCATTTTATCCAATTCCGGATTGCCGGTAGATTCTGCTTTCTTGGTTTCTTCCTTTTTCGTTTCTTCAGGCTGTGCCGCACCGCCTTTGCACAGTGCAGATACACCCAGCAGCGTTACCACAGACGCAACAGCCAGAAGCACGAAATGCCACGGCAGGTACAGCGGAAACAGCAGCGAATACACCAGCCACAGAACAGCAACCGCATAAAACGGTGCCACAGGTTTGCGAGCAGTCATATGTGACCCTCCCATGCTTAGAATAATACCTGTATATTATATCTTTTTTTGCTCTGCCGGTCAATGCTTTCCTTCCCCATCACGGCAGGCCGTACATGCCGGTCACCGGATCCTGCCACAGCGGCAATTCCGGTGGCCGGAAGGTACACCACACAAACAAAAAGGCCAGAACCCCAAGCAAGGCCACTGCCAGAAACTGCACCCAGCCCGCTTTCGGCAGCGTCGCGCACATCAGCCGGTAGTCCAGCAGAAACATCCCCGCCGTCACCAGAAAAAACATGCTGATATGCACCCACGTAGGCAAAGTCCCCAGCGCACCGGTGAGCGTATAATACAGCACAGGAATTGCCAGCGCTCCTGCCGGGATACTCACCGCACGCGCTACCGGCAGCTGCGGATATATGCCGCCCACCGTCCAGATCTGCACCGCAGTCAACAGCACCGCAGGGATCACCAGAAGCTTCATATGTTCCCAGACAGACTCATTCACCGCCCCCAGCACCGCCGTTATCGCGCCGCCGTTCCACTCATAGAGAAAATGCAGCAGTGTTCCCGCCGCCGATGTCCACAGAAATCCCGCCACACCCCACCAAAACAATCGCTTCCGCATACGCTCCCTCCAAACGGTTATGTTACCGTTAGTTTACGCACCGGAACAGCGGATTAGCCGTTGAAAATTCCCGCTGATAATGAGAAACCGGAAGAGGGCCGTTGCCCTTGAAGTGATTAAATGATGGTAGACACGAAAGTGTCTGCCATCATTTTTTGTGCTATTTTAGATTTGGAGGTGGGACTATGTCAAGACGATACATTGTGCGAAGCACAGAAGAAAAGTTGGCAATTGTCAAAAGGAATTTAGCAGGAGAGTCAGCAATGTCGTTATCCAGAGAGATAGGTTGCAGCGACCGACAAGTAAGGGATTGGGTAAAGATCTATCTGTCAGAAGGAGAGAAAGGATTGAATCTCAAGAAGAAGCCAGGAAACCCTTTGTCCAGATATGAGCGGCGGAAAGAGCTGACCTATGAGGAACAACTGCAATATCAGATTGAGCTTCTTAAGCGAGAACTGGTCAGGAAAGAGGTGGAGGTACTTCGCCTAAAAAAACTGAACGAACGAAAAGGGGGCGGTGCCTAAAGGGAATGATTCAAGAACTGTATGCTGAAATTCAAAAGCGGACAGACAAACATTCTGTCAGTGAATTGTGCAGCATATATGGCGTATCTCGCAGCGGCTACTATAAGTGGCTGAAGCGCACAGGTCACTTAAACCGATACGAAAAAACACATGAAATATTGGATAATCTTGTTCTGGACATTCATTCTCACCACCCCATGATGGGATACCGTCAAATTCGAGATAAATTGCGCCTTGAATTCGGCTGGATTGTCAGTGATCCTACTGTTTGGAAGTCTATGAAGCGGCTCGGAATCCATGGATATATTAGACACCGCAAAGCACCGTCTACACCGGGGCTGGAACACATTCGTTATTCTAATGTCCTGAACAGAGAGTTCAAAGCAGAGAAGCCCATGCAGAAAATTGTGACAGATGTCACTTACATCAAGCATGCCGGTAAATGGTACTATCTCGCCGGTTATCTCGATCTGTTCAACAACGAAATCGTAGAGTGGGAGCTCAGCGATACCTTCGACAACTTCCTGGTTATGAATCCAGCAGAGCGTCTCCTCAAAAAAAGAATGAGCACCGAACACCAAGTCCTTTTGCACAGCGACCAAGGTGTCCAGTACTCATCAGCAGGTTATTGCAACCTACTTAAAGAATACGGGGTTGTTCAAAGTATGTCAAGAGCGGGAAACCCTCGCGACAATGCCGTCATGGAGAGTTTCTGGGGCAGATTCAAGGACACGCTGCGAAAACACTTTCATTATTGGGAACACGAAGATTTAAAAGCAACCATTGAACAAGCCATTTTTTACTTTAACAACGAACGGCCTGTTCGTAAGCTAAATGGAAAACCACCAGTCCTGTTCAGAACAGAACTGGTGGCTTAGGGTATTTTGTGTCTACTAACTATTGACTACTTCA
>JAZOLX010000051.1:0-26972 GCA_045653485.1 Faecousia sp. | reverse complement strand
GCGGGTGTAGTTCAATGGTAGAACACCAGCCTTCCAAGCTGGATACGCGGGTCCGATTCCCGTCACCCGCTCCATAGAAATGCGCCAGTAGCTCAGCTGGATAGAGCAACTGCCTTCTAAGCAGTAGGTCGGGGGTTCGAGTCCCTCCTGGCGTGCCAAACTTGTTTGGCAGGACAGAAGGGCGAGAACAATCAAATGCAACGCGGAAGAGCGTTGCTCGCGAGGGCTTGACCGAGCGACTCCTTGATTAAACGAGTCCCTCCTGGCGTGCCATTCAGCTCCCTCAAAAGAGAATATGGTGGATGTAGCACAGTTGGTTAGCGCGTCAGATTGTGGCTCTGAAGGTCGTGGGTTCGACTCCCATCATCCACCCCATAAAAAGAGAGGATACCTTATGGTATCCTCTTTTTTTATGCGTTGGTTTGGGACTCAAACAACCTCTATCGTATGGCAGAAATCTTTTTCTTGCAAAACATACCCATTTAAGCTATGATTAATTTGTTATACAAGGAGGAATTTTCCTATGGCATCTCAAGACGCAATTGAACAATATAACAGGGCCCTGAAGCAAGGACAGAAGGAAGCAAAAGAACGCGAATCTGCAGGAAAAGCTCCCTTTCCCCGGGTATTGAATGATATATTGCCTAATCTGGAAAGCAGTGTTTGTCAAGACATTGGTCTGATCGAGATTCCTTCTGACCGCATTATCGGTACTGTCACCGCCGGACGGATCACTGCTTTTAGCGCCAGCTTTGAACCGCTTTTGAATACGGATACAGAATTCGCAACCAAGTGGATGAATCTGTGTGATGCACATTTGTCTGATGAAGGCATCCGTGAGCCTATTCTGTGCTATGAATACTTGGGTAACTTCTATGTGCAGGAGGGTAATAAGCGTGTCAGTGTATTGCGCAGCTTTGGGGCGCCGCGAATTCCCGGAAATGTACGCAGGGTCGTACCCGCCATGAGTGACGCGCCACATATCAAAGCCTATTACGAGTTCCTGGAATTCTATAAGGATGCCGGAATCTATGATATCCAGTACCATACACCCGGTAACTATGCTAAACTGATGTCCGCATTGGGTAAACCAAAAGGACAGCGGTGGACACAGCAAGAGCAAAGAACCTTCTCTGCCTACCTGCAGTACTTCCGCGATGCATTTATATCTCTGGGTGGAGCTTCCCTGAATCTGCCCCCGGAAGAAGCACTGCTTCTTTGGCTAGAGGTGTATACCTTTGAAGATCTGGGCAAAATGACATCTGTACAGCTCAAAAAGGCCTTGGGTGGCATGTGGGAGGATTTGAAGACCCTCAATCAGGATAACCCGGTGCAGGTCAATACAGAACCGGTTCTCCCCGAAGAAAAAACAGGCCTGTTGAGCCGGCTTCTGTCCACCAGAGATCACATACATGTGGCCTTTATTCATCAGCTGTCTCCCAAAACCAGCACCTGGACCAAAGGGCACGATGATGGCCGAAAATATCTGGAAGATTGCATGGCAAACAAGGTGGTAGTTCGCAGTTATTTCAATGCCAACTCCCCGGAAGCCGCTGATCTTCTATTAGAACAGGCCATTGCTGATGGTGCCGAATTGGTATTCACCACCACTCCCCGGCTGAATCGAGCCACACTGAAAGCCGCTGTGCGATACCCCAAGGTCAGATTTTTTAACTGCAGTGTGAACGTTCCCTATTCCAGTGTCCGCTCCTACTACTGCCGCATCTTCGAAGGCAAATTTATTACCGGAGCTATCGCCGGAGCCATGGCAGATAACGACCATATCGGTTATATCGGCTCTTATCCCATCTACGGTGTTCCCGCCTCTATCAACGCATTCGCTCTGGGTGCGCAGATGACGAATCCCCGGGCCCGGATCGATCTGCGCTGGTCCTGTCAAGGAGGCAACCCGGTAAAGGATTTTATCGATCTTGGCTATCAGGTCATTTCTAACCGGGATGTTCCCACACTGGAGCGAAACTATTTGGAATTTGGAGAATACGGCACTTATTTTGTAGATAGCGACCGGTCTCTATTTCCACTGGCCTCCCCCTGTTGGCTGTGGGGCAGCTTCTATGAACGGGTTATCCGTACGATCCTTGCAGGCAACTGGGAACAGGGCATCGATAATCAGAAAGCCATGAACTATTGGTGGGGTATGGACAGCGGTGTCATTGATGTCGTACTGGCTGACCATCTCCCGGAAAGCATGCGGTATTTGGCTGATATGCTGCGCCATAGCCTGCAGAATGGCACTCTGGATATTTTCCACCGGCGTATCACCGCTCAGGATGGCACACTGAAAAACGACGGAACTGTCCACTTCACTGCCGATGAATTGCTGCACATGGATTGGCTGTGTGACAATGTGGACGGCTGCATCCCCAAATTCGACGAGATCCTTCCCTTCGCCCAGCCCATGGTACGGGAACTGGGTGTGTATAAAGACCAGATCCCCATTGAGAAGGAGATAGATACATTATGAGGATCCTTGTGGTATCCGACGAAGAATGTCCGGCTCTGTGGGACTACTATGTTCCCGGCAGGCTGAAAGAATATGACCTGATACTCTCTTGCGGAGATCTAAAAGCATCCTACCTTTCTTTTCTGGTAACCATGGGCAGCAAGCCTTTGCTATATGTCCACGGTAATCACGACACCAGCTATGCCCACCAGCCTCCGGAAGGCTGTGATTGTATCGATGACCGTGTCGTCACCTACAATGGCATCCGGTTTCTGGGGTTGGGCGGCTGCCCTTGGTATCATGATGGAGCGCACCAGTATACAGAGGAGCAAATGCGCCGCCGGATCCGCAGGCTCCGGGGCCAGATCCGCAAGGCCGGCGGTGTTGATGTTGTTGTGACCCATGCCCCGCCAAGGGGTGTAGGTGATCTGGATGACAGGGTCCATCAAGGTTTTGCAGCGCTGTTGGATCTTTTGGATGAATACAAACCTGCATATCTGCTCCACGGACATGTCCACCTTCGCTATGGTCTGGGTCAGACCCGGGAGCGTACATACAACCAGACCACTGTCATTAACACCTGCGAACGATATGTGTTGGATATTCCGGACAGGGATGTCCTCCCGAAACATAAAAACCAACTGATATGGGCCAAGCGGCTGCGCAGTGACAGGGAATACTATTGATTCCGGAGGTATGACTATGTTTCAAGGCTTTACCCCAGAAACCTTTGACTTTCTTTGGGGCATTCGAATGAACAATAACCGGGAGTGGTTTGCCCAGAATAAGAAGCAATATATTGACACCCTTTATGAGCCAATGAAGGCCCTTGGCAAAGAGCTGTTTGAACCCTTTATCGAACGGCCCGGCAATCTATTAAAGGTCAGCCGCATCTACCGGGATGCCCGGCTGCATCACCCCGACCCTTATAAAGAAAGCCTATGGATCTGCATTCGGCAGGATGTAGAGTGGTGGGCAGAAAACCCTTGCCTTTACTTTGAGATCGCTCCGGAGGGTGCCAGCTACGGTTTTGTGAACTGGCGGCCCAAGGTATCTACCATGGAGGACTTTCGCAGGGATATCTCCGCCCGGCCGGAAGCATTTCTGGAGCTTATCCGCAATACCGAAGAAGCTACCGGTCTTCCCATCACCGCAGATTTCTACAAACGGCCAAAGGAAACCGACGATCCCAGATTGGCTCCTTACTTTGCCTGGCGGGGCAACATTGCCTGCTGCAAAGAAGAAGCCCCCGGTGATTCTCTTTTCACACCTGAGCTTTCCATCAAGGTGCGGACTTTCTTTGAGCAGCTCATTCCTTTCTATGACTACTGGAACCGTTTTAAAGCATAAGAACAGCGCCGTCTGTATGAACTGAAGTGATAAAATAATGGTAGACACGAAAGTGCCTACCATTATTTTATCACTTCAATGCTTACACATCCCGCTGTTTATTATTCTTTTGGATGTATTCTTTGGGCGAAATACCCATTGCGCGTTTGAATACGGCTGAAAAATAGAGTGGATCCGAAAAGCCGGAAAGCAGTGCCACATTTTTTATAGAATCAATCCCGTTATCAAAAAGTGTCACCGCATATTTCATTCGGATACATCTTAGGTACTCTGTGTAGCTTTTATTGGTTTTTTGCTTAAAGAGATGGGATAAGTACTTGGCATTGTATCCCAGTTCATCCGCAATCGTTCCAATGGACAGTTCAAAGTTATTAAACTGTTCTTCTGTCAACTGCATAATCCTGCTGATTATGCTGTCGCACTGGGAAATCTCATCACTGAACCGAGAAAATGTGTACAGTATCATACTTTCCGATGCCAAGTCAATGGTATGGTCAGAAGCTCTCAGCAAGCTCTCTTCCCACAGGGGAACCAATCCATCAAAACCCGTAAAACACCGGTTGTTCGGGTTGATATGAAACCGATTGAGCAGCGCTTCCGCCCGTAGGCCTTCGAAGTCTATGTACAGGTACTGTATATTCCCGTTTCGAGAAATATGCACTTGCTCCCCCGGAAAGCAGAAAAGCAGCGTGCCTCTGCTCAGGCTCAATATCTCTTTACCGATCACAATGTCCCCGTCCCCTTCATTGACCAGCATGATACGGTGTCGCAATAGTGTTTTTGGGGTTTGCATCACCTGCTGATCCGTCTGTAGAACAAAGCATGTTGTCACAAGGTCCTCCGGGCAAGAAGGGGATGTAAATTTACAGATATTTCTGCGCTGCATAGTGACACCTCCTTTTTGTTATCTTACAATACCATTCCATTACTTTCAAGTGGAAGCAAACTTTTTTATATATATTTATAGAAGATATCTATTGTTCATTTTAAGGCCCCATATTACAATATAGCATGCAAGGATATGACAGCCTTTCTATGTCCGTTTTATTTTTAAAGAGGTGTTATTATGTCAAACTTAAAAATCGGTATTTTCGGTGCTGGCAGAGGTTCCTATCTGGCCACTGACTTTATGCTTCTGAACTGCGATATTGTAGCCATCTGCGATAGTCACGAAGAACGACTGCAAGCTGCTGCAAAAGAACTCGGAAACAATGTAGCTGTTTACAGAGATTTTGACGAATTCATTACCCATGATATGGATGCGGTAATTCTCGCCAACGCCTTCCACGAGCATGCACCCTACGCGATCAAATGCTTTGAACGAGGACTTCACGTTTACTCTGAATGCATCAGTAACGGGACTATGGCCGAAGGTGTTGCACTCATACAGGCATTTGAAAAAAGTAACTGTATCTACATGTTGGCCGAAAATTACCCCCATATGATCTTCAACCGGGAAATGAAGCGTGTTTGCGACGGTGGATCCCTTGGAAAGATCCTGTACGCCGAGGGCGAATATAACCACCCACACAACCCCAATGATACCGCCTATAGAAAGCAATTTAACTATTTTGAAAAACATTGGCGCAACTTCCTGCCTAGAACCTACTATATTACCCACTCATTAGGTCCTGTCATGTGGGCAACCGGTGCCACCCCGAAACGTGTAACTGCCTTTGCATCGTTCGCACCTACAGAGGGAGTTGTCCCAAACGCAAGCTTCAACGGGGACCGTGTAGCGGTCATTACGACCCAGAACGATGACGGTTCGATCTTCAGAGTTACAGGCTGTGCCGCTTTCGGTGCCAGTCACAATGCATACCGTATTTGTGGTACTGAGGGACAAATTGAAAATCTTCGGGGCATGGGCGATAAAATCATGCTCAGATATAATTCGTGGTCAAAGCCTGAAGGTACCGAGAATGTGAATCTGTATACCCCCGGATGGAATGACCCAGAGGAAGAAAAAATCAAGCTTAGCGGCCACGGTGGTGCCGATTATCTTGCTGCCCGCATGTTTGTGGAGTGCATAAAAGCCGGAAAGCAGCCGGAGCATCCGTTCGATATTTACCATGCCGTTGCCATGTCCTCTGTTGCCATTCTCAGCCACCGTTCCATGCTGGAAGGTGGAAAGCCTTATGATATCCCGGATTTCCAGACAGTGGAAGATTGTAGGCTCTATGAAAATGACCATCTTACCCCATTCTATGGGCAAGATGGCAGTGTTCCTACAACGCCCTGTTGCTCTCATCCCGATTACAGACCCACCGAAGAACAGCTAGCTGCATACAAACAATCATTAAATATGGAATAATCACCTGCATAAGAACAGCCGCCTCCTTTTAGGAGGCGGCTGTTGTGTTAGTCCACAAATCCGTCTTTAATGACCTGTTGATAGTAGTACCAGCTCTTTCTGGGGCGGCGTTCCTTTGTTTCAAAATTCACCTGGATCAGACCAAAGGTATTATCGAAACCACCGCCCTCATGGGTATCGATCAAAGTCCAGGGATAGTATCCCTTAACCGGAGCGCCGGCTTGGATCGCCCGAGAGATAGAACGCATATGCTCTCTCATGAAGTCTATCCGGAAATCGTCCTTCAGATCCTCATCCGGATCTGTTATTGGCTTTTTCTCCGAGATGCCGTTTTCAGTAATGTAAATGTCCTTACCAGGGTAGGTATTCTTTATGTACATGAGCGCATCGTACAGACCCTGAGGATAAAGACGGGCAGGAAAACCGCTGTTCTGGGGTAAATGTTCATTTTGGACCCATTTACAATCCAGTTTCCCGTCCGGTTCATACTGCAAATAACCGGCATTGTAGTAATTGATGGCAACAAAGTCGGCAGGAATAAATTCCGCATCCAACTGCTGTTGATAGCCTTGTGGCATATTGTCCCGAACATAGGGGTATTCCAATGCGGCTTTGGGATAATTACCCTTCAGCATGGTATCCAGCCACCAGCCGCAGTGGAATGCCTGACTACGTTCTGCCGCTGCACGATCCTCGGGCTTGCCGGGATTGGCGGGATAACAGGGAGGCAGGTAAGTCACGGCACCGATTCTCCCCTTGCAGCCCATTTCCTTGCACAGCCGAACTGTCCGGTAGTGGGCAATGATCATATGGTGGCAGGCAAGGAGCGCCTTTTCAATATCCGCTACGTAGGGAGGATAGAGGCCCTGTTCATAGGCAGTCATGCAGTTAACATGGGGTTCATTGACCGTAGACCAGAAGGCCACCTTGTCGCCCAAGACCTCAAAAACGGTTTTGGCATAGCTGGTAAACCAGTCTATAAACTCCGGATTGACAAGACCACCCCGATCAGCCACCCACATAGGCAGATCGCAGTGCCACAGATCAAACATCGGCGCGATACCCGCAGCCAGCATCCGGTCCACCATATCCGCATAATATGCCAGGCCCTCGGGATTTACCTCATCCGGGCCGTTGGGATAGATTCTGGACCATGCAATAGAAAACCGGAAGGATCTCAGACCCAAATCTTTCATCATCTGGATATCCTGAGGATAGTACTTATAAAAATATGCAGCATCGTTGGGGTCACCCTTTATTTGCTCCGGGCGATGTTTGCTTGTATAGCGCTGGATATCCTCACCCTTGCCGCCCTCTTCGCAGCCGGCTTCGATCTGAACCGCGGAACTGGCGGCGCCAAATAAGAAATTTTCCGGAAACGGAAAGATCATCTCGATACCTCCATAGTTTCAGTGTGTATTAATCTACAAATCCGTTTTTGATGACCTGCTGATAGTAGTACCAGCTCTTTCTGGGTGTGCGCTTCTTGGTTTTGAAATCCACCTGGATCAAGCTAAAGGTGGATCGATAACCGCCGCCCGGTTCATGGGTGTCGATCAAGGTCCAGGGATAATATCCCTTGACCGGCGCACCGGCTTGAATGGCACGGGAGATAAACCGCATATGATCACGCATAAAGTTGATTCGGTAGTCATCTTTCAGGTCTTCTTCCGGATCACTCAATCGATTTACACCAATTCCGTTCTCGGTAATGTAAATGTCCTTACCGGGGTAGGTGTTCTTCACATACATCAGCGCGTCGTACAATCCCTCGGGATAGGGATGCGCGGGGAAATTAGCCGCCGGAATGTGATTGGTCTCTACTGTTTTGCAATTCAGCTTGCCGTCGGGTTCATGCTTCACATAGCGGCCATCGTAGTAATTGATGGCAACAAAGTCGGCAGGAATAAACTCCTTCTCCAACTGCTCCTGATATCCTGCCGGCATTTTGTCCCGGATATAGGGGATCTCCATGGAGGATTGGGGATAGTGGCCCTTCAGCATCGTATCCAGCCACCAGCCGGACTGATAGCCCTGATAACGCTCTGCTGCTGCGAGATCCTCTGGGTTGTTGGGATCAGCGGCATAACAGGGCGGCAGGTAAACCACAGCGCCGATCTGTCCCTTGCATCCCATTTC
Organism: Faecousia sp.; assembly: GCA_045653485.1. GTDB lineage: Bacteria > Bacillota > Clostridia > Oscillospirales > Oscillospiraceae > Faecousia. The sequence continues at coordinate 18,705 of JAZOLX010000051.1, read as the reverse complement.
CTTGTACAGCCGGACGACCCGGTAGTGGGCGATGATCGCGTTATGGCTGGCGTGAATTGCCTGTTCAAGATCTGCTACAAAAGGAGGATATAGGCCATATTCATTGGCACCCAAACAGTTAACATGGGGTTCGTTGATGGTTGACCAGAGTGGCACCTTATTACCCAAGACCTCAAAAACGGTTTTAGCATAGCTTGTGAACCAATCAATGAACGCCGGGTTGATGGGACCGCCCTGCTCAGCCACCCACATAGGCAGATCGCAGTGCCAAAGGTCAAAGAGCGGTTTGATGCCTGCGTCCAGCATGCGGTTAACCATATCTTCATAATAAGCCAGACCTTGGGGATTTACCTCATCCGGGCCGTTGGGATAAATGCGGGACCAGGAAACAGAAAACCGGAAAGTTTTCAATCCCAAGTCCTTCATCATCTGAATATCTTCCGGATAATGATGGTAAAAGTCTGCAGCATCGTTTGGGTCACCGTGGAATTGCTCCGGACGGTGCTTGAATACATAGCGCTGCACATCCTCTCCTTTGCCACCCTCTTCACAGCTAGCCTCGATCTGGACAGCAGAGCTGGCAGCACCGAACAGAAAGTCTTCTGGAAACGGGAATTTCATATGTTACCTCCATGTGAAAATAAAATTTCATACTGTTTTTTATGCGTTGGTATTTTAGATGAGTAATCTTCTAATCGGAACTGATTGTATTGTACCTTACAATGTTGCCATACGCATTGGCACAAAGTATTTTTTTATTCCCAAAAATTCACGATTTTGCTTGCAAAATTTAGCAGATTCCTGTATAACAAGGTCAGGAGGGATGCTTATGATTTATCAGGAATTGCACTTGGGCGACCCACCCTACATCATTGGTTATCGTGAAAACGCCCCCTGCCCTATCCACTGTCACCCTGAAATTGAGCTTTTCTATTGTACGTATGGCGAATATCGTATTCGTATCGATCGAACAGAATATCGGTTGCAGGAAGGTGATTTGGCCATTATCAGCTCTATGACCCCCCATGAATTGCCCGAAAGCAACCTTTCTTTTGCGTCCAGATCCCTGATTATCGAAGTCGGTCCTGTGATGCTGGGAAAGACTTTTCAGCAGTTGTGCAGCTATACCATTTCTCATCCTATCTATTCTCTCCGCCAAGCATCTTATCAGGAATTGTACACACTTTTGCAGGAAACCGATTCTTACCGTGAAAATCCAACCCCTTTTTCCAGCTTGATCATACGGGGGAATATATACAAAATATTCGCATATATTCTCAAAGATTTCACATCGCAAAGTGATAACAACCGCCGTCTCAAAAAAGAGCTTTCCTCTCTGATGATCGAAAATGTACTGGAACGCATCTACCATGATTATGCCAAACCCTTATCAGTTGAAGATGTAGCCACCATGTGCGGGTACAGCAAAAGTAATTTTTGCAAAGTATTTAAACAGGTCACCGGTAAAACTTTTCACACTGTGCTCAACGATCACCGGATCAAGGTAGCCTGTACCCTCCTGCAGGAGACACAATCATCGGTAGAGAGCATTGCCGCTCAGGTTGGCTTTTCCGACGTCAAAAGCTTCTGCCGCAGTTTTAAAACCACTTTGGGCATCTCACCGGGCAGCTACCGGAAACAACAGCAAAATATATAGTATCCCCATATTACAAAAAGACCAAGTCCTTAACGACTTGGTCTTTCCTTATCTGATACCGCTATGTAGATGGGGAATTATCAAGATCACTCTCGGTTTCCCCACCTTGTGGACGCATCCTCATTTCGCATCATACCGGCGCGCTGACCGTGATACACTTGACGAAAATGTAACAGCATCTTCAAATTCCATCGTCATGGCCTTTTGACATGCGGTTTGTTTTCGTCCAATCCTATCATGCCCAGACTTTTTATTAATATTCAGCCATTTTTATCCATATAAGGCATAAAGCTGCAAAGCATCGACAAAACGATCCTCATATTTTGGGCAACCAAACACGCCGATCAAAATGTATCCTTCGCCATTGTGGAACAAGGACATCAGGCAGCTCCCAGCTTTTTTTGTGGTTCCTGTCTTCATGCCGCAGGCATCGGGGCAATAGTATTTGGAATCCGGCTGCAGTAAATAATTCGTACTGCGGTAGGTGTGGGTCTCTCCGTTTTCATACATCACACTTGCCTTGCTCAAGCTGCTGTAGTGCCGAAGTAGCGGCTGCTCTATGGCAAGCAAAGCAATGGAAAGCATATCAGCGGCAGTGGTATAATGATCAAAGGTATCCAATCCGTCAGGAGTCGCGAAATGTGTGCCCGTCAATCCAAGAGCAGCCGCTTGGGTATTCACCTCTTCCATAAACAGTGCCACTGCCTGTTTGGCAGGATATTCCGGATCCTCCGCCAGAACACGGCCCGCAGCCACGGCAGTTGCGTAGGCCGCGTCGTTGCCGCTTTGCATCATCATACCCTCAATCAGCAGTTCTACCGTTACCTTGTCGCCGGGACTCACCCATGCTACAGAAGAAGCAGGATCGATCCAGGTGGTTTCCTTTCCGCAGGTGACGATCATTTCCGGGTCCAGATACATCAGTGCCACATAGGCCGTAAAAAGCTTTGTGAGGCTGGCCGGGGCGATCTGCTTTTCCATATCTCCCAGAGAAAATAACAGTTGCTCAGCGTTGCAATCATACACAAAGGCACTTCGGGCTGTCAGTTGATAATCCGGATCTACAGACGGTTTTCCGGATACCGGTGGCGCGATGGTGGGAGGAACTGTTTCCGGTATCGTTTCCTCCACAGTTTTGGTCTCTATAATCTCAGTAGATTGTATTGGAACGAATGTGGGCGTAGTTTCTATTACAGGTACCGGCGCAGGTCCCGGGCAGGCATAAAGAACGCCACAGTAGGTACAAAGCAGCACCACTGTCAGTGCCACCAACAGTACTTTCTTCACTGTACCACCCCCCCATTTCGCCGTATTGTCCCCATTATAATATAAACAGGATTAAAAAGCTATTGCTTTTTCCTGTTACCGCATTGACAAAAACACCGTATCCATCTATAATAATGCCAACTCAATAGGACAGTTCGTAACCATCCTGTCGGTAAACAAAACTAGGATTTTGAGATGGGCGCTTTGCGCTCATTTTTTGATGGACGCGCTGCGTCCATTTTTTATTGGAGGTAATCTTTTGAAAAATCGTTCTTCATATTTGGCACATGCCGCACTGATCGGTGCCATGTACGCCGCACTGACCCACCTACAGAACCTGCTGATCCCCGGCTCCGCCACATGGGCCATTCAATTCCGTGCATCGGAGGCCCTATGCATACTGGCATTCTTTACGCCGGCGGCCATTCCCGGCCTAAGTGCCGGCTGTTTTCTGTTCAACCTGACCTACAGCGGAGCGCTGCCTCTGGATCCGTTGGTTGGCACCCTTGCCACCGCATTGGCAGCAGGCGGAATGTATCTGACACGGCGGCTTCCCGGTCTGGGATTATGCCTGCCCGCCTTGTTTAATGCGCTTTTGGTTGGTTGGGAACTGACCGTATATATTGGCGGTGGGTTCTGGATCAACGCTCTGTATGTGGCTATTGGCGAATTGGTTGTGTTGCTGTCTTTGGGATTGATTCTGTACACTACCATGAAAAAGCGGGGCCTTGACCGTCGCTTATTTGGAGAAAGCACCTGTTGAAAATACCAACATTTGTGGTATACTATCGGCGAGGATGTGATAAACATGATCGATTTTCAAACTTTGACCCTTGCGGACCGTGAACGCTGCGAGCAATTTCTGTTAGACGGCACCGAGCGGGGTTGTGAATATTCTTTCGCCAACTTATATCTCTGGGGACGCCAGCGCTACGCCATCGTCTGCGGCCAATTGGTACTCTTTTCCCAGTTCAACCGCCGGACGGTCTACCCCTTCCCCGCAGGCAGCACAGATAAAAAGGCTGCTCTGGATACCATCATTGCCGATGCCAAGGAGCGGGGTATTCCTTGCCGCATTACCGGTCTGAATCAAGATAACATTGCATATATTGAGGCAGAATACCCCGGTCTTTTCCGATTCCACTGCGACCGGGATTCTTACGACTATGTTTATGACATTCACGACCTCGCAGATCTGAAAGGCCGTAAATATCAGAAAAAGCGCAATCACTACAACCGATTCCGGGAGCATTTTCCCTACTACAACGTGGAATCCCTGTCCCCGGAGAACATCTCCGCAGTAACGGAAATGGCAGAAATCTGGTATGCAGATCGACTTCAGGAAGATCCCCAGGGAGATTACCATATGGAGCGAGCCGCACTGACCAAGGCGCTCACCCATTATGCCGCACTGGGTATGGAAGGATTGGTACTGCGTGACGGCGAGCATATTCTGGCCTTCACCCTTGGCAGTCCCCTGTCGGAAAACACCTTCGATATCCACTTTGAGAAGGCACGGCAGGATATCGACGGTGCGTACACCGTGATCAACTGTGAATTCGCCCGTTATCTGCGTGCAAAGCATCCCCAGTTACAGTTTCTGAATCGCGAGGACGATTTGGGGCTGGAAGGTCTGCGAAAAGCGAAGCTCAGCTATTACCCTCACCATCTGGTGGAAAAATGCTGGGCATGCCTATTGGAGGATGGATATGATTATTGATAAACCCACTGACCGCCAGATGTCCCAATTGTGGGATTTGTGGAGGGAAGCATTTGGCGACTCGGGAGAATTTCTGGAAGCCTTCTTTGACACAGCCTATTCCCCGGAGCGCTGCCGCTGCGTAACGGAAAACGGAAAGGTGGTTGCCGCCGTCTACTGGTTCGACTGTTCAGTGCGGGGCAGAAAGATCGCCTATGTGTATGCTCTGGCTACTTATATGAAGCACCGTGGCCACGGAATCGCCCACAGTTTGATGGACGAAGTACACTATGTTTTGCAAGAGCAAGGCTACGAAGGAGTCGTACTGGTCCCCGGAACCCAGAATCTGCAAAAATTTTATGAAACTCTGGGTTACAGCAGCTGTTCCTCCGTGACAGAATTTGTATGTACCGGAGCCGCCGATGAAGTACAAATCCGCCGGGTAACACCGGAAGAATATGCCCAGCAGCGTCGAGAGGTTTTGTCATTACTGGAACCGGATGCCGTAATACAGGAAAATGAAAATCTGGCCTTTCTAGCTACCCAAGCTGAACTGTACATTGGTCAGAATTTTCTTTTGGCTTCCCATGGTGACGGAGATACACTGATCGGAATCGAACTTTTGGGAGATCCACAAACGGCTCCCGGTATTGTGCGGGCTCTTGGCTATGCAAAGGGCACCTTCCGTACCCGGGGGCAGGGAAAGCCTTTTGCTATGTACCGTCCTTTGGGAGACAGTACACTCCCTGCGCCCACTTACTTTGGCCTTGCCTTTGACTAAAAAAATCCCCGTGCTCAGCACGGGGATTCACTTTATTCTTTTACGGTGCCATCGGGGTTGAGTAAGGGCAGCTTTTCCAGATAAATGAGGTCTGCCCGGTTCTGAGCATCACCCTCAGCCAGAATGGCCATACGGCCGCAGATAATACCGCCGGCCTTTTCAACCAACACTTCCAAAGCTTTCAGACTCTCACCTGTGGAGATCACATCATCCACCAGCAGGATTTTCTTGCCCTTCATCAGCTCTGCGTCAGCGCCGTCCAGATATAGGGTCTGCTCTTTGGCAGTGGTGATAGACTTAACAGTGGAGGAGAAAACATCCTTCATATACAGCTTGGGAGCCTTGCGAGCCAAAATATACTTGGGATTTCCGGCCTGACGGGCCATCTCATGAGCCAGAGGAATACCCTTGGCTTCTGCAGTAATGATGTAATCATACTCCGGCGCTCTGGCCAGCAGTTCCCGGGCACAAGCAACGGTCAGCTCAGGGTCACCGAAAATTACAAAGCCTGCAATATACAGGTCATCGGTCACAGGGCAAACAGGCAGATCCCGGTCAAGGCCGGCAACATTCATACGGTAATACATGGAAGGATCTCTCCTTTTATAAAATAATTACACTGTTATTATACCTCTACATCGAAAAAAGTCAATCCAAAAGGAAAACTGCCCGATGCCATGCACCGGGCAGTTCCGCTTGGATTTGGAAAGAAGAGAGGTAGAAAAGAGGTTTCGGTCGGTGAAAGGAAGCGGCTCACGGCTTCCGCAACCTTTCTGTTTATAAGATAACTTTCGGTTTTGAACGGCCCGTGACCCAATTGAAAACAAAAATCGACAAATTTGTGAACGTCAATCTTTTGGGAAGATCAGTGTTGCTTTGAACAGGTCACCATCTACCAGCAGTTGCAACTGCCCCTTTTGCAGCTCCATAAGACTTCTGGCAATATTCAATCCCAATCCGCTACCTTCCGTATTACGGGAAGCATCACCCCGAACAAAGCGCTCCATCAGCTCATCCGTACTGACATTCAGTTGCTCTCTGGAAATATTCTTTAAGGAGATCAGTACCTGACCGTTGACCTCCACCAGATCGATATATAAGCGAGTCCCGGGTAAAGCATATTTGACAGCATTTCCCAGCAGGTTGCTCAGTACCCGCCATGTGAGTCTTCCGTCGGCAGTCATCATCACCGGTTCCTCCGGCGGATTGAAAACAGGGGTCAGTTGGGCTTTTTCCAGCTTTTCAGAAAATTCACCCAAAGCCTGGTTGATGGCTTCCACCGCATTGACACGCATCAGATCTACAGCCATATTACCGGTGGATGCCTTACTCATTTCCATCAAGTCCTCAATCAGCTTTTTCAGCCGCTGGGATTGGCGTTCCAGTACCTTCACATATTCCTCCACCTGTTCTTGGCTTTCTGCGCGTTGGAGTAGATCCACATAGTTGATAATGGAAGTTAGAGGCGTTTTGATATCGTGGGACACATTGGTCACCAGTTCCGCTTTCATCCGTTCGGACTTCATTTGCTTTCTTGCGGCTTCCACTGCCACATCTGCCAAGGCATTCAAATCCGCAGCATACTCCTTGAAGCTGCCCAACAACAGCTTGTCATCCACCTTGGTATCCAAATCGCCCTTGCTCATGCGTTTGGTGCTTTCCAGAAGAACGCCAAAGCAGTGGGCTCCGTACATGACAATGCATAAACAAAGGCAGATGCCAAGGAATCGCCAAATTCCCCAAGCAGACAGGCTGAATAGCAGAATGAAGGTCATAACAAAACCGACCAGCAACCACTGCCATGTCAGGGGGATCATCTGAGAGAACCGCACGATCCCATTCCAGATTCTGCGCAGCACTTTTCCCAAGAATGAGAAAACAGCCTTCACCGCTTTCACAAACCATCCCCACAAGAGCGAAACCAGTTCTACAAAGATCTCAAACAGTTTCTTTCCTGCGCCAAACAGCTTTCTAAACCCGGTTGGAAGCTTGCCCTTTAACCATCCAATACCGTTTCCCAGCTTGCGCAGGAACCAACGCACAAGCTTAAACGCAGCCACCAGCACCATAGCGATCATGCTGTGCTTTGCCCAATAGAAGTGCTTCATCTTAAACTGGGCAGCGCAGGCAAAGAGAAATGCTACCGCGATCAAACACGCAACAAAAGCCATTGCAGCGGCAGCCGGTATCAGCAGCCATTGGGGATTATTCCAATCAAAGTAACTCTCAAGGATCTCCCATCCCAAAATCACAATACCGAAGACCGCGCCACTGGCCAAGACAGCGTAAAGATCCAGCGGCAGCCGGTTCAGTCCGCCGGGGCAGACTTCTTCACTTTTCGGCTTTCTGCCTGCGGCACAGCAAAGATACACAAACAGTGCAGCGAACAGCAGCAGCGACGCACCTAATATCCAGATCACATTGTACCGGTGGGTATAGCCGAACTCCGCCAGGTCCCAGCTCCAGTGGTCTTCCAATTCATAAATGCCCTCTGTCAGATACAGCGTCACCGTATACTTAGGTGCATAACGCATTCCCAAGCGGTACTGGTGGAAACCGTCCTTATTCTCATACCCCCAGTTTTCGAAATACTCGTAATCCTCATCCCCGGGCATCACCGTATTGTCTATCCAGATATTCTGCGGTTCTGTTTCCATAGGGATTGTTGCAACAGAAGCTTCCGTTGTCGCCTCAGTGGTACTGGGAGGCATCGTTGCCTCCATAGTCGCATCCATTGCATGCCCTGTAAAGGGATCGAGCAGCTGGTAACCCAGCACCGTAGGATACAGAATAGCGTAAATATCTACTGGGTAGGTTTTGACATTGCTGATTGCGTTGGGAGAAAGATTACTGTCCACTGTGGATCCGTTTAAATCCCGCATGAAGTAATAAATCTTTGCGTTGCCGGCCCAATCCACATAATTGTGGGTATCGGCATAGATTTCCTTTGCTTCCGGCGGCAGATTGCTGAGGTTCTTTACAACATAGTCCCAAGCAATATCCTCGGCAATATTGCGTAGCCTGTATTCCTGATTGTCCATCCGCAGTTGATCCACTGTGCGATTATATAAATCCGATTCCACCAAAGCAAAGATACCGATTCCCGCCGCCACACTCACCAGCAGGCAGCAGGCACACAGCAGGATCGCCAAAAACTTAAACGCAATATGATACTTCATTTACCTGCCCCCTTCGATTTTATATCCCTGACCCCAGACTACTTTCAGATACCGGGGTTCCGAGGGGTTGATCTCGATCTTTTCCCGCAAATGCCGAATATGCACTGCCACCGCGCCCTCACTGCCGATGGCTGCTTCCTGCCACACAGCTTCATATAATGCCTTTGTGGAGTAGACCTTTCCGGGGTTGCGCATCAGCAAATGCAAAATGCTGTGTTCAATCGGTGTCAGCGATACCGCTTCCCCGTCCACCGTAACCGTCTTTGTTGCGTCATCCAGCGTAATTGCCCCCACCGTCAGCACGTGGGCGTTTTCGTCCACCCGGCTTCCCAGCTTGGCATAGCGGCGAAGCTGAGAGCGTACCCGGGCCAGCACCTCCACAGGAACAAAAGGCTTCGTGATATAATCATCTGCGCCCACATTCAATCCCAGCACCATATCCTCTGTTTCGCTCTTGGCAGTTAGAAAAATAATGGGTACATTGGAGAATTCTCTTATCTTTGCCGTGGTCGTAATACCATCCATACCGGGCATCATAATATCCAGCAAGATCAAATGGATATCCTCCCGCTTCACGATCTCCAAGGCCTCCAAGCCTGTAAAAGCTTCAAAGAGCTTGTACCCTTCCGGAGCCAAATATATTTTCAATGCGTTTACGATATCCGGCTGGTCATCACAGATCAATACGTTATACATGATTTGTCCCTCTTTCCTTTGTGTATCTTTATTATACCAGTGGAATTCTTAAGATGAAAGGGGTAGAATTCTTAAAAACTCTTTAAGCTAACTTGCCAACGAAATAGGATATTACTATAATATTCTTAATCTTAGAATAAGGAGTGTTTCCCATGATTACAAATTTGGACATCTGGCTTTCTGCCATCGGTACTTTCTTGATGGCCTCCGTTCTGCCCGCCGCTTTCTTATTTGCCGTAGGCGCATTGCTGATCCGCATCATCATCAATCTGGTCACCAAGTTTCTGGATAAATCCAGATTGGAAAAAGCCGCTCATAAGCTGATCAAAGCTGTGATTCAGGTGTTTTTGTATGGTCTGTTGGCGTTGATCGTTGCCGATAAGCTGGGAATCGATGTGACCGGCGTGGTAGCACTGGCCAGCGTTCTGACTTTGGCAATTTCCCTTTCTGTGCAGAATGCGCTGACCAATGTGATCAGCGGCTTCACGCTTCTTTATACAAAGCCCTTCACCACCGGTGATTTTGTAGAGATTGCCGGTCAGAGCGGCAGTGTACTTGAAATTGGCTTGACCTATACCAAACTGGCAACACCGGATAACAAGAATATTTCTATCCCCAACAGCGCTGTGACTTCTGCGGAAATCATCAATTACACTGTCCTCGGTACCCGTCGTGTCAGTGTGGAAATTGCGGTTTCCTATGATGCGCCTACAGAGCTGGTATTGGACGCACTGAAAGAGGCAGGCAATGTACCTACCATTTTGGAAGATCGGCCGCCCTTTGCCGCTTTGAGTAGCTATGGTGACAGCTCCATTCAGTATATTCTGCACGTTTGGTCTTCCACAGACGATTATTGGACAACGACTTTTGCGGTAAACGAAAAGATACGCACCGTTTTCAAAGAAAAGGGCATCTCCATGACCTACCCACACCTGAACGTGCATCTGGACAAATAAGATCAGAAACCACCCTTGTTGAGAAGATAAGCCTTACAAAAACAAAAATTTCAGCATTTTATAAAAAAGGCTTGCGCTTTTCTGTTTTCAAATTATAATGCGAGATAAAGGCGGTGGTTTTCATGAAAAATCAGTATCGCAGTATGACTGAAGGGCCGTTACTTCCCCATATCATCTCTTTTTCGGTCCCTTTGATTTTGACATCCTTACTCAGCCTTCTGTTCCATGCAGCGGATCTTGTGGTGGTTGGCCGGTACTCCGGCAGTCTTTCCATTGCCGCGGTAAGCTCCACCGGCACACTATCCTCTCTGATCGTCTGTTTGTTCAGCGGTTTTTCTACCGGTGCTGTTGTTTCCATGTCCCATGCTTTGGGTTCCAAGGATGATACAGCTATACACCGTGTCGTCCATACCGCCATGCCTACTGCTTTCTGCATCGGCCTTTTTCTGACAATAATTGGTTTGCTCTTCGCCAAACCGCTTCTGCGTTCGATGGATACGCCGGAGAATATTCTTCCCCTATCCTCGCTGTACATGCGTATTGTTTTCTGCGGCATGGCGCTTGATATGGTCTACAACTTTACCGCGGCCATTCTTCGGGCTACGGGAGATACAAAACGCCCGCTGTATTATCTGCTTATGGCAGGCACGACCAATGTGGTTCTGAACATTTTCTTTGTGACGGTACTGGAAATGGATGTTGCGGGCGTAGCACTGGCAACGACCCTATCCAAGCTTGTTTCCACCGTTCCTGCAGTGACCTCCCTGATGCGCAGAAACGATAGTTGCCGCTTCCATCTCAGAAAAATGCATATTTATAAGGCTGAGTTTTTGAAGATCATCCGCGTCGGCTTACCTGCCAGTATCCAGAGTTCTCTGTTTTCTTTCTCTGATGTTTTGTTCCAAAGCTCTGTCAATTCCTTTGGAGAAATTCTTATATCCAGCAATGCTGCAGCAGGCAGTGTGCAAAGCTTCGTGCGGGCTTGCAAGAGCGCCTTCTCTACAGCTTGTGTGAATTTTGTAGGGCAAAATGTCGGTGCCCATCGGTACGACCGTGCAAAAAAGGCCCTGCTGATCTGCCTTGGCTGTACCGCGGCCGTTGGCATACCCGTCAGTCTGTTGGCTTGCAGGTTTGCTCCGCAATTACTTTCCATCTATATCACCGATTCTCCTGAGGCCATTGCCCTCGGTGTGATGCAGATGCATGTGATCTGCCGTTTTTGCACCATAAGTGGTTTGGGAAATACGACCACTGGCGCGCTTCAGGGTTTGGGAGAATCGAAAATCACTATGATCATTTCCGTATTGGGTATGGTCATTGTGCGGTTAGGCTGGATCTATACCATCTTCCAGCTTCCTCAGTTCCACTCCCCGTTCTGGTTGTTTATCTCTTACCCCCTGAGTTGGGTCGTTACCCTGACAGGACAGCTCATTGCCTTTACGCTGTTATTCCGCAAGCACATACGGAAGGATATGCAGCTACAGCTAAACACATAATTTTTCTGCGGCAGAGAAAATCTCTGCCGCATTTTTTAAAAAAAGACTTGCACTTTTCCCAGAAAGGGCTATAATGCCAAGGAAGGCGGTGATTTGTATGAAGAAATACCGGAGCATGACAGAAGGTCCCTTGCTTCCTAATATTATCTCGTACACCATTCCAATTATTTTAACCAGCGTCCTGCAGCTTCTTTTTAATGCAGCCGATCTTGTTGTGGTGGGACGGTTCTGCGGCAGTATTTCTGTGGCTGCTGTCGGTGCTACCGGTGCCATCACCACGCTTGTAGTCAATCTCTTTGTGGGATTGTCTGTTGGTGCTGGTGTTTGTGTTGCCCATGCGCTGGGTGCAAAAGAGAATCAAGTGGTACACCAAACTGTACACACGGCTTTACCCGCCGCTCTGATCAGCGGTCTTTTCTTAACAGTTGTGGGCGTTGCCTTTTCCAGTGCACTGCTCAGAATGATGGGCACGCCGGAAAATGTGCTGCCCCTTTCCACCATATATATGCAGATCTACTTTGGTGGCATGACCTTTAATATGGTTTATAACTTCTGCGCGTCCATCCTCCGGGCCGCCGGTGACACCAAAAGTCCGCTCATCTATCTGACAATAGCCGGTGTAATCAATGTGCTTTTGAATCTGTTTTTTGTAACCGTTCTTCACATGAATGTGGCCGGTGTGGCTCTGGCAACTACTATCTCACAGGCCATTTCCGCCGTGCTGGTAGTCGTAGAGCTGATGCGCCGAACCGATGCATGCCGGTTTTCGCTGAAGAAGATGCATATTTATAAGCCGCAGCTATCGAAAATGGTCCGCATCGGTCTGCCGGCAGGCATTCAGGGTTCCCTGTTTTCTATTTCCAACGTAATGGTTCAGTCCTCTGTCAATTCCTTTGGTGAGATAGTCATGTCCGGCAATGCGGCGGCTGGTAATATTGAAGGCTTTGTCTACGTGTCAATGAACGCCCTGCATCAAACATCCGTCAACTTTGTGGGGCAAAACATCGGTGCCCACAAGTATGACCGGACAAAAAAGACTTTATATCTTTGCTTACTTTGCTCTACTGTGGTCGGTCTCGCAACCAGTCTGTCAGCCTACTTATTTGCGCCGCAGCTGCTCTCGATCTACATCACCGACTCCACCGAGGCCATATCCTACGGCGTGTTAAGAATGTCTGTGATATGCTTAACCTATACGCTGTGTGGATTGATGGATACCACAACCGGTGCCTTGCGGGGAATGGGTGCATCTCTAACACCCATGGCCATTTCTGTTTTAGGCGTGTGTGGCGTACGTATGGGTTGGATCCTTACCATTTTCCAGCTCCCCCAGTTCCACACCCCTTTTTGGCTATATGTTTCCTATCCGATCAGTTGGGCCGTTACCTTTGCCGGGCAATTTTTGGCTTTTATTTTCGTGTATCGCAAACGCATCCGCACTGATAGTCAATATGTGCTGCGGGCATTGGATGCAAACGGCCAATCGTAAGTATCTTAAAAAAAATCACAGCCGACAAGTTCCTTTACCGGAATTTGTCGGCTGTTTCTTATTTTTCTGGTTTACATAACTTTAAACTCAGGACGCATATACTTTCTATATTCACTTGGCGTGCAGCCTTTCTTTTTTCGAAACCACCTTGTGAAGTATGACAGTTCACAAAAACCAAGCTGCTCCGATATATCGGAAACCGGCAGCTCCGAATAAATAAGCAACTGCTCCACCTGCGCCATCAGCTTGTTATGGATATAGCTTTTTACTGTGGCTTTGTTATCCTTCACAAAGCTCTTTGTTAAAAAGCCAATGGAATAGCCCGTATCTTCGGCAATTTCACCGAGCTTTAACCGCATACTGAGATGATCATTTATGTAAGAAAAAATCTTCTCATACTTTCTAACAATATCCAGATATTCTATCAGGTCAATACCCGCGATCTTCATAAATTCTGTTACATAGGAAAAGGTGATATTTTTCATTTCAATGGCAGAATAGAGCATTTCTTCTTCAAATAGTTTTTGCATTCTCTGCGTATCGTAATGCCTGTTATTTAAGATCAAAGGCCGCTTCAACGAGGAAAACAGGTCCTCTGCATTGCCAAGCTGGAGATAAAAAAGCTGTGTTATCTCAACGGATTTGCAGGTATACACCCAGTTACAACGAACATTGTTTCCAATTACAAAAATATCACCAGCTGAGATTGGGATTTTCATTCCCTCAAAATCAATTACTGCAGCTCCGGAAATCAGAAAATGGATTGAATTGATCCGCATGTGAAAATCCCGATCTACAAGTGTTTTGCTGATAAAACCCTCTTGTATTGTTGAATAATTGTGATCTTTTAGTTCAAGAACGAGATTGTTGCAGATATATTGGAACTCATCACTTCGCAGGCTTTCATACTCGGGAATGTTCCATTTTTTAGAGATTGGACCATAGGTCTTCAGCATATTGATACACCTCACTGTAATTAAGGGAATAAAAAGTCAAATTAAATATTTGTTTTCTCATTGTAATGTGTTTCCATCATAATTACAATACATTTACAGAGACCAGAGCCAAAAATTTTACAAAAAAGAAAGGGTTTGATGAATTTGATGAACAACGGTATTTGTAAAATCAACGGTGAAAAAGAAGTGCTTGCAAAAGTTACTGAGGCCGGCAGCAAAATCATTGCAACAATCAAAAAAGAGGACCTGCCCACCGATGCGTGTTTCTTAGATTTCTGTCCCGAATTTCTCACCAGCGGTAAAGATCCCGACGGCTATTCCATCGCTCCCAGAGGTACCAAAGAGGGCGGAACGATGCTGTGCCGCTTTACCGATAGGCCGGACTGCGAATACATCTCCGACAGCAATCAGATGCCCATTTTCGGCTTCAAAACAGCCGAGACTTCCATTTTTGCCATCGTTACCGGCATGACCTTCGAGTACAAGATCGTCGTAGGCGTAAAAAACGGTACCTTCTACATCTATCCCCGTTTCTTCCTCAATGGCAAGAATCTGTACGAGGATATGACGGTTGAATACCACATTCTTCCCAAAGGCAGCGACTATAACGATATGGCTGCACTTTACAGAAGCATTAAAAATCCCATGCCGCTGAAAATGCGTGCAGAAAAATCGGATGAAGTCAAATATGCCGCCGATGCCCTTGAGCTTCGGATCAGAATGGCCTGGAAGCCGGTACCGGCACCTGTTTTGCATCAGACGCCTGAAAACGAGCCTGCGGTTATCGTCGGTTGTACGACCAAGAGAGCAGAGGAAATTCTGTGCGCTATGAAGGCAGCAGGCATTGATAAAGCCGAGGTTTGCCTTGTAGGCGTAGAAACAAAAGGCCACGACGGCAGATGGCCTCAGCTTTTACCCATAGAAGAAACCATTGGCGGACAGGAAGGACTTGAAGCTTTGGGTAAGCACGGTCAGTCCCTCGGTTATCAGATGACGGTACATACCAACAGCACCGATATGTATGAAATTGCCGATTGCTGGAGTGAAAATGCGCTTGTTGTTAACCCCGACGGCAGCTATTCAACAGATTCCATACCATGGGGCGGTGGCTTGCCATACCACGTTTGCCCCCAATGTATGCCTGAATTTACCTATAAGCATTTGGATTTAATCAGCGGCATGGGCTTTAGAGGCGTTCACTATATTGATGTGCTCTCAAACTTCCCGCCGAGAAACTGTTACAGCAATATCCATCCGTCAACCGCAAAAGAGTCAGGAAAAGTAATATGTGATATTGCAGCCAAAACCCGCGATATGTTTGGTGGCTTCGCATCCGAAGGACCCTTCGATTATCTGTCCGATCATATGGATTATGTGCTGTACACCAGCTATAACCTTTACGGAGAGCAGCATCCGATATGCGATGAAACCATCCCCTTCTGGCAGCTGGTTTTCCATGGCTCCATTCTTTACAATCCCTCTACCGAAACGGTCAACTACGGGATCAAGGATGCAAAAAGCCGTCTTAAATTTATTGAATACGGCGGACGTCCTGTGGGATACATTAACTCCAAATACGTAGATGATGTTGAAGGCAGCTGTGGCAACTGGATGGGCAATATCGATCTGCTTTGCGCAACGGATGAGCAGTTGGATAAGGCAGTTAAAGTCCTGAAGGAAATGTACGATGAATACAAGCCGCTCCGTCATCTTGCATACGAGCTTATGCTGAAACATGAAAAACTTTCTGACGGTGTGTATGCTGTTACTTATTCTGACAACACTGTGATCACGGTTGACTATAACAAGAATACCTACGAGGTGGCAAAAGCATAATGCAGAAAAGATTCACCGGTACGCTTATACTTTTATATACCTTGCCCTGGGGGCTGCAATGCATTGTCAATAACTTTATGTCCGTTTATGTAGCTTCACTTCCCTTTACTACGGAGCAGACGGTTGGCAATGTAATGGCATTTGGCTCTGCCGTGATCATGGTTTCCCAGCTTGTATGGTCAAGAATCGCATATCACAGCTCAAATAAATTCAACATTCTTACGCTGTCGCTTTTGCTTATCGCATTATTTTCGCTGCCGTTTTTATATCTAAAGATGAGTCTTCCTTTGCTTTATGTTGCCATATTTTTGTTTTATTTCTGCTTCATGGTGCATCAGCCGCTGATTGACTCTATTGCAACAGAAAACGCTAATAAGCTGACACTTCCATTCGGATCGGTCCGTTCTTTTGCCTCCTTCGGATATGCATTAGCCGGAGTCATATTCGGCGTTATCGGATATAAATCCTCAATTGATATCTTTTATTACATTGCGATCGTTGCTGTGATTTCAGCAGTCATATCCATGGCAGCTCCGAAAGAAAAGACCGCCCAACAGGCTCAGAAGGAACGCTTCAATTTTGCAGGACTTTTTAATAAAAGGTTTGTACTCTTTCTGATCTACACTTTTTTGCTTTATATGGCTTCCTCTGTAAACGTAGTCTTTTTCCCCGTTTACTATTCGGACGTTCTTAAGGGAAACCTGAACCATGTCAGCATTGTGATCAGCGTTGAAGCGTTTCTTGAATGGGGAATCATGATTGTGTTCGGTGCAAAAATAGCTAAGCTGTCACCGAGAAAAAATTTCCTAATCATTGCATTGGCGGCAGCATTCCGATGCTTTGCGGTGTGGTTTGCGGAAAATCCTTATCTGATTCTTGCAACCTTTTTCGGCAGTGTTGTGTGGTTCGGCTTCCAATGGTCGTCGGTGGCACCGTATATATGTCAGATCGTCCCAAAGGACTGTAATATGACGGCTCAGTGTATCTGGACACTTGCATCCTCAGGCCTTGGCGCAACTGCAGGCTCACTGATCGGCGGTGTCATTGCCCAGTTTTTATCTATACGAAGCCTGTTCTTGATCACCACTGTCTTGATGCTGCTTCTGGCAGCCTTAAGTCCTGTATTTTTCCCGCGGGTAAAGCAAAATCTACCGGCAACAGTTGATGAATAATTTATACAGTGTGTCGAGACAGCAGTTCTTGTAAAAACAAAAGAACACCCCAACCGATTCCGGTTGGGGTGTCGATTTTGGTAAGCAGAAAATTACTTGCCAGCGCCAGCGATCTGAGCAGCGACCTCAGCAGCAAAGTCCTCTTCCTTCTTCTCGATGCCTTCACCCTTGGTGTAGTGAATAGCATCAACGAAGGTAACCTTGCCGCCCAGCTTCTTAGCAGCGTCAGCAATGTAGCCAGCTACGTCGCCCTGGAACAGGTCGGAGCGGACGAACTCCTGCTGCAGCAGGCAGATTTCCTTGAAGAAAGCAGCCATCTTACCGGCAGCGATCTTTTCCTTAACCTGAGCGGGCTTGGAAGCCATCTTAGGATCGTTGTCCATCAGAGCGACCTGAACAGCCAGCTCCTTGTCGATTGCTTCCTGAGGCACCAGGGACTTGTCCCAGTACTGAGCCTTCATAGCAGCAATCTGCATAGCGACGTTCTTACCGATCTCGGTAACATCGATGTCGCCCTCAACAGCCAGATTGACCAGAACACCGTGGGAGCCGCCAGCGTGAACGTAAGCGACGGAGGTGTTCTCAGCAAAACGGGCAAAGCGGCGGATCTGCATGTTCTCGCCGATGGACATGACCTTCTCCTGCATGATCTCAGTGACGGTCAGGTTGGAGTTGGGGTAGGTGCAGCCCTTCAGAGCCTCGACATCAGCGGGGTTCTGCTCGGCAACGATCTGAGCCAGGTTCTTAACCAGGTCCATGAAAGCATCGGTCTTAGCAGCGAAGTCGGTCTCGGAGTTGACCTCGATCACGACGCCGACACCACCGATAACAGTAGCGTAAGCAACGCCTTCTGCAGCAATGCGGTCAGCCTTCTTAGCAGCCTTGGCCAGACCCTTTTCACGCAGCCAGTCAACAGCCTTATCCATATCACCGTCGGTAGCCTGGAGAGCCTTCTTGCAGTCCATCATGCCGACGTTGGTCATTTCACGCAGTTTCTTAACATCCTGAGCAGTAAATGCCATTTTGGTATCCTCCTAAATCATTCGTGGTTGCTGCCCGGAAAAGCCGGGCAACACATAATCTTTCTTATTCAGCCTCGGGAGCTTCGACTTCAGCGACTTCAGCAACAGCTGCGTCCTCACCCTGACGACCTTCGATAGCGGCGCTGGCCATAGCAGCAGCGATCAGACGGATGGCGCGGATAGCGTCATCGTTGCCGGGGATCACGTAGTCGATCTCGTCGGGATCGCAGTTGGTGTCAACGATAGCCACAACGGGGATGTTCAGCTTCTTAGCCTCAGCGATAGCATTGCGCTCCTTGCGGGGGTCAACGATGAACATGCAGGCGGGGATCTTCTTCATTTCCTTAACGCCGCCCAGATACTTCTCCAGCTTAGCGATCTCGCCCTGATGCTTAATGACTTCCTTCTTGGGCAGCATAGCGAAGGTGCCGTCCTCTTCCATCTTCTTCAGCTGAGTCAGACGGTCGATACGGGAACGCATGGTGCGGAAGTTGGTCAGC
>JAZOLX010000050.1:0-28827 GCA_045653485.1 Faecousia sp. | reverse complement strand
GATCAGAACGGGCTGATGCTCGACGGAGTAGCACATGGTGGGGTTGATAGCGTTACGCATCCAAGCGGTCATAGCGCCGGCAACTTCCAGATCCTCACAGGTGACAGGCTCACCGGTACGGGAGTAAGCAACGACGACCTTACCGATACGAGCACGCAGGTCAGCCAGATCCTTAGCAACAGCCAGGATAGCCATCAGCTCGGAGCCGACAGCGATACCGAACTTGGATTCCATCATGAAGCCATCCAGACGGCCGCCGATACCGATGATGATGTTACGCAGGGACTGAGCGCAGAAGTCGATGATCCAGCCCATCTCAACGCGCTTGGGGTCGATGTCCAGACGGCGCAGGCCCTTGGAAGCCAGCCACTCGTCGGTGTTGTTGCGCTCGTGCTGCATACGTGCGGTCAGAGCAACCATAGCCAGGTTGTGAGCGTTCATGATATCGTTGATATCACCGGTCAGACCCAGGGAGAACTCGGTCATGGGCATCAGCAGAGCGTTGCCGCCGCCGGCTGCGGTACCCTTAACGTTCATGGTGGGGCCGCCGGAGGGCTGACGCAGAGCGCCACCTGCATTCTTGCCGATGTAGCCCAGGCCTTCGATCAGACCCAGAGAAACAGTGGACTTACCTTCGCCGAAGGGAGTGGGGGTAACAGCGGTAACTTCGATGAACTTGCCGTCGGGCTTGTCCTTCAGACGGTTCATAACCTTGATGAAGTCGATCTTGGGAGTCTTGCCGTAGGGGATGATTTCCTCTTCCAGCAGGCCCAGCTTCTGACGGAAGAAATCAACAGGGGGCAGAGTCTTCTCTGCTTCCTCAGCGATCTGCCAGTCAGCGAACTGTGTGGGGTCCAGCTTTACAAAACCCTTTTCGTCTACGTACTTGCCATTTTCGTCAAAAACGATTGCCATAGTAGGTATTCCTCCTTGTTTTTAAGGTGCTGTGTATGCAGCACAATTTTTGATGTATTTATTTATACCTCCGCAATGTCAGCTGCGTCACGGATCAGACGCATGACCTTGCCGGTGAGTACACTGTTCATAACCGCCTCTTCAAATTCGGGCGTGTAGTATTCCTTTAGCTGCTCCATGGTCAGATTGTTCTGACGGCCGATGACAGCCAAGGCTTCTGCCAATTCTTGCTGGGTGGGTTCCAGCTTTTCCAGCTCTACGATCTTCTTGATAGCGGCCTGATTACGCAGGGCAGCCTCCGCAGCCGGATGGGCATCCTTACGCAGATTTTCCACGGTGGTGTTCATAAACTGGCAGTACATTTCTAAGTTAAGACCTTGACGGGCGAGCTGTGCTTCCAGTACCTTCATTTGCTCGTTCACTGCTGCTTCCAGCTCCTCATCGGAGATGGAAAAATCCAGAGTAGCGGCAGCTTTACGCAGCAGCTGATCCTGCAGATCCATTTCGCCGCGCTCGTCGGCGTAGGACTGCATGCTCTTGCGGAGCTTTTCCCGCATTTCTTCCAGGGTGTCGCACTGACCGACTTCCTTGGCGAAGGTATCGTCCAGCTCATAGGCGGTTTTGACCCGGATTTGGTGGATCACACATTCAAACTTGGCTTCCCTACCTGCCAGATTCGGTGCATGGTAGTTTTCGGGGAAAGTAACAGTGACAGTAACAGGCTCTTCCACCACTTTGTCCAGCAGCTGCTCTTCAAAGCCGGGGATGAACATGCCGCTGCCCAGGACCAATGTCTGATTCTGAGCGGTGCCGCCTGCAAACTGCTCGCCGTCGCAGAAACCTGCGTAATCCAGAACCACTTCATCGCCCTTTTCGGTGGGACGGTCGGTGATCACGGCGATCCGGGGATTCTGCTGCAGAAGCCGCTGCAGGTTGCGATCCACCTCTTCGCCGGTGACGGTGTGGCGGCTGAGCTGGCCGGAAAGGCCCTTGTAAGTAAATTCCATAAGTAACCTCAAACGCAAAATGCGTGATCATAAAAATAGGAGTGAATCTATCTGATTCTCCACCTAGCATTCTATCATATTATCGAGATAAACGCAATGATTGTTTCCGAAATTTTGTAAGGAAACTGGACACAGAAGGCATTATACAAATAATACTTGCAAAAACCAATATAGTTATGATATTTTATTTATAGTTTATATCTATAGATTAAAGAGGTAGATACATGAACTACAACTATCTGCGTTATTTCTCTGTGTTGGCTCAAGTAGAGCATTATACCCTGGCTGCGGCGCGGCTGGGAATCTCCCAACCATCTCTTAGCAGCGCTATTCATAATCTGGAAACAGAGTTGGGCGGTGTCCGACTTTTTGAAAAGGTGGGCCGCAATATCCGTTTGACGGAGGAAGGTCGTTTCTATCAGGAGAAAGTGGATGCTGCGCTCCGGGAATTGAATTCCGCATCCATGCTGTTACGGGACAGTATGGCCAGCGCACCAGTGGTGATTCGCATGGGTGTGGTTTCAGGGACGCTGTGTGGAACGGTGGCAGAAAAGATCACGGAGTACATCCGCCAAAATAATCGGATCCGTTTCCGAATTACGGAGAGTTCCGCTGAGGAGTTGATGGATCTCGTGCGGCAGGAAAAGTTGGATATGGCTATCGTAGATACTACAGACCGGGACCGTAGTCTGCATTTTCGGAAACTGGGCCAGAGAAACTTCTTTGCGGCGGTGCCGGAAAGTCACATATTGGCGAAGTCAACGTTTGTCGTTCCCCAGCAGATTTCCCATGAGCCGCAGATCGTGTTTAACTATAATGTAGAGAACATCTTCGGACAGTGGGCCAGCGGTCTGCCCACGGAAGAGCATATTATTTGCACCGTGAATACGGCACAGGCAGCGCTGGATCTGGTGGCGGCAAACGCGGGAATCTGTTTGCTTTCCGAGGATTGTGTTTGTCCCCGAGAGGGTGTTTGCTTTGTGCCGATCAAGAACTGGTATCAAGCGCTCTACATGTGTATCCTTTATGATAAATGGCTGGAACCGCCGGTTTGGGGGTTTGTGGAGGAACTGGTCAAAGGAATCCGAAAAATGGAACAGGAAAAGCAGCAATAAATATCAGCGCGCACCGGGATGGGTGCGCGCTGATACATTATATATAATATTATTTAATCATGAAGCGCTCTAGGAAAAGCCGTTTCTGACGGTGATCCAAAGAGTGAACTGCCCGCTCCATTAGCTGACACCATTCAGATGCGGTCATATGGCCGTCCATACCGGTAGTCAGATAGGTACAGGCGGATAGCCGCTTACCCTTAAAACTGGCAGCAAAGGGTTTTTGCACACCCATGGCTAAGGCATAGGGCACCATGGTAAAGAAATACTCTGGATCGGTGCGGCTGATCCGCTGGGCATCCTTAACAGAAAGGCGTCTTAAATATTTTCGGAAACCGAGGAATTGAGACACTGTTTGACGGCCCAAGGTTGTTCTGCGTCCACCATAGGCGCAGGCTAAACCGCACAAAAGCTGGGCTGCGGACACACAAAGGGCAACATTCCAGATGCCGGCCATAGTGCCAAGCAAGCTCCAGATCACGGCAAGACCAAGACCTATAGTAAGCGCGGTTTTGTCGTGCAAATGCAGACCCTTAACCCAATCCTGCATCAGCCATGCGCTAACGCCACCCAGAATAGCTAAAACAGCAATCAAAAGGATGCCCAAAAGCGCATTGCCTACAATGGCACGGCCCAAAGAAACACCACTGAGCAAACCAATTCCGGCGCAAAGGATCCGGAAACCCTTCGGATTACCGGAAGAACGCTTGTACAGATCCTTGGCATTGGAAGAAACGGAAGCCACTTTGTGACAAAGACTGGCATAGTGGTAACCGGTACCGTCGATATAGCGGCGCTTACCAAACAACGTACGGAATATACGCACCTCTTCCGGATCCCGTTCATTACCCATATCCATCCGCTTGTGTAGAGTCACACGTCCGCTGTCTCCAATATGAATCAGTATATAGCCAAGCTGTGCCCAAGAAAAAACCATCATCGTCAGATCGTTGCCATAACCGGTCAACAGGCCGGAAAGCTCACCTGCTGTAAATCCCTCCGGAGGGACGGTGCTGCGGCGGGCGATAAAGGGAGCGCTGCGCAGAAAAACAGCCCAATATACAGCGGCCAGGACAGAAAGAATGATCATCAAAATTTCTTCCACACCCATACTCCACTGCTTGACAGGGTTCTGTGGGAACATATCTTCCGTGACTTCCATGCGCATTGTCAAGGTTTCACGATCTTTCAGTTCGCCGACGACAGTTCCGGAAATGCTGCTGCTGTCGATACGAAAATCCAGACTGGATTCAATGGTCTGGCTGTAGTAGCCGCTGGTAAATACGGGTTTACCGGTGATCTCACCGGGTAAAACAATAGAGAAGCTAAGACCATTAATAGGATGATAAAAACCGGAAAGCAGGGGTAAAGTAAGGAAAAGTTTACCTGACTCGTCATAATCGACTATTCCGGTCAGAGTGTACTGCAGGCGGATAGTGAAGTCTCCTGTGACATTACCCAAAACAGAGGAAAGCTTGATATTACGGATGTCACCGCTGGGAATTGTCCGGGCGGGTTTGCCATTAACAGTGATGCTCTTTGCGTTGGCCGGCAAAGGGAACAGCAGATTCTGCTCTCCGGATTCCAGATGGATCTGCAGATCCATAGTCACAAGGCAACTGCTGTCGGAGGAGACAGTGGCAGTGATGGTTCCGCTTGTAACCCCGGTTGCGGCGGATACTGTGATAGTGATGGAAAGCATAAATATCAGTGCAAGTATGGCGGCTATAACTTTTCTCATTGGTGTCTCCTCCTTTCATTAGAATTCGGATGATCCATTTTATCATATACATTATAAAAAAGCAAGTTGGTTGGATACTACTGTTAGGTAGAGGCAATCTAAAACGATGCGTGCAGCAAAAAATGCAAAATGCATAATCTATGAATAATTACCTGCAAAAAACGACAAAAAGTTCTTTGCTCTACATACACTTGTGCACACATTAGAGACATGGGTATAGATGCACAAAAAGTTTTGGTTTAGGTGTTGTGATTCTGTTTTTTATGAATAAAAAAACAAATAATGTTTGACATTCCAAAAAGATAGCAATATAATATATGCAAATTTATTCATGTATCTAGCATCGCGAATTGTAAGGTCCGTGAGTAAATATATTTCTATTCTTAAATAGGAGGAAAAGAAAATGAACGCAAAGAAGCTGTTTGCTCTGTTGCTGGCTGTTGCTATGGTTCTGTCCGTGTTTGCTGGTTGTAACCCCGCCGATCCCACGACCACTACCAATGCTCCCGCCCCCACTCAGGGTAACACCGAGGCTACCGAGCCTGGCCTGGTAGTCGAGACCTTCCCCGAGGGCGATTACATTTGGAAGACTTCCGTCACCACTCTGGCTTCCAACTGGAATCCCCACACCTATCAGACTTCTGATGACTCCGTCCCCCTGGACTACACCACCAGCAGTCTATACACCTTCGTCTTCAATGATGAGCTGAACCCCGTTGAAGGCAAGGATCCCTACGAGGGCTATGCGATCATCCCTGAGATGGCCGCTGATATGCCTGTCGACGTGACTCTGGATATCAAGGCTTCCAACCCCGAGTTTGGCATCCCTGAGACCGCTGAGTCCGGCTACGCTTACAAGATCGTTCTGAACCCCAATGTTACTTGGGATGATGGCACCCCCATCAATGCTGAGTCCTATGTTGAGTCCTTCAAGCGCCTGCTGAACCCCAAGGCTCTGAACTACCGTGCTGCTGACTGGTACGGCCAGACCCTGTCCATCGCCGGTGCTGAGAACTACTACAACCAGGGCACTTCCCAGTACATCGACGATGCATCTCTGGTTATTGCTGACCTGGTTAAGGGCGAAGACGGTGTCTACGCTACCGCTAACGGCGAGCCCGTTTTTGTTAACGTTTCTGCCAAGAGTGTTTACTTCTCCGGCAAGAACAGCCTGGCTGATTACGTCGGTGCTTATGGCGCTGATTACTTTAGCATGACCAATTGGGAAGATCTGGTTGCTGCCGCCAACGAAGAGGGCTACGCTCCTCTGACTGACGACACCCTGGCTTGGATCACCGATGTTGTTACCGGCAATCCTGCTTGGGGCGAAGATGAGACCTACCTGCCCAACTACATTGTTTACTACTTCTCCTACCCCGAAACCTTCGACTTTGCCAATGTCGGCGTCATCGCTTCCGATGAGTACGAGCTGACTGTTGTTCTGGACAAGTCTCTGGCTGGCTTCGATCTGCTGTACAACCTGTCCGGCATGGCTACCCAGCTGGTTAAGATCGACCTGTACGACGCATGCCTGAAGATTGAGACCGGCGCTGGCGGCGAGGAAGTTTATTCCTCCACCTACAACACCAGCCTGGAAACCACCGCTTCCTTTGGCCCCTACAAGATGAGCTCCTTCCAGGGCCCCAAGGCTATGCACTTCGTGCGTAACGAGAACTGGTTCGGTTACACCGATGGCAAGCACATCTACGTGGATCCCGAAGACGGTCTGGTTTACCCCATGTACCAGACCACCGAGGTCGATATTCAGGTTATCGGCGAAGCTGCTACCCGTAAGATGATGTTCATGCGTGGTAAGCTGATGGGCTACGGCCTGCAGTCCGATGACTACGCAACCCTGCGTCAGTCCGAGTACTGCTATGCTACTCCCGCTGAGACCATCTTCTTCCTGATCCTGAACGGCCACATGGAAGCTATCAAGGAGCGTGAGGCTTCTGAGGGCTTTGACCAGGCTACCAAGGACCTGGAAATGCTGACCAACAAGGCTTTCCATCAGGCTATGGGTCTGTCCTACGATAAGGACAACTTTGCTGCTACCGTTTCTCCCGCTCGTTCCGGCGCTCTGGGTATCATCGGTAACTCCTACATCTACGATCCCGATGCAGGTGCTAAGTACCGTGACACCGATCAGGCTAAGCAGGTTCTGTGCGACTTCTACAGCGTTGACGCAAGCAAGTTCGCTTCCCTGGATGACGCTGTTGCTTCCATCACCGGTTACGATCCCGAGCAGGCTAAGGTCTACTTCAAGCAGGCTTTCGAAGAGGGTATCGAGGCTGGTTACATCACCGATACTGACAACGACGGTATCTGCGATCAGATGATCGAGATCGAGTACGCCATGTCTTCCGACATGACCGACTTCATGCGTCAGACTCTGGCCTACCTGAATGAGAAGGTCGCTGAGGTTGCTAAGGGCACTCCCTTCGAGGGCAAGATCAACTTCGTTCCCTCTGCTCCTTACGGCAACGACTGGTCCAACAAGATCCGTGAGGGTCAGTCCGACACCGTTCTGGGCGGCTGGTCCGGCTCCGTTCTGGATCCCTTCGGTCTGACCGACCTGTACACCAACCCCGCCAAGCAGTATGACGCCGCTTGGTACGATGCTAATGCTGTTGAGCTGACCATCAATGTTCCTGTCGATGGCACCAACAAGGATGTCACCATGACCCTGAAGCAGTGGTCCGACGTTCTGAACGGTACTGCTGTTACCGTTGACGGTGTTGAGTACAACTACGGTTCCGGTCAGTGCGACGTCGAAGTTCGTCTGAACATTCTGGCTGCCTGCGAAGGCAAGATCCTGGAGAGCTACAACTACCTGCCCATGCTGCAGGATGGCTCCATGGCTCTGCTGACCCAGCAGGTCTACTACGTCATCGAGGACTACAACCCCATTCTGGGCCGCGGTGGCATTGCCTACACCAAGTATAACTACAACGAAGCCGACTGGTACGAGTACGTTAAGGAAAATGGCGGCGCTCTGAAGTACTAATACTTTGGTTTAGATCGCGTGTTGGGATAATCATTCCCAATATTGCAAAAACTTGAAACAAACGCACTGTAGCAGGGGCGTAAAAACCCCTGCTACAGTTGGTTTGTATATTCTCGCAATTGAAAAGGACAATGCGTCGGGATTGTCTGGAACGGGCCTGACCGTTCTGGCGATAAAGGGATCCTTCCGCAATGGTATGGATCCGTTTGATTCCGTGAGCGCCCCTTGATGAAAGGGGCATTTGGTGTCTTTTTAAGATAACATCGCCAAAAGGGTCAAGTCCATTCCTTTCAGTCGCACGGTGCGTTTTGTGCCGTATGCTGGATTGAAGATGCTTGTTCTAAAAGAAAGAATCCTGAAATTGGAGGGTGCTTATGTTTAAGTACGCGTTACAAAGATTTTTGTACATGCTGCTGGTGCTTTTAATCATCACCTGTATGTGCTTTGTTCTGGTGCGTATGCTGCCTCCGGAATCCCTTCCCCCCGGAGACCCGCATACCGCGGTTTTGGAAGCCCGCCGACAGGCACAGGGCTATAATGAGCCATACCTTGTGCAGTTCGGTATTTTTTTGAAAGATATTTTTACGGAGTTCGATTGGGGTCTTAGTGACAAGCTGTTCTTCGGTCAGGATGTTTGGGACATTTTTGTAACGCGGCTTCCTGCATCCATGATCGTTAACTTCTATTCCATTATTGTCAGTATTCCTCTAGGTATTGCTCTGGGCATTTTCGCTGCACTGAAGAAGAATACTTGGATCGACTATATGATCTCCACATTGACGATGGTGGTCATTTCCGTGCCCAACTTCGTTTACGCCTTTGTGATCCAATATCTGTTCAGCTATAAGCTGGGCTGGCTGCCGTTCTTGATGAAGTCCGGCACCGACTGGTTCAGCGGCGAGATGTTAATCAGTATTCTGGCTCCCATTATGTCTCTGTCTTTCGGTGTTATCGCTGGCTTCACCCGTACTACCCGTGCGGAGCTGACTGAGGTTCTGACCAGTGAGTTTATGCTGTTGGCCCGCACCAAAGGCTTGACCAAGGCTCAGGCGACCATACGTCACGCTATGCGTAATTGCTTCGTCGTGGTTATCCCTGCTATCTTCGGCGAATTTATTGGTATTCTGGGTGGCAGCTTGATCATTGAACGGATTTTCTCCATCCCCGGTGTCGGCGGTTTGACGTTGTCTGCGATCAACGGTCGTGACTATCCCATCTTTATGCTGACCACTGTATTCTATACGGCCATTGGTTTGGTCGGAGGCCTTGTGGTCGATATCAGCTACGGCTTTATCGATCCTCGTATCAGAATGGGGTCGAAGAAATGAGTAATAGAAATAATAATTTTGAACACATCCCTCAGGAGAAGTTCCAGTTTGTCCAGATGGATGAGCGTCTGCATGATAAAAAGCTGGAAACCAAGGCCCGCAGCTTCTTACAGGACGCCATGCTGCGCTTCAGTAAGAACAAATCTTCCGTGGTTGCAGCCTGGATCCTGCTGATCCTTGTCCTGTTTTCCCTGATTTCTCCCTTGGTTTCCCCCTACGATCTGGAAGATAAGGACAAGCTCTTTATCAATTTCCCATCTTACGTTCCTGCTGTTGCCGAGTTGAATCTTGGAATCATGGATGGATCCACCGTTCATACCAGTCAGAATGAGGCAGCTGTGAATTTCTGGAAGGGTATTGCCCAGGAGACCGGTTTGGATCCCGTTCTGGGTGTAGAGAATACCTACACGACCATGGTCAAGTACCGTGGTAAGATGGTTGAGCGCTACACTTACGACTTGAAGGTGAACCGCTACTTTGAAAAGGGTATTGTTTATTGGACTCTGAACTATCAGCAGTTTGAGGATATCCAGAAGTGGCAGAATGAAACCGGTATTCAGGTTATTTATCCTTGGGTCGAGCCTGCGGATATCAATGGCATTACCGATAATGCAAACCTGTGGTACGAGTGCGATGAAAAGGGTACTGCGGAGCTGGATAAGAACGGTAACTTTGTTCCCGTTTATTCCACTCGTAAGGAAATCGAGGGTGCTCCCTACAATTCCCTGCGGATCGCCGGCGATGATGGCAGCTATATTTACTCCTTCAGTGTTTCCGGTGCAGTGAAAGTCCGTATGTGCTACTACAATTACTACACCTACCTCAACGGCCAGGAGCCTACCTATATCTTTGGCACTACTTCCATGGGTCAGGACCTGTTCTCTGCCATTGGTATCGGTGCCCGGTTCTCCTTGCTGTTCGCTGTTGCGGTTTCTGTCATCAACCTGTCCATCGGTGCAGTTTACGGTGCAATTCAGGGCTACTACGGTGGCTATGTGGATATGTTCATGGACCGTGTTTCCGATATTCTGTCCGGTGTACCCATGGTCGTCGTCACCACACTGTTCCAGCTGCATCTGGCACAGAAAGTGGGCGTTTTGGGATCGTTTGTCTTTGCGTTTATCTTAACAGGCTGGATCGGCATGGCTGCCTTGACCCGTAAGCAGTTCTACCGTTTCAAGAGCCAGGAATTCGTTATGGCAGCTCGCACACTGGGTGCTTCCGACAAGCGGTTGATGTTCAAGCACATTTTCCCCAATGCCATCGGAACCATCATCACCAGCTGCGCTCTGGTCATCCCAGGTGTTATCCGGTCCGAGACCAGCTTCTCCTATCTGGGTATCGTTGACCTGAAGTCCTATGTGGGCGCAACCATCGGTACTCTTCTGAGCGACGGTAACGCCGCTGTTACTACCGCACCCCATACCCTGCTGTGGCCCAGCTTGTTCCTGGGTCTGCTGATGATCTGCTTCAACCTGTTCGGCAACGGACTGCGTGATGCGTTCAATCCTTCCACGAGAGGAGCGGAGGACTAATGGAAAAGAAATTACAAGTTAAGAATCTCCGCATTTCCTTCCGTACCAGTAACGGCAAGGTACAGGCAGTTCGTGATATCAACTTTGATTTGGAAAAGGGCGAGACACTGGCGATCGTCGGTGAGTCCGGTTCCGGTAAGTCCGTAACTTCTAAGGCTATTCTGGGCATCCAGGCAGGCAATGCTATTACCGAGTCCGGTGAGATCATCTATGACGGCCAGGACCTGCTGAAGATCTCTGAGGAAGAATTCCACAAGATCCGTGGTGATAAGATCGCTATGATCTTCCAGGATCCTATGTCCAGCTTGAATCCCATCGTTAAGATCGGTAATCAGCTGACAGAGGCTATGATCTTGAAGGGTAAGGCTCGTCAGAGAGAGAGCCGCACCAACTTCAACACCTATCTGAAGAATCTGAATACGGCTATGATCCAGGCTGTGGCAGGCGGCGACAGCGCAAAGGCTGCTGAGCTGACTGCTAAATGCAAGAGCTTCGATAAGTTCGAGTTCAAGCACACGGAACTGGAAGCTGCCTATAATAAGGCAAAGGATGCTGCTGATCAGACCTTATCTGAAGTGGGCGACATCGCTTTTGAACTGGAAAAGAAGTCTACCAAGGATCTGAGTTACCGTATTAGAGACATTGCCAGACAGGCTGCAGAGTCTGTAAATGAGTATGTCGTTCATGAAAAGGCCGAGCGGATCCGGGAACTGGCAAAAGTTCTGCCCAAGCAGTATGCTGCAGCAAAGAAGTCTCAGGCTCAGGAAGAGACCATTGCTTCTCTGTATGAAATCCGCGATATCCTCACTGAAGCTGTGGCAAAAAAGGCTCCCAACTTCTTCCGTATGGGCTATTATCTGACCTTCAGCGGTAAGGAACTGCCCAAGATGGATGTAGACGCACTGGATGCCTACCTGCTGGAGTATCTGGATAAGGAATTTATGCTGGCATTCATTGCCGATGCCAGAAAGGCTGTAGAATATACTGCCAATGTTTCTTATGAAAAGATCGGCCTGGCAATTGCTGCTTTGAAGGACAAAACCGCTGTCTTTACCCAAGAAAAGCTGGATAAGAAGGTGACTACTGCTGCTGTTAAGGAATTGACCGCAGCCGTTAAGGCTACCATCGATCCTCTGGCCCGCACCAGAGACAGCTTGACCTACACCTTCGAAAGTAGCATCGTAAGCGAGCTGAATAAGTATTATTCCGCAATCGGCAAGAATGCAAAGGCTGTCAAGCTGTACAACAAGGAAAAGGCCAAGTATGACAAGCTGGTTGCTAAGGGCAAGACTCCCGATTATGAGGTTGCTGCTGCCGCTGTTATCGATCTAGAGCTGGTCAAGCAGAACATCGTACGCCTGATCGACCGTCTGGTAGATCATTATGAAGCAGTTCTGGCAAACCGCAGCGAGCGTGATTATGATGCCGAGACCGTGGAAGCCATTGATTATCTGAAGGCCAATGCTTCCGGCGTGGTGGCTAAGGTCACTCCTCGTGTGGCAAAGCAGAGAGCCATTAAGCTGATGACCGAAGTTGGTATTGCTGAACCTCACAAGCGTTTCTACCAGTACCCCTTTGAGTTCTCCGGCGGTATGCGTCAGAGAATCGTTATTGCCATCGCTCTGGCTGCCAACCCTGACATTCTGATCTGCGACGAGCCTACCACTGCTCTGGACGTTACCATTCAGTCCCAGATCCTTGAGCTGATCAATAAGCTGAAGGCTGAGCGCCAGCTGTCTGTTATCTTCATCACCCATGACTTGGGTGTTGTTGCCAACATGGCTGACCGTGTGGCTGTTATGTACGCAGGCAAGATCGTGGAGCATGGTACTGCCAATGATATTTTCTACGATCCCAAGCATCCCTACACTTGGGCGCTGCTGAGCTCTATGCCCGATCTGGATACCAATGAGAAGCTGGATGCCATCCCCGGCACACCGCCCAACATGATCTATCCTCCCAAGGGCGATGCTTTTGCTGCACGTAACAAGTACGCGATGAAGATTGACTTTGAGCAGCAGCCGCCTATGTTCAAGGTCAGCGATACCCACTATGCGGCTACTTGGCTGCTCCATCCGGACGCACCCAAGGTAGATCCTCCCAAGATCATACTGGACCGCATTGCAAGAATGAAGAACAAGAGAGGTGCTGAAGATGCAGAATAATGAAGAAATTTTGCTGAAAGTAGAAAACCTCTCCCAATACTTCGGCTTTACCAAGGCCGTTGACGATGTGAGCTTTGACATCAAGAAGGGCGAAGTCTTTGGTCTTGTCGGTGAGTCCGGCTGCGGTAAGACGACTACCGGTCGTTCCATTATCAAGCTGTACAATATTACCGGCGGCAACGTGTTCTTTAAGGGCATCCGTATCGCAGCTGGTAAGAAGGTCTACCAGGATGCCATCAAGAAAGCCCAGGAAGACTACAAGACCGAGTCTGCAGCACATCCCGAAAAGGCCGCAGAGCTGAAGGAAAAGATGAACGCCACCATTGCCGAGCAGCGCAAGCTGATGAAGGCAGCGGAGTTCGATCAGAAAAACTGCGATAAGGAATATTCCAAGCAGCTGCAGCAGCAGGCGAAGGAAAAATATGAGGCATTGCTTGCAAAGGCTGATGATGCCGCCAAGGCGGGTATCATGGCTGAATACAAAGATGCCATGCGTAAAGCCAAGAACACTAAGCTGGTGACCCAAATCCAGATGATCTTCCAAGATCCCATCGCTTCTCTGGACCCCCGTATGACCGTTAAGGAAATTATTTCCGAGGGTCTGGTGATTCAGGGTGAACGGAATAAGGAAGTTCTGGATGAGAAGGTTTATGAAATGCTGGAGCTGGTTGGTCTGGTGCGTGAGCATGCCAGCCGCTACCCCCATGAGTTCTCCGGCGGTCAGCGCCAGAGAATCGGTGTTGCCCGTTCCATCATTATGAATCCCGAGCTGATCATTGCTGACGAACCTGTTTCTGCTCTGGACGTTTCCGTTCAGGCACAGGTCATCAACCTGCTCAACGAGCTGCGTGAAAAGTTTGGTTTGACCATCCTGTTCATTGCCCACGACTTGAGCGTTGTTAAGTACTTCTCCGACCGTATCGGTGTTATGTACTTCGGTAAGATGGTCGAGCTGGCTACCTCTGATGAGCTGTTCAAGAATCCTCTGCACCCCTATACCCGTTCCCTGTTGTCTGCTATTCCTCTGCCCGATCCCATCTATGAGAAGAGCAGACAGAGAATCACCTACAACCCTCTGGCTGAGCATGACTATACTGTAGACAAGCCCAGTTTCCGCGAAATCACCCCTGGCCACTTTGTCCAGTGTAACGATGCGGAATTTGAAAAGTACAAGCAGATGCTGAAGTAAGAATATGAGCGAAAAGCGTAAGAATATTCTCTTTCATATCAGCACAGGCGCGGTGATCGCGGTAGCGGTGGCCATCCTTGGATGGACCCGAGGACACTCAGTACTGCGTATACTTTGTGACGGCTGTTTTGTAGCGGCAGTGCTTTTGCTGGGCACGGGCGGATTGAAATTTGCCAGAAACCAAGGCACATTTGATATGATGACCTACAGTTTAAAGGCAGTGTTTCATTTGCACTACCCTTTCAGCAAAATGAATTCTCCCCTGGAAGAAAGGGAAGAGGATTTTGTCGACTACAAAGAACGCAAAAAGGCGAAACGGAAATCCTCGGCAGATATGCTATGGGCTGGTTTGCTGTACTTGGCTGCGGCGGTTGTATTCTTTGTAATCTACCTGCTGGCAACCGAAGCCTAAAAATCAGAATCGGGCGGAAAACCGCCCGATTCTTTTTTAAGAATTCTAGGGGTTGTACATTGGAATTTTTTGTAGTAAAATAACGTGGTAATCAAAAAGAAAGGAGGCGTAATATGTCTTTTGAAATGGATGAGATGAATAGACGGCGTCAAGAACGCCATCAGAGGCAGAAAGAACGCCTCCAACAGGAACAGAGGATAAAGGGACGTTTGGTGACAGCGGCGACAGTGCTGATTTTGTGCGGTGTTCTGATTCTCGCTGTTAGTTTAAGAAAACCCGGTGACCCTACCAAGGAGACAACACCGGCTACAACAGTGCCACCCACTATGACACAACCGACACAGACCGAAATTCAGGAACCGGAAACGGTCGTTACCTTTGTGGCCGCCGGCGATCTGAATGTGACCGATGCGGTGGTAGCTGCCGGCGGTGCTGCTTATGATTATACCAATGCCTTTGTGGATGTGCTGCCGCTGTTGGCAGAGGCAGACTTGACGGCTATGAATTTTGAGGGCAACGTATGCGGAATGCCCTACGGAAAAGATTCGGCACCGCAGCAGCTTTTGACCGCGTTGAAGGGGGCCGGTGTTGACATGCTTCAGCTGGCCAATTCCAAGGCGATCAACCGCGGCGTCGCCGGTTTGAATGCTACCGTGCGCAATGTTCGCGCTGCAGGTATGGCCAGTTTGGGCGCTGTTGCGGAGGGCGAAGTACCCGGCGCTTACGTGATCCGTTATGTGCGGGGCGTAAAAATCGCCGTTGTTGCCTTTACCAAAGGTATGGATGGTATGGCTATGCCGGCCGGCAGTGAGGACCTTGTCAATATTTTGTATAACGACTATGCCAGTACCTATAAATCTGTTAACACCAAGGCGGTTACTAAGTTGTTGCGGCAGGTGGAGGCTGAGGCACCGGATATCACCATTGCGATGCTCCATTGGGGAAGTGAATATAGCGATATACACAGCAAGTCTCAGACAGCCATCCGGGACCTAATGTTTTCTGAGGGTGTAGATGCCATCATCGGTTCTCATCCCCACTATGTACAGGAGATGGTGTTTGATAAAGAAGCCGGAACCTTTGTGGCCTATTCTTTGGGAGACTTTTTCGGAGATGCTTCCCGTTCCGGCACGGCATATTCCATAATTTTGGAGCTGGAGATCACTAAGGATAATACCACAGGTATCACTAAGGTGACAGATTTTGCGTATACACCGATTTATACGGTACAGGATGATGCCGGCTTATTGCGGGTGGTACGTCTAAAAGAAGCAATTTTTGGTTATGAGGAAAAGCGTGTTGGCCGGGTGACTCCGGAAACCTATGAAAGTATGCGCTATGGACTTGACAGGATCGAGTCCCGTATCAATCCGGAAGATACAGAAGAATAACCCCATGGGCCGCAAAAAATGACACGCCATCTGGCGTGTCTAAGAGGCGGACTGGAAGATAACAAATAATAAAATGTAAGGGCGCGTTGCTTTTTGCAACGCGCCCTTATTTGTAACCTTGTGCAGAAAATCAATTGGTTGCCTTTTCACCACTGTTGCCCTTAGGTCTGCGGCGGCGATAGTGATTGTGGTGAGGCTTTTTGGGTTCCTCTCCTTCGGCTGGCTGTTCTGTGGATTCTGCTTTTTTAGGTTGCCTCTTTTTTTGCTCGGCTTTTTTCTCTTGAATATCCTCAGTGCTTTGCTGTGGAGCTTCCTGTGCCTTGACCTTTCTGCTTCTGCGCCGTTTGCTTTTTTGCTGATTATCAGCAATTTCCTCGGCTTCTTCTGGCATGGGAACTTCCGATTCATCTACAACATTTTCTGTGCTGTAGCGGAAGCGAATGGGGTCCAGAAAGGCAGATTCCTGCTGCTCCGGGTCCCTAGTCCGTTTGCCCTGTCCGGAAATCGGAGCAAGATCGGCAGGTATCGGAGGGTCATTTTTCTTTGCCTTACCACTGCGAAGAACGGCGATCTCCTCGTTGGAGAACACACCGATGACCTCAGGTCGGTCTTCCATACGGACCTTCACGCGCTGACGCAACAGATCCAGCTCTGTTACAGTACCACGACCCTCGGGGGTATCCACAAAGGATTCCAGCTTGGGGCTAGTGCGGATCAGATCTTCGTAGGCATCCTGTTCATATTTTAAACAACACATCAAACGGCCGCAGGTACCGGAGATCTTGGTGGGATTCAAGCTCAGATTCTGTGTCTTGGCCATTTTGATGGAAACAGGCTGAAAATCGTCCAGGAAGCTGGCACAGCAGAAGGGACGGCCGCAGATGCCCAGACCGCCAACCATCTTTGCCTTATCCCGAACACCGATTTGACGCAGTTCGATACGGGTATGGAACATGCTGGCCAGATTCTTTACCAGCTCCCGGAAATCCACGCGCTCATCGGCGGTAAAGAAAAACAAGATTTTACTGCCGTCGAAGGCATATTCTGCAGAAACCAACTGCATATCAAGATTGTGCTCTTCAATCTTTTTCAGACAGGCTTCATAGGCCTGTTTTTCTTTTGCGCGGTTTTCCTCCATGATTCGCTCATCCTGAGCGGTTGCGATCCGCAGCACGGGACGTAGAGGGGATACCACATCTTTGGTGCTGATGTGGTGGTTGCCGCCGACACAGAAACCAAATTCGGGGCCGCGGGCGGTGTCGATGATCACATGGTCTCCGGCTTTGCAGGCAATGCCGTTGGGATCAAAAAAGTAGATCTTCTGTCCGGGACGAAACTGAATATCTACGACTTCAGCCGTAGTTTCTTCCTGGACAACGGTAGTATTTTCTTCCATGGTATTCTCCTTATTATCTCAGGGCCCATACCAGATAGCCGCAAATGGCACCGGTGGAAACATTGCCCTGTGCATATTCGATGGTTTTTTGCAAATGCTCTATGGCAGATTTCAGTTCCAGAGCACTTCTTCCTGCACTCAATTCTTGTGCCAGCGGGGTTCCTACAGCAATGCCATTGCGGTACACAAGTGCACCTTCCAGAAAAGTGACCCATTGCTGTAAAACCGGTATCAACTGATCCCTTTTCCATTTTTCCATGGGGACCAAAACTTGAGCCAGTGCGTAAGTATTCCGCTGAGAGAAGGCGGTAAGAAAGTCGGTAGTCTGGGGAGGCATGTCGCTTCCCTCTTCCAGAATTTCTTTTGCTTGTCCCAGAAACCCGCCGCTTCGGCTAATAGCTGCCCGAATATCCGCTTCAGTTGCTTGCGGAAAATCCTTGCATAGCTGTGCAAAAGCGATATTTTCAGGCAGCGCAGTGAGTGCCAATTCTGTGCAGCGGGAACGGACGGTTGGTAAAAGTTTTTGGGGATTGTCGGTCAAAAGAATAAACACGCCATAGGCGGGCGGCTCTTCCAATACTTTTAGCAAAGCATTTTGTCCCGGAATACCCATGTCTTGTGCCCTAGGGAACAAATAGATCTTATGATCTGCTTCATTAGGGCGTATATAGATATCGGATCTGGCTTCCCGAATAAGGTCCACCGATACGGTCTTCTTTTCCGGATCATCAATGGTAATAAAATCCGGGTGTCCGCTGCCAAGGACCTTGCGACAGGCAGCGCAGCATCCGCAGGGTTTTTCCCCGCTTTTGCAGAGGATGGCGGCAGCCAGAAGTTTTGCCAAAGTCCGCTTTCCGGCCCCGGCAGGACCGGAGATGAGATAAAAATGGGAGATCCGGCCCCGGTTTATGGAGCTGCGAAGATTATCCTTCAGCCGCTCGTTTCCCAACAGGCCTTCAAAACCCATAGAAACCTCCAAATTTTAGATGGTGTGCGGGCGGATGTGGGCATCCGCCCCTACAAATACGATCGACAATTACCGCAGAAACGATACCGAGCGGGGGAGCGATGCGAGCGCCGCCGGGGGGCGGGGAAAGCGAGCTGAGCGAGTGGCAGCGGTCGACAGATGCCAAGGCGCTTCGCCGCCGAAGGCAGATGTCGGGCACCGCAACAGGACAGGGAAGTAACGATTACCTATGCACCGTGCACGAATTGGCAACGGCCACTGGCCGTTAACCCCATAAAGCAGAGAGCATGGGGATGATCTGCTTCTTACGGCTCATGACCTTAGGCAGGAATGCGGTATTCTCCTTGGGCGTTACATTGAATGCCTGCTGGATGGTCTCATCATCGCCCAAATAGATGATTTGGGTGCCTTCCAGCAGAACGTCAGTGAGCATCAAAATCATCATATTATACTCGTTCTCGGCGGAAGCCTTTTTCATCAGCTGCAGGAATTCATCCTTGCGCTCCAGCATCTTGGGACTATCCACGCAGGTGATCTGGGCAATAGCCAGATCGTAACCGGCGATATGGAATTCCTTGCAATCGGAGAACAGGAGGTCTTCCGAGGTGCGGTTGCCAACGGAGGCGGAGAAGATCTCCTTGCCCAGCTCTTCCAGAGAGATATTGGCGATTCGTGCCATGCGTTCGGCGGTGCGAACATCCCTGGCGGTGCAGGTGGGGGACTTGAACATAACGGTATCGGACAGGATGGCGGCGGCCATCATACCTGCCATAGCGGCAGAGGGCATCAGACCACGATCCTGGAACATACCGGCAATGATGGTGTTAGTGGAGCCTACAGGCTCATTGGTCACATAGATGGGGTTGGCTGTCTGAATGTCAGCCAGACGGTGATGGTCAATGATCTCTATGATCTCAGCTTCGTCCAGACCGGGAACAGACTGGGAGGCCTCATTGTGGTCAACCAAGACGACCCGCTTGCGGCGGGGCCGCAGCAGATGATACCGGGTCAAAACGCCAACGACCTTTTCCTCACTGTCCAGAATGGGGTAGCAATGTTCACGGTATTTCAACACCTGCTCTTTTACATCATCTACCCGGTCTTCCAGATGGAAGCATACCAGATCGGTGGTGCGGCAGATACGGCCGATGGGATTGGATTGGAAGATCAACCGGGCAGCCCGGTAAGCATCATAAGGAGTAGAAATAATGCAGGTGGAGGTGGGCATGTCCCGCAACTCCTCGCTGATCTCTGCCTGACACAGAACCAGACAATTGACATTCATTTCCAAGGCCCGACGGATCATATCCGGCTGGTGTCCGCACAAAACAATGGAGTCCTTGGAATTGAACAGCAGATTTTCCCGTTCTTGGGGAAGGGCAATGGTGACTTCGCCGGAAATGGTGTCGATGCTTTCACCGGCAACGTTCAGAACTTTGCCCTCCAGAATGGAAAGTACATTAAAGAGCGGAACACTGTCCAGAACACCGGCAGAAACCAGAGCCATATTATAGTTAGCTACATCTTCTCGGGAGAGCATACCATATAAGGTACCGTCTTCGTTGGCAACGGGAATCGCGGAAATATTCTTATGTTCCTTTAGTCGCTTCCAAGCGCGGCCGATGGTAACGGCAGCACCCAGTACAGGGGGTGTGTCAAAATCCAGATCCTTGACCTGCGTGAACATATTATAGATCCGTTTAGGTGCTTGAAAACCAAAACGGTCTAAAACGATCTGGGTTTCGTCGGATACACGGCCCAGACAGGCAGGCTCGTATTCCCGGTCACCAACAGCATTGCGAAGAGCAGCATAGGCCATAGCGGCAACGATGGTGTCGGTATCGGGGTTGCGGTGTCCTGTAACATAAATAGGATCCATAATTTACCCTCCTGTAAAGAATAAAAAATCAGAGGTTATTGGTTGATTGTAATCTCACCGGCCAGACTCTGGCGGAAAAATGCGGAAACTTCCACAGAATTCATACCTTGTCCAATGGCCCACATGAGCTTTGTCATTGCCGCTTCCGAGGTCATATCCCGACCCTGAATCACACCGAGCTGCAGCAGTTTGTTACCTACTTGGTATACCCGTAGATCAGAACTGTCATACAAACACTGGGTAGTGACGACCACACTGATTCCGGCATCCATAGCCTTTTGAATACCGTCAAGGCCTTCATTGAGCACATTCACACCACCCAACCCAAAGGCTTCGATGACAATACCCTTGTATCCCATGGAAACAAGTGCGTCGAATATGTCTGGGGAGATACCCGGAGTCAGCTTTAAGAGAAAAACATCTGTGCTGATATTGGTTTTCAGTTCTGTTGGACCATTCTGGGTTGGTAGGGTGTTAGGATTGATTACAAGGCCTTGATTGCTGACAATACCCACATACTTGGCATTGACGCTTTCAAAGGCGGAGAAGCCGGAGGCCCTTACCTTTACGGCCCGGCAGCCACGCATGACCTTCCGGTCAAAGGCCAGAAAAATGCCGGGGTGGCCGGAAGCGGCCATGGCGAAGGCGGTACGCAGATTATCGGGACCGTCAGAAAGAATGTCTGCCAGGGGAAGCTGAGAGCCGGTAAATACCACGGGCTTATCGATATTAGGCAGCATAAAGGTGACGGCAGACGCGGTATAAGCCATAGTATCGGTACCATGGGAGACGACAATACCGTCGTATCCATTGCGCAGGTCGTAAATATATGTGGCAATTCGCTGCCATTCCTCCGGGCGGATGTTGGAGGAATCCAAACACATGACATCTTTTACGGTAATCGTATAGTATGAGCGGAGCTGATTTAGTTCCCGCTCCATAACCTCAGACCGCTGTGGCTCCAAGCCTTCTCCACCGGGGAGCGATGCGATGGTGCCGCCGGTCGTCAAG
This sequence comes from Faecousia sp., assembly GCA_045653485.1. Lineage (GTDB taxonomy): Bacteria > Bacillota > Clostridia > Oscillospirales > Oscillospiraceae > Faecousia. The sequence goes on along the minus strand of JAZOLX010000050.1, from coordinate 7,769 downwards.
AGCAGGATATGTTTCTTTTGTTCCATCGGTGCCTCCAAGGGCCATCCCAATCATATGGGCGGAATTTCTCTATTGTTTATTATACCGCCAACCTTATGAAATAGCAAGCAGAAATCTGTAGAGCAAAACAAACTGGTGTAATTTGGTTGCATTTATAAGGTAGATGGCGTATAATGAAAGCTCAAGAAAGATCAATATGGAGGATGCTTATGAATGTATTGGTAACCGGCGGCGCCGGCTATATTGGCTCCCATACCTGTGTGGAGCTGCTGGATAGCGGTTATGGCGTTGTTGTGATCGACAATCTGTGTAATTCCAATCCGAAATCTCTGGAGCGTGTGCAGGAATTGACTGGCAAAACCCTGAAATTCTATGAAGGCGATGTTCGGGATGAAGCACTGCTGAAAAAGATCTTTGCGGAAAATGAGATCGGCTGTGTCATCCACTTTGCGGGACTGAAGGCGGTTGGAGAAAGTGTTGCCATGCCTTGGGAATACTACGACAACAATCTGAATTCTACACTGGTACTGACCAAGGTCATGAAGGAAGTGGGCATGAAGAATATCATCTTCTCTTCCTCTGCCACCGTCTATACGGCGACCAACGAGATGCCCCTGCGGGAAACCAGCGTTACCGGAAACTGCACAAATCCCTATGGCTGGACCAAGTATATGACGGAGCAGATCCTGTCCGGTATGGCCAATGCGGACAAGGATTGGAGCATCTGCTTACTGCGTTATTTCAACCCCATCGGCGCCCACATCAGCGGACGGATTGGCGAAGATCCCCGGGGCATTCCCAATAACCTGATGCCTTATATCACGCAGGTTGCCGTAGGCCGCCGGGAAATTCTGAGTGTTTATGGAAATGACTATGACACCCACGACGGTACCGGTGTTCGGGACTATATTCATGTGGTAGATCTGGCGAAGGGTCATGTGGCGGCAGTGAAGTACACCACCGAGCACAACGGTTGCGAGGTGTTCAATTTGGGTACCGGTACCGGTTACAGTGTGCTGGATATGGTTCATACTTTCCGGGAAGTCAATCAAGTGGCGTTGCCTTACAAGATTGTTGACCGCCGTCCCGGTGATATCGCTACCTGCTATGCAGATCCTGCCAAGAGCGCACAGCTTCTTGGCTGGAAGGCGGAAAAGACACTGGCGGATATGTGTCGGGATTCCTGGCGTTGGCAGAGCAACAATCCTAACGGCTACAATGAATAATAAGCAAGCGCACCTGCTTTTTTGCAGGTGCGCTTAGTTTGATTATTGTCCAAAGAATTTTGCTTTATATTGCTCGATCTGCTGCTCGGCGTTCTGTAATGCAGGTGTTCTTCCCTTATCTGCGGTTGCCATTGCTTGACCGTGTTGATCTGTCAGCTTTTGATAACCGGGATAATAGTGATCCATCAAGAATCTAACGTATTTTACCAACCGGAAGCTGCCAAATACAAAGAAGTCTGTATCTGTTCTGCGGTTTACTGCTACAGACATCTCGCTTTTAATTGCAGGCAGAATTCCATCGCGGTCTTTTGCGAATACGACAGTAAAATGCACGTTAAAAAGGGTATCCTTTTTGGTAAAGCTGTGAGAATCGGAACAACCTACCACAGGAATCCGGATTCCTGTGGACCGCAGGTCTGCCCACAGTGCGGTTGTCAGATTGTCGCCGTCCTGCGGATTACCTGCCAGCACTTCCAGTGCATCAAAATGGCCGTTTTGCCAGCTATAGATCAGATCCTGGGATTGCACGTGATATTCGTCACCGTAGATCCAGAAGGGATGGGCCATAACTGCCAGACCACCGCCTTCGTGGATTTTATCCGCTATGTATTTGCGCCATGCGCAGGCGCCCGGGTCCGTATCAGCAGGGAATTCCATTTGCTGCTTCAATTGCTCGATTTCGCGGCCTGCCCGATGGTGGTCTTCCTCTATGTAGTCGTTTACGCTGAAGCTACCACCCAAGTTCACAATATGAAAGTACCCCATGCCACGGTTATGCACTTCCTCCGCCCGAATCACGGTAAACTGATCTGTCAGCTTTTCCACAGCTTCCTTTGCTTCTACAGAAGGATACATCTTGTGATGATCTGTTAATGCTATAAAATCAAAACCGGCCTTGCGGTAGTTCACAGCTACCTCAAAGGGCGTTCCCTGACCATCAGAACGGCAGGAGTGCAGATGGGTATCGCCCTTGAAAATCTGCATACCAAATAGATCGGCTTTAACGGCATAAACCTCTTCCGCCGGGTCTAAGACAGTTTCTCCGATTTTGATGGACAGCCGGTAGCATTGTTCAAAAGGAAAGTCATAGTCTATACTGAACTTACCATCATCCTGTTTTTCCATTTCCCGGAAAGGATGACGATGCAATTCATCGATCCGGTATATCGGTGTATGGGGAACGGTGTATTGTTCCATGCCGATAATACGCACACTGACGGTTTCACTCACCGGTTCATCAAACTGGATGTGGATTGTTTGACGGCGGCCAGTCTGATAAACTTTTGGAAACACTTCTGGTTTCATAGTCGCAGCTCCTTTGTAAGTTAGATATCGGTGCGTTGGCGGAGGAATGTATATATTATAGCTGTCTGGACTTCAAAATTCAAGGCGTAAAGTAAGGACGGGATATGCTTTGTGCGTGTATTAGTGTCTTAGCGTAATCCAGAGAAAATGCAAAACCATGAAAAAATGCCCCGGAACCATTGTTCCGGGGCATTGGTGCTTACATTAGTCAGCGACGTAAGGCAGCAGGGCGATCTGGCGGGCACGCTTGATAGCGCCGGTCAGGTCACGCTGGTGAGCTGCACAGGTGCCGGTAGTACGGCGGGGCAGAATCTTGCCGCGCTCGGACAGGTAACGGCGGAGCTTTGCAGTATCCTTGTAATCGATGGCGGTCACCTTGTCAACGCAGAAAGCACAAACCTTCTTGCGCTTACGGGGACGCATACGCTGTTCGTTAGCCATGGTATTTTACCTCCTTATTAGAGTAGAAAAGTTCAGAAACGGCTGCCGATACAAATTTATTGGTGTGTGAGCAGCAAGAGATCTGCTGATTCACCAGCAAGAAATTTTAGAGGGAGCCTAAAAGATTAGAAGGGCAGCTGTGCGTCGTCATCGCTGAGCATCGCGAAATCGGATGCGCCGGCGCTGGGGGCGCTGTAGCCACCGTATGCAGGAGCGGAGCCATAGGCGCTGCCGTAGCTGTTGCCAGCATAGGAACTGCCACCCTGGTCATCGCGCTTGCTGTCGCCGAAGTAGACATTGTCTGCAACGACTTCTGCAGTGCGGCGCTTGTTGCCGTCCTTATCGTTCCAGCTGCGGATCTGCAGCCGGCCGGACACCACCGCCATGCGGCCCTTGGTGAAGTACTTGGAGACGAATTCTCCAGTCTGACGCCAGGCAACACAGTCGATGAAGTCAGTTTCCCGTTCGCCGTTGTCGTTCTTACCGAAGTCACGGTCTACAGCCAGAGTGAAGCTGGCGACGGCGATGCCGCTGCCGGTACGGCGCAGCTCGGGATCACGGGTCAGGCGACCCATGATGGTGATGTGGTTGAGCATAGAGGATCCTCCTTACTCTGCCACGACGGTGGTCAGGCAGCGCAGGACGCCTTCAGTGATCTTCATAACACGCTCCAGCTCAGCGGGGAACTCGGGCTTGCTTTCGAAGTTCATGAGGACGTAGTAGCCTTCAGCCAGGTCGTTGATGGGGTATGCAAGACGACGCTTGCCCCACTCGTCAACGTTGGACACGGTACCCTCCGCCTCCACCATTGCCTTGAACTTTTCCACAAGTGCGGCGATGCCCTCTTCGCCCTGAGCGGGGTCGATGATGTAGAGCACCTCGTACTTACCGGTAATCTTAGCCATGTTGATTGCACCTCCTTTTGGACTTTTGGCCTCCGGTCTCGCCGGAAGCAAGGATATACCTGCACACGCAGGCCAGTGTATTATATAGGATGTCCGCCTGAAAGTCAAGAAGAATGTTGGAAAAAACCAGAAAATTTATAGAAAAACAGAGGTTAAGGCATATAAATGATCATTTGCAGCAGTAACGAATCGGGAGCGGCGGATTGCAGCAAAAAAGGCGCCCCGATTGGGGCGCCCCTTTGACCTTTAGCAGCAGCCGCAGTTGTTGTCGCAACCGCAGTTGTTGCCGCAGTTGTTATTGCTCCACATGCTGCCGTTGTTGCCACAGCCGCAGAACAGAATCAGCAGGATGATGATCCAGCAGCAGTTACCACCAAAGAAACCGTTATTACACATAATGAATACCTCCAAGGATTTTTTCACGGCTGAGCCGCTCATTCCATGGTATTCCGCAGGGCCAAAAATGTGCAGCAACAAAAAAACGGCAGCAACCAAACAGTTGCTGCCGTGTGTGAATTTTATTTCTTGATCTTCAGTTGCTTCTGGAGCCAATCCTTGCCGTTGACGAAACGCTCAACGATGTAGCTGACAACATAGTCGCCTGCTGCGTTGACCATGGTTGCGGGAGGATCCACCAGATTACCCAGAGCCAGAGCAATGGGGTAAGCAACAGCCAGCTGATCGGGGAAGAAGACGGTGCACAGTACCAGTTCGCCGGTGCCGCCGCCGCCGGGAATGCCGGACATAGCAACGGAGGAGAACACAGCCACGATGATCGCCAGAATGGCTTCGCCGGTGCCGAAGTCCTTACCAAATACACCAAACAGGAAAGCGACCTTGATGATGGCGCTCATTGCAGAGCCATCCATGTGCATGGTAGCTCCCATGGGCAGGACCACATTGGAAACTTCCTTGGAGATACCGGTATTCTCAGCGGCATCCATATTGGTGGGGATGGTGGCAACACTGGAGCAAGTACCGAAGGAAACGGCTGCGGGCTTGAACAGGTTCTTAAACATAACCTTTGCAGCGCCCTTGCCGCCGCCAAAGCGGGCATATACGGGGAACATGGCGAACATGTAGACAAAGCTCAGAACGTAGTAGATCAGAAGAGTCTTGCTGTAGTCGCTGATCAGCTGGGGGCCGTAGGTGGCAACCAGATATGCGAAGAAGCCAAAGAAACCGATGGGGGCATAGTAGGAAACCAGCTTAACCATATTCATCAGGGCGCTGGTAGCGCTGGCCAGGAACTTGGCAACGGGGGTCTCCTTACCGCCGGACATCTGAACGCCAAAGCCAAAGAGAACGGCGAATACGATCAGAGGCAGGATAGCACGGCGGCTCAGCAGCTCATAGAAGTCAGGCTTGGTGAAGAAGCCGATGACCATTTCGCCTAAGCTCATGGGATCATCTACCTCACCGGCAACCTGCTGGTAGCTTTCGGGAACCAGAGGGATGATGCGGCAGACAATGTACATAATGATCGCAGCAATGGCGGCGGTGGTGCAGAAGGTAGCCAGGGTGGTACCCATCAGCTTGCCGGCCCGCTTAGCGTTATCCATGTTAGCAATGGCGGATGCGATGGAGCAGAAGACCATGGGAACCACGATGCAGAACATCATGTTGATGAACAGGGTGCCCAGGGGCTCCAGCATGGTGGCATCGGGCCAAAGAGCGCCGACGACGCAGCCGGCGATGATGCCGATCAGCATAAAAATAATAAAACCGTAATTTTTCAAAACCTTTTTCATAGGAACGCCTCCATGAATGTTTTTGGATTCCGATAGCTATTTTACTACGCAGTACTTGCAAATAAAATGCGATATGTGCTATACTTATTGCAAATAATGCTCTTTACGAGAGGTACAAGCCATGTCAGAATACGAAAAGCGAGGATATCTTCTGGAAAACTTCCGGCTATTCCATTTGCGTACCCAGCAGGATAACAAGATCAACTACCATTATCACGAGTTCTGCAAGCTGGTCATGCTGGTTTCCGGTAAGGGATATTACACGGTAGAGGGTCAGCGGTATTTGTTGCAGCCGGGAGATACGGTGATCGTGGGCAGCCGCAGTGTCCATTGTCCGGAAATTGAAAATGGTTGTGTATATGAGCGCATCATTATATATATTTCACCGGAATACTTGCAGTTGCAATCTACCCCGGATTGCGATTTGGTAGATCTGTTTTCCGGGCAATACGGACATGTGCTGCGTCCCGGGGAATCCGGGAGCCGCAAATTATTTGCCTTAGCCGGGGAACTGGAAAGAGAACTTTCTGCTGGCGGTTACGGGCGCGAGGTGTTAAGTGCTATGGCGCTGTTGCGACTACTGGTACAAATCGGAAAATATCAACGCAGAGAGGATCTAAAAAGTCCGCAGCCGGTCAATCCAGAAAATCCCCGGGTACAGTCAATGATACGCTATATAGATGAAAATCTTTCCGAGGATTTGGATATGGATGCTCTGGCGGAGATATTCTATGTTAGCAAATACCACATGATGCGTCAGTTTCACCGGGAAACGGGCCTTACCATTTATCATTATCTGACCCAGCGACGACTGATCCATGCCCGTGAGTTGATTGAAAAGGGTATGCGGGCAACGGAGGCCTGTTACCGTTCCGGCTTCAGAAGTTATTCTTCATTTACTCGTTCCTACGCCAAACACTTCGGAACAACACCCACCGGCCGTGTGGATACTGCCCGGGAGCGGGAAGAGAGCTACGAATAAAGATAAATGATTTTTCCTAAAATGCCGTTTTTTGGAACATCCCCCACCGGGGGATGGAAAAATTATGGGAAACATGGGGAAATTCGGATTGACTTTCTCTGGTTATAAGAGTAGAATATTATCGATACACTATGCGCCGGTACGCGCTCAGCGTATCGGTTGAGAATATCTTTTAGGAGGAAAACACTTTGAAGGATTGGGCATTCACAACGACTGTCGAAGAGATGGAAGCTGCCACCAATGCGTTGCTGGAAACCGCAAACAAGGTCGGCGCTGACACTTGGCAGAAGAGAGTCAAAGATCAGACTCCCCATTGTGGATTCGGCGAGGCCGGTACCTGCTGCCGTATCTGCTCTATGGGCCCCTGCCGCATTACTCCCAAGAGCCCCAGAGGTATCTGTGGCTGCGACGTGCACGGTATCGTTGCACGTAACTATCTGATGTTCACTGCCGGCGGCAGCGCAACGCACTCCGACCATGGCCGTGAAATCATGCACACTCTGCACCAGACCCGCGAAGGCGGCAACTATCAGGTCAAGGATCCTGAAAAGCTGATTCGCATCGCCAAGGAATGGGGCGTCGAGACCGAAGGCAAGGACATTTACGATCTGGCTCACGAAATGGCTGAGATCGGCCTGCTGGAGTACGGCAAGCCCTTTGGCCACCAGAAGTTCACTGAGCGCGCTCCCGAGTACACCCAGAAGCTGTGGGACGCTGCTGATATCCGTCCCCGCGCCATCGACCGCGAAGTTTCTCAGTCCCTACACATGTCCCATATGGGCTGTTCTTCCCTGGCTGAGGCTCTGATCCGTCAGGCTCTGCGTGCAGGTCTGTCCGACGGTTGGGGCGGCTCCATGATGGGCACCGAGTTCTCCGACGTTATGTTCGGCACTCCCCGTCCCATCGATACCGAAGCCAACATCGGCGTTATGGAAAAGGACAACGTCAACATCGTTGTTCACGGCCATGACCCCTCCCTGTCCGAAATGGTCGTCTACTTTGCAAACGATCCCGAGATGATCGCTTACGCAAAGTCCGTCGGTGCCAAGGGCATCACCGTTTCCGGCGTTTGCTGCACCTCCAACGAAGTCACCATGCGTCACGGCATTCCCATGGCAGGTAACTACCTGAACCAGGAGAACGTTGTTCTGACCGGCGC
>JAZOLX010000049.1:0-28340 GCA_045653485.1 Faecousia sp. | reverse complement strand
ACACAGGAAAGCCAGTGCTACGCGGTCGCAGCCAAGGCTGGGCTCAATGACGTAAGGAATATAATGCTCGTTCTTTTCCTGATCGTAGTACTCCAGATTCTTGCCGGAAGCCTCCTGATGGCGGCCCAGATCCGAATCGGTACGGTCAGCAATACCCCACAGCTCGCCCCAGCCGCTGCCGAAGGGGAACTGGTACTCAATGTCGGTGGTGGCGCGGGAGTAGAAGGCCAGCTCTGCGGGGTCGTGGTCACGCAGACGCAGGCTGTCTTCCTTGATGCCCAGGCTGGTCAGCCAGTTCTTGCAGAAGTCCTTCCAGTAGGCAAACCACTCCAGATCCGTGCCGGGCTGGCAGAAGAACTCACACTCCATCTGCTCGAACTCACGGGTACGGAAGGTGAAGTTACCGGGAGTGATCTCATTACGGAAAGCCTTACCTACCTGGCAGACACCGAAGGGCAGCTTCTTACGGGTGGTACGCTGAATGTTTGCAAAGTTGACAAAGATACCCTGCGCGGTTTCGGGGCGCAGATAAGCGACAGAAGAGGAGTCCTCGGTAACACCGATCTTGGTCTGGAACATCAGGTTGAAGTTACGGATGGAGGTGAAATGGTGCTTGCCACAGTTGGGGCAGACCACATCCTCATGGTCAGCGATAAAATCGTTCATCTGGTCAGTGTTCATGGCATCCACATTCACCTGCTTACCACTCTCGGAAGCAGAGATCAGCTGGTCAGCACGCTGACGAGAACCACAGCCTTTGCAGTCCACCAGAGGATCGGAGAAGGAGCCAACGTGGCCGGTAGTGACCCAAGTAGTGGGGTTCATAATGATAGCCGCATCCAGGCCCACATTGTACTCGGACTCCTGAACGAACTTTTTCAGCCATGCCTTCTTAACGTTGTTCTTAAACTCCACACCCAGAGGGCCGTAGTCCCAGGAGTTTGCCAGGCCACCATAGATTTCGGAGCCGGCATAGACATAGCCTCTGTTCTTACAGAGGGTAACGATCATATCCAGTGTCTTTTCACTGTTCTTCATAATATTTCCTCCAATTTCTGGATTATTTTCTTCAATGAATGTTTATTATACAAGGAATACCTTTTTAAATCAAGTGTCAATTATGCTTCTTGCGCATATTCAGGGCCAAGATCCTCTGCCATCATGGCATGGATCCGGTTGGCAATATCCACGGTAGTGACACCCTCCAGTTCTTCCGGGGGGATCACTGCCAACAGGTGCAGCTCAATATCCGTAGGCTTCAGCTTTTTCAGATTACCCATTACTTTAAATGTATTGGTAAGGGTGCAGACAACAATAGGTACTTTGGCCTTTTGGGCGATCTTAAATACGCCGGGGCGGAAAACATGGAGCTTGTGGTCCAAACTGGTGTAGCCTTCCGGGAACACACCGATAGATACCTTGTCCTCTTTCAGCAGGCGGATGCAGTTCAGGATGGTTTTCAACGCTTCCCGGTCATTCTCCCGGTTGATGGGCTGGCACATGATCCGGTGCATCAAAGTACCTACGATAAACCGGGAGCCATTTTCCCGTTTGGAAATAAAGGCCATCTGGCTGCGGCGGAAATGATGGATCAAAACCACCGGATCAAAGTCATTGAGGTGGTTACACACCAGCATGAAACGTCCATCCTTAGGGGTGTTCTCCAAACCTTTTGTATGGACACGCATCATCAAAATGGTATGCGCCGCTTCTGCCAGCACACCGATCATCCAGCGGAAGAATTTAGAATCCTCTTCTTGTGGTTTGTTCAGATCAATGGTCTTGCTCAGGATCCAGACCGTTAAAAAAATCAAGACTGCCTGCACCAAAAATGCCGCCACAAAGCCTACAGGCAGCATCCAAAGCCACCCAAAGCCGGCAAAGCTGCCGGTGCATACACACCACAATGCAGCCAGCAAAACACTCAAAACAGACACGCCGCCAATCAACATAGTCAAGCCGCCTCCAAAACACTACACTTTCTCCTCATTATACTCGGCCTGTCTTAAGGAAACAAGTATTTTTTCTTACTTTTTTTTCGAAACACTGGAAATCAACCACGCAGATTGGTATAATAACAAATATGATTTGCTAAATGATCGTTTATATCACTTAAAAAGAGAGAGGAATCAACGTTATGGGACTTTCCGCTTCCGCCCCCTGGCGGTCATTCTACGGCTCCACCCCCGTATCTCTTGACTATCCTAATTTGACTATGTATCAGTTGCTCCAGCGCAACGCCAAGCAGTACCCCAATAACATCGCCTATGTGTTCATGGGAAAAGAAACCACCTATAGCGCTTTTCTTGAACGCGTTGAAGCCGCTGCAAAAGGTCTTTTAAATATCGGCATCGGTCGAGGTGACCGTGTCACCATTTGTATGCCAAATAGTCCTCAGGCGCTGGATTGCTTCTACGCCCTTAACCGCATTGGCGCGGTTCCCAGTATGATCCATCCTCTGTCAGCGCCTAAGGAGATTGCCTTTTATTTAGATGTATCCCACAGCAAGGCCATTCTGACACTGGATCAATTTTATGAAAAAGTTGCCCAAGTTGCCGGGGATTGCAAGATTCTCATTGCCCAGATTAAGGATGAACTCCCCTTCCCGCTGAATCTGCTCTATCCCATGACCAAAGGCGCCCGGGCTATTCCCAAACTTCCCAAGTCCGGTTATATGCTTTGGAAAGAATTGGTCGCAGCTGGCAAAGACACTGCACTTCCGCCCGATACCGGCAAAGCAGAAGACTGCGGCGCCATTCTCTACTCCGGTGGCACCACCGGCACCAGCAAGGGCATTATGCTTTCCAATCTGAATTTCAACGCGCTGGGTATGCAGACCATCGCCGCTTCCGGTTTTGGCAGTGTAACAGGTATGAAAATGCTTTCCGTTATGCCGTTGTTTCATGGCTTCGGTCTGGGTATCGGTATCCACACTGCGCTGATCGGCGGTGCCACCTGCATTCTGCTGCCTCAATTCAGTATCAAAACCTATGCCGACACCCTGATCAAGCAAAAACCCAACATTATCCCCGGTGTGCCCACATTGTTCGAAGCACTTCTCCGGGCCGAAAACCTGCAAAACGCCGACCTCAGCTTTTTGAAGGGTATTTTCTCCGGTGGTGACAGTCTGTCCCCCGAATTGAAGAAAAAGGTCGATCAGTTTCTCAAGGACCATAACTGCAGCGAACAGATCCGGGAAGGCTACGGTACTACCGAGTGCGTTACCGCTTCCTGTCTGACCCCCAAGGATTATGCCCGCAGCGGTTCTATCGGTGTTCCTTTCCCGGACGTATACTACAAAATCGTTGCTCCCGGCACCACAGAAGAGGTAGATGCCAATATCGAAGGAGAGATCTGCATTTCCGGTCCTACTGTCATGCTGGGATATATGGACAACCCACAGGAAACCGCCAACACACTTCGCAGCCACGGTGACGGCCGCATCTGGCTCCACACCGGCGATCTAGGCCGAATGGACAGCGATGGTTTCATTTACTTCCGGCAACGGATCAAACGAATGATCATCACCTCCGGCTATAATGTCTACCCTTCCCAGTTAGAAAACATTATTGACGGCCACGAAAAGGTTCTGCTGAGCTGCGTCATTGGCATAAAGGATGATTACCGTGGGCAAAAGGTCAAAGCCTTTGTTGTTCCCATGCCCGGCATTGAACCAACGGACGAACTAAAGCAGGAACTTTTGGATTACTGCGAGGAGCGTGTAGCCAAGTATGCCATGCCCCGGGAGATTGAGTTCCGCACCGAACTACCTAAAACACTGGTGGGTAAGGTTGCCTACCGTGTTCTGGAAGAAGAAGCCAACGCAAAGGTGGAAAACAGCTGATGGTCAAACGCATCTGGGAGTTGGATGCCCTGCGGGGCATCTGTATTCTGGGCATGGTCATTGTGCACTTTATCTACGATCTGGGCGGTCTTGGTTTTGAAGTCTCTTCCCTGCTGTTTGATTTTATCCAGTACTGGGGCGGCACGGTTTTTGTTCTGATCTCCGGTATCTGCGCCACTTTGGGCAGCAGGCATATTCGACGGGGGTTGACCGTTTTCGGTTGTGGCATAGTATGCACTGCTGCAACTACCGGCATCTATCTATTGGGTCTTGCAGATAAGAGCATTATCATCTATTTTGGTGTTCTGCACTGCTTGGGCACCAGCATGCTGCTGTGGGGCATTCTGCGTCGGTGTCCAAACTGGCTGCTGGCTATTCTGGGTGGTAGTCTTTGCTTGATCGGTCTTTATCTGGAACAGACAACACTGGTGGATTTCCCATGGCTGATACCCTTTGGTTTTCTTTATCCCGGCTTTTCTTCCTCAGATTATTTCCCGCTGCTTCCCAATTTGGGTTATTTCCTCTTTGGTGCCCTATTGGGCCGTACTCTATATCGCAGAAAGGAAACACTGTTTCCACAGCTGGATCCCAGCTTTTATCCTTTCCATTTCCTTCGTCAATGCGGCAGGCACTCCCTTTCCATCTATCTGCTCCATCAGCCTTTGATCACAGGGATCCTGACACTGTTTACCATTAGGAGTGACACATAATGAAATATCTTTCCAAGTTGCCTGTTCTGACCACTTTGTGTGCTGCACTGGGCCTTGTTTGCCTGTGTATGCGGCAGTGGTTGCTGCGCACAGGTGTAGATGATAAAGGCTTACTTGCAGCATTCCATCCCGGTATACTTCTTTCCCTGCTGCTTTTGGTAACAGCCCTATGTGTATTGTGTCTGGCTTTACGGCAGCAGCAGGTCTACCGCTTCCGTAATTCGTCCTTAAGCATTGTAAGCATGGTATTTTCTGCCGTTGGCTATGCAAGTGCCGCATGGAAACTGCTTTTGGGCCGTGCACAGACCCTTTCTGTCATTGCAGGAATTCTGGGTATCCTCAGTGCAGTATGCGCGCTTTGCATTGCCTTTGCCTTGTTTCGCAAGGTCAAACTGCATCCGTTTGTCTATTGCCCTGCCGTCCTGTTCCTGATGTTTCTGCTTGTCTGCAGATATCAGCAATGGAGTGGAGAACCGGAATTGCAACGGTACCTGTTTCAAATGCTCAGTGTCATCAGCTTGATGATATCCGCCTATCACCGTGCTGCCTTGGAAGCGGATAAGAAAGGCGTCAGAATCTACCTGTTGATAAGCCGCGCAGCCGTTTTCTTCTGTATCGCCGCGATTCCGGGAAGTGTCTACGGACCGCTGTATGGTTGCTGCGCTGTTGCCATCATTCTTGATGGTTTCACCGTTTCTACAAAACAGGGAGCATAATGCTATGTTTTTGCCCGAAAATATACGAACCTGTATCGATGCACTGGAATCGGCAGGTTTTGCAGCCTATGCTGTAGGCGGATGTGTACGGGATTCGCTGTTGGGCCTTACGCCTCATGATTACGATCTTTGTACCGCCGCTACCCCAAAACAGATCTGTGATGTTTTTTCCAATTACCGGCTAGTATTAGCCGGTGAGAAACACGGAACCGTGTCTGTGGTGATGGATGAAAGTTTGATAGAAATCACCACCTTTCGTACCGAGGGTGGCTATGAAGACAACCGTCATCCCGGCTGGGTGCGTTTTGTTGCCAATATCGAAGAAGATCTCAGCCGCCGGGATTTCACTGTCAATGCCATGGCATACTCCCCCCGTCGCGGCTTTGCCGATCCCTTTGGCGGTCAGGAGGATTTGAAAAACCGCTGTCTCCGGGCAGTTGGTCATCCTGTATGTCGCTTTACAGAAGATGCCCTGCGGATTTTGCGGGGTGTCCGTTTTGCTGCTCGCTACGGCCTTACCGTAGAGGAAAGAACAGCGCAGGCCATGACCGAACTGTCACCACTGATGGACAACCTTGCCCGGGAACGGGTTTTTACTGAGTTGTGTGGGTTGCTGCCGTTGGTCACCGCGGAAGACCTTTCCCGCTTTCATCCCATTCTGATCCAGGTTCTTCCTGAGTTGTCCCCCATGGTAGGTTTTGACCAAAAAAGTCCCCATCATGCCTTCGATCTTTATTCCCACACCGCGCATGTAGTGGAGAATGTGTCCAAGGATCTACACCTGCGCTGGGCTGCGTTGCTCCACGACATCGGCAAACCCGGCACTTTTTATCTGGATGAATCGGGTCGGGGACACTTCCCCGGTCATGCAAAGCTGAGCGCAGAGTTGGCAAACAATGTTTTACTGCGGTTGAAAGCCCCTACCGCTTTGCGCCAGCAGGTGGTTTCCCTCATCGAACGGCATATGACGCCCCTGGAACCAGACAAGAAGCTTTTGCGCCGCCGATTGGGAAAATACGGTATCGAAAGCACACTGGATTTGCTGAAGTTGCAGCAGGCTGATTTTCGCAGCAAGGGGACAAAAGAAGAAACTGACTTTTTCCGTCAGATCCGCAGTTTGATCGATGAGATACGGTCAGAAGATGCATGCTTGACCGTAAAAGATCTAGCCATCAACGGCAAGGACCTCATTGCTATAGGATTTACCCCCGGACCCGATATCCGCAAATGTCTGGAAGGCCTTCTGGCAGCCGTGCAGGAGGATATGCTTCCCAATACAAGAAGCAGCCTGTTAGAGGCTGCCCGTAAGGAGGAATACCGATGAATATCGCTGTTGTCACCGGCGCGTCTTCCGGCATGGGCCGGGAGTTCGTACTGCAACTGAAAAACTATGTGAATGTTGATGAAATTTGGGTCATTGCCCGCCGGGCAGATGCTTTGCATGCTCTGCAAAGTCAGGTCACTGTACCGCTCAAAGCGATCACACTGGATCTTTCTAAAGAAGAAAGCTTTGATGCCTATGCCTCCGCTCTGGCGGCAGAAACCCCCAATGTCAAGCTCTTAGTCAACGCAGCAGGCTTTGGCAAATTCGGCAGCTTTGAAAAGATTCCTCTGGAAGACGAAATGCGAATGATTGATCTCAATTGCAAGGCTCTGTTGGCCATGACCCGGCTGACCCTTCCTTATATGAAAGCCGGCAGCCATATTTTACAGCTGGACAGCCTTTCCGCTTTTCAGCCGGTACCCTATATCACCACCTACGGTGCTACCAAGGCCTTTGTACTCAGTTACTGCCGCGCTATGAACGCGGAGTTGAAACCCAAGGGGATCCGTATGATGGCCATGAACCCCGGCTGGGTCAAAACTGAATTTTTCAATCATGCCTTCCAGACCAATGAGGGAGAAGTCCAATATTTTGACCGGCTGTACGAAGCCAAAGATGTGGTGGCCACCGGTCTGAAAGATCTCTACAAAACAAAAAAAGACTATTCTGTCCATGGCCTGCCTGTTCGGATGCAGGTAAGGCTCGTAAAGCTTCTGCCTCACAGTATGGTCATGTCCACTTGGCTGGGCCAGCAGAAGAAAGCAAAGAATAACAAAGGATTGACGACGAAGGAATGAACCGCCAGAAGCTGATATTGGGAACCCTCGCCCATGTAGACGCGGGAAAGACCACCCTGTCCGAAGCGCTGCTGTATACCTCCGGTGCCAGACGGACTCTGGGGCGGGTAGACCATAAAGATGCCTTTCTGGATACGCATTCTCTGGAACGGGCCAGGGGCATCACCATTTTTTCCAAACAGGCATTGCTAGCCACCGACTCGTTAGATATCACATTGGTGGACACACCGGGACATGCGGATTTCTCCGCGGAAGCTGAGCGGACGCTTCCCATTCTGGATTGTGCCGTTTTGGTCATCAGCGGTACTGACGGTGTTCAGGCCCATACCATGACCCTTTGGCGGCTGTTGGAAAAGTACCATGTGCCGACATTTCTGTTCATCAACAAAATGGATCTGCCCGGAGCGGAGCGTGAAACGCTTCTTCAGCAGTTGAAAGAGACCCTCAGTGATCACTGCATCGAATTTGGGGACGGGGATACTTTGATAGAGAATGCCGCCCTGTGTGATGAAGCACTGTTGGAAACCTACTTAGAGACAGGCATCGTCACGGATGCCAATATTCGAGGTCTGATTGAGCAGCGCAGGCTGTTCCCCTGCTGCTTTGGCTCTGCCTTAAAACTGGAAGGTGTACAGGAATTGCTGGACACCTTGGACCGTTATGCCCCAAGGCCTGTCTGGGATGCAGAATTCGGCGCAAAGGTTTATAAGATCTCCCGGGATCCTCAGGGTAACCGGCTGACATGGCTGAAGGTCACCGGCGGCAGCTTGGCTGTCCGTAGTGCTATGACCTACCAAAGTCAAAAGAATGAATCCTTTGAAGAAAAATGCGTTCAGCTGCGGCTGTACTCCGGCGATAAGTTTACTGCCGTGGATGCCGCATCTGCCGGCATGCTCTGCGCTGTGACCGGTCTTTCCGCCACCTACGCGGGGCAGGGCCTTGGCTTTGAGCCATCTTCCCCGCCTCCGGTATTGGAGCCGGTGATGACCTACCGGATCGGTCTGCCGAAAGGCTGTGATCCCATGACCGCTCTGCCCAAGCTGCGGCAGTTGGAGGAAGAAGATCCCATGCTCCGGATCTTATGGAGCGACCGATTGAAACAAATCCATGTGCAAATCATGGGTAAGATCCAGTTGGAGATTTTGCACAGTTTGATACTGGAACGATTTTCTATGGATGTGACCATGGATTCCGGCCGTATTTACTATAAGGAGACCATCGCAAATACCGTAGAAGGCGTGGGCCACTATGAACCCTTGCGTCACTATGCGGAAGTCCATCTGCTTTTGGAGCCGCTGCCCGCAGGAAGCGGTCTGGTATTTGACACTCTCTGCTCCACCGATGTGCTGGAAGCGCCGTTTCAGCATCTGGTACTGGGGCATTTGTCGGAAAAGACCCATCTTGGTGTCCTTACCGGCGCACCCATCACGGATATGAAGATATCTCTGCTGGTGGGCAAGGCCCATTTAAAGCATACCGAAGGTGGTGATTTTCGCCAAGCCACCTACCGGGCAGTACGCCACGGTCTGATGCAAGCCAAATCGGTGCTATTGGAGCCTTGGTACGATTTTGTATTGACACTGCCCACTGAGCAGATTGGTCGGGCCATCACGGATATCCGCGCCATGAGCGGTGAATTTGAATCTCCCGAATCCAGCGGCAGTATCAGCATGCTCAAGGGCACCATTCCTGCCGCCGAGTTGGGTGACTATGCCGATCAAGTCGCGGCCTACACACAAGGTCGTGGGCTTTTGCAGATCTCCTTGAAAGGCTATGCCCCCTGTCACAACACCGAAGCGGTGGTAACAGCAAGCGGATATGATCCGGTAGCAGATTTGGACAATCCTCCCGGTTCTGTTTTCTGTGCCCACGGTGCCGGATTCCATGTACCATGGGATCGGGTAACGGAATATATGCATCTGGAAAGCGGCCTGAAACAGGAAAAACCCCAGATCATCACCCGCAACCTCCGCTCCGATGACAAGGAACTGGAGGCTATCATGGAGCGGGAATTTGGCCCCATTAAGCGGCCCAGCTACACCGAGCCGAAAAACCGACCCGCAGAAGAAAAACTGACCATCCGCCCCCTGCGACAGCAATACATCATTGTTGACGGGTATAACATCATCTTCGCATGGGAGGATCTTGCCGAGGTAGCAAAGCATGATCTGGATGCCGCCAGGCGAGGCCTGCTGGATGCCCTCAGCAGCTACACCGGCTTCAAAAAGTACCGTATGGTGGTGGTCTTTGACGGTTACAAGGTCAAGGGCAACCCCGGCACAAAGGAGCAATTCCACAATTTGCAGGTAGTATACACTGCTGAGGGGGAAACTGCCGATGCGTATATCGAATCACTGGTTTCTCAGATTGGCAACAACTACAACCTAAAGGTCGCTACCTCTGATTCTCTGGTGCAGCTGAGTAGCCTGCGCAGCGGTGTCCTGCGTATGAGTGCCCGTGAACTGCGTCAAGAGGTAGCGGACGCCTGCGTAGACATGAGAAAATTCTTCCAAAACAAGGGATAACCCGCTTCCCTTTTCCTATATTTTCATGTAAAATGGCACTATAACATATTGAGGAGGAATCCCCATGAGCCATCACAAACACCCCATGGATCCCAAATTTGCCGAGAGAATGAAAAAACAGGAAAAACACGACCATCGGGTAGAGCATATTTTCCGCCGTATCCTGCATTTTTTGGAACGGGTAGTTGCCGCGCTTACTTTAATCGCACTGATCGCCGCTTTGGCTTTTGAGGTATACCATTGCGTTGTGGATATCTCCTACATAGCGGATATCAGCAATTATCTGCACAATGTTCTGACCATTGTAGTCGGATTGGAGTTTGTGCGAATGCTCATTGATACCACCCCCGCCAACATTCTGGAAGTTCTTACCGTGGCTATCACCCGCCATGTCATTCTTTCCCACGACGACCCCTGGAGCAACATGGCTTGTATTGCCTGCATCGCAGGTCTGTTCGCTATCCGCCGGTTCCTGGTCCGCCGTCATGAGCTGAAGGAAGAAATGGTCGAAATGGAATAGCGATCAGACTCATCTATGTTAAGGAGAGACCCACATGTCTGCTTCGGTTCAATCAACCAGAACATTCCCTTCCTATCAAGAGCGAGAAAACAATTTTATTCCCAGCAATCGGGACTTCTATGAACACCCGGACAAGTATGCTATTGCGCCTTTCCGGATCTTTGGCAACCTCTATTATGTGGGCGATCAAAAGGTCTGTTCCCATCTAATTGACACCGGCGATGGACTCATCCTCTTTGATACCGGCTACGGACAGACCACCCACATGTTGCTGAATTCTATCCGGACGCTGGGCTTTGATCCCACGGATATCCGCTACATCATCACATCCCACGGTCATTTTGACCACTTCGGCAGCGGAGATGACCTGCGTACTATGACCGGTGCCAAGGTCTGCATGAGTGCAGTGGATACCGCGCTTTTGCGGGAGCGGCCCGACCGGGCAATGATGCACTGGGGACCTCGGCCAAATGACCCCATATGCTGGCCCGACATTGAAATTGAAGACGGCGACCATATCCGTCTGGGCAATACAGATATTACCTGTGTCCTGAGTCCCGGTCACACGCTGGGTACCCTGTCCTTTTTCTTTGACGTGACCGACGGAAATCAGACACTCCGGGCCGGCTACTTTGGCGGTATTGGTTTGATATCCATCTACAAAGACCATTGCCGCAAATATGGCCTGCCTCTGGACAAATGCCAGCGGATTTGCCAGACTATGCGGAAACTTCGGACATATTCCGTGGATATCACGCTGGGCAACCATCCGTCCCAGAACAGCACATTGGAAAAGCGCCAATGGATGATCGATCATCCCGGTGAGAATCCATTCTTGGATAGTGATGCTTGGTTGCAGTTTTTGTATGGTTGGGAACAGGTCTGTCTGGATTTTGAGGCCGCGGGTTACTGATAAAAATATGGGGAACTGCAGTTTGCAGTTCCCCATATGTTGTTTAAGACATTGTACCGTATGCACACAAAGCCGCATCCAAATCTTTGTTGCATTCCATTTTCCACAGAGGTACACCATCTGCCAATCTGCTTACCAATGCTTCAAAAGCCGGCCGCTTCTCCTCCTGCAACGGGCAATAGCTTTGGTGCAGCAGCATAGGAAGGGCTGCTTCCGGTTCGCAAGGAACGATTTTGTTTTCCTGCCCTCTTTCCAGAATACAGATCCCTGCCAGCGGTACTGTGATATTGGTATCCAGACCGTGCTTACCGCTCCATGGACTCCCGCAAACCAAAATGCCGTCACTGCCGATGCGTATAAACGGTTTGTCGTCATTGACCATCACCGCCCGGTCACCGAAAGCCTGACACCACAGCCGGGTATGGGTGGATTTTCCTGTCCCGCACTTGGCGGTAAAGAGATATCCCCTGCCATCCACAGCTACGGTACTGCCATGGACCATCAGCACATCCCTGTCAAACAGGTATTCTGCAATGGTCCGCTGGATAGCTGCCCGTTCCAAAAAGGGTTCTGTAAATTTTCGGATCTTCATACCTTCTTCGATGGCTTCCTGCTCCAGCATGGATTGCTCGAAGGTAAGATCCTCATAGCTTGCTGCAACCTGCAGCTGAGGCGCTTTTTCTGTCAGATAGCGCTTGCAGTATTCCCGGTTACTTTCAAAAATCGATCGAATGCCAAAGCTGCATCCGGCGATCTCAATGATAAAATCAGCCACGGTATGCGTCCAGAATCAGCTTGAACGCGCCATATGCACCCGCATCATTGCCCAGTGTTGCCAAAGAGAACCGAAGCTCCCGGATGGCATGGAACAGGTATTTGTGCATGTGGCGCTGGATGCCATTGAGCAAAACTTCACCGGCCTTGCTGACACCGCCGCCGATAACTACCATTTCCGGATCCACCACACAGCAGACATCGGATAAGAATTCCGCTAACTGGCTGTAGACACGCTCCAAGATCTCGCTGGCCACTACATCGCCTTCCGCTGCGGCATCAAAAATATCCTTGCAGGTCAAGTCCTTGATATTGCGCAAGTTGGAGGGATTCAGACTCCGGTTTAGATGACGACGGGCAGTACGAACGATACCGGTAGCAGAGCAGTACTGCTCCACACAGCCATACTTACCGCATGCGCAGGGTACTGTCTCCTCCTTATTCAAGACCACATGGCCGATCTCACCTCCCGCACCATGGGCGCCATAGACCACCTTACCGTCAATAACGATACCACCGCCTACACCGGTACCCAGAGTAGCCATCACGATGCTTTCACAGCCTTGACCGCCGCCCTTCCAGCATTCACCCAAAGCGGCAACATTGGCATCGTTACCTGCTCTTACCGGGAAACCCGTCAAGCCGCTTAGGGTATCGTTTACGTTGAACACACCCCATCCCAGATTGACACAACGGTTTACTACGCCCTGCCGGCTGACAGGACCGGGAACACCGATACCAATGCCGATCACATCGGAATCGGGGATGTTATTTTCCTTTAAGTACCCTTTCACCGCCGTGGCAATATCCGGCAGGATATGTTTTCCGCCTTCGGCTGTGTTGGTGGGAATCTCCCACTTATGCAGAAGTTTACCCTCTTCGTTAAAATATGCCATTTTCACGGTCGTGCCGCCCAAATCGACACCAAATCCGTATTTCATAATGTTTCCCTCCCGGAATCGATCTCTTTTGAAATTATATTATACTCTCCCTTTACTAAAAAAGCCATAGGGTAATAAGTTTTTTTGAAAGTTTTGCTGTAGCACTTGCGTTTGCGTTCGTTTTGCGTTAATATACAGTTAGGTAATTATGCAAACAAGAAAGGAAGGATATCCCTTTATGATCAAAGTTGATATTTCCAATGTATGGGGTGAGATTGCCCTGCCCGATCTGCTGGCCGTGGAAAAAGAGGTCGCTGCTGCCCACGCAACACTGACCGAAAAGACCGGCCCCGGCAACGACTTTCTGGGTTGGCTGGATCTGCCCGTGGAGGAACCCACCGAGGAAATGATCCGTGTACAGGCCGCCGCTGACCGCATCCGCGAAAGCTCCGATGTGTTCATCGTCATCGGTATCGGCGGCAGCTATCTGGGTCCCCGTGCCGCTATCGAACTGATGCAGGGCTGCAACCACAATATGGGCAAGGGCAAGGGTAACCCCCAGATCTACTTTGCCGGCAACGGCCTTTCCACCCGTGCATGGAATGAACTGCAGCGTCTGCTGGAAGGCAAGGATTTCTCCATTGCTATCATCTCCAAGTCCGGCACCACCACCGAACCCGCCATTGCTACCCGTGCTCTGCGCTGGATGCTGGAGCGGAAGTACGGTACCGACGAAGCCAAAAAGCGTATTTATGCAATCACTGACCCTGTCAACGGTGCTCTGCGCCAGATGGCTACCGAAGAGGGTTGGGAAACCTTCGTGATCCCCCCGGATGTGGGTGGCCGCTACAGTGTGCTGACTGCCGTTGGTCTGCTGCCTCTGGCAGTTGCCGGTCTGGATATCAAGGCCATCATGGCCGGTGCCTGTGAGGCAAAGAAGGCATACGACCTGCGCTCTTTTGAAAACCCCGTATGGCTGTATGCCGGCGTCCGCAACCTGCTGTACCGTCGGGGCAAGAAGCTGGAGCTTCTGGAAAGCTTTGAGCCCGGCTTCAAGATGATGGGCGGCTGGTGGCAGCAGCTCTTCGGTGAGTCCGAAGGCAAGGACGGCAAGGGTATTTTCCCTGTTACCGCTGAATTCACCGCTGACCTGCACTCTCTGGGCCAGATGATCCAGCAGGGCGAGCGCAATATCTTTGAAACCATGGTCCGTTTCGATGCTCCCGAGCAGAAGATGGTCATTGGCGGCGATGTCAAGAATCTGGATGGCCTGAACTATCTGGAAGGCAAGACGCTGGACTTCGTGGACGAGAAAGCATTCCTTGGCACGCTGGCTGCACACGTGGATGGCGGTGTACCCGTTATCACCATGGACATGGGCGAGCTGAACGATGCCAAGCTGGGTGAAATGTTCTACTTCTTCGAGCTGGCCTGCGGTGTTTCCGCTTACATGCTGGATGTCAATCCCTTCAACCAGCCCGGTGTTGAGTTCTATAAGCGCAACATGTTCCAGCTTCTGGGCAAGCCCGGTTACGAGGTAAAGAATTAATTTTTCCTCCCCGCAAAAATAGGTGTTGCAAATTCCGCGTTTAACTGTTAGAATGACTCTATAATCCAAGCTATACACAGCAAAGGAGGAAATTCCAATGATTCATGTTATTATGGGCCTGAAAGGCTCCGGCAAAACCAAGAAGCTGCTCGACTCCATCCACGAGGCTGAGGCAAAGGCCACCGGTGATGTAGTATGCATCGAGTACGGCAGCAAGCTGACTTATGATGTTACCTACCGTGTGCGTCTGGTCAACTCCAAGGAGTATGGCATCAGCAATCCCTGCATGCTGAAGGGCTTCCTGAGTGGCCTGCACGCTGGTAATTTCGATATTACCCATGTGTACATCGACAATCTGTATAAGACCATCGGCGCCGACCGTGCAGCAGGTGAAGAATTCATCCTGTGGTGCGCTGCCTTTGCCGAGGCCAACAACATGGAGATCACCGTGACCGTGTCCGATGATCCCGCTCTGGCTTCTGAGGAAATCAAGAAGTTCCTGTAATCCCATAACCAAAACAGCACGGCTGCTTATGCAGCGGGGCCTTTTTTATGCCATTTTTTACCGACAGCATCCGGCTTGACTTCTCGTATCGCCAATGCTATAATCTCAAACCGCATCCTATTTGATACCGTTTTGTAACTTTTCCGGCACAAGCAACCATTAGAAAGGAGTACACCGAAGTTTGAAACATCTTCTTATCCATAAGCGTCTGCTATGCCTGCTGTTCTGTCTGGGCACCGTTATATCTACCGCATTGCCGGTCTTCGCGAAGCCCATTCTTCCCTCTCCGGTCGATGCCGCCCCTGTGTACTATCAGGCAAGCAGCAATTCCACTGTCATTGGATACCTGCCCCAAAATTCCGAAGTAACTGTTTTGGCCCGTTATGGTGAATACTACCGGATCGATTGTTATGACATGACAGGGTTTATTTCAAAAGAGCTGATCGCTTTGGAAAACGAAAGATATTATGTAAACCTACCCGCAGACTATACAGGCACCGAACAATTCTTTGAACATCCCATTGGTAAAGGCATTGTGAGGCAGCGACAACTATATACCTATGCGCTTGCGCAGGTTGGCGTACCTTATGTTTCCGGTGGTACCAGTCCTCGGGGGTTTGATTGCTCCGGTTTTACCCAATACATCTACGGCCAGTTGGGGATCACCATCCCCCGTACCTGTGATGGGCAGCTTGGCAGCGGTCTGATCATTCCAAAAGAAAAACTGCAGTGCGGAGATCTTGTACTGTTCCAGCGGACTACCTCTCATAGAGGGATATCCACCCACGTAGGAATCTATTTGGGAGATGGCAAGCTGATCCACGCCGGTGGCCGGGGTATCACAGTAGTAGACCTGAACTCCGCATATTTTACAGAACACTACCTTTGCGCCCGGCGGATCATCGTTTCTGAAACGCCAAGTGTTACGATCCCTTCCGTGGCCTCTTCCATACATGCCGGCGTCGAATTTTCGCAATAGCTTCCATAGCAAACAATAATACTTGCGAAATGGGTATATTTATACTATAATAACGCGTTGTACTATAAATAAAGGAAGATTACAAATGCAAGAAGGAAGAAAACTCCCCAATCCCGGCAGTAACAAAATGGGAACAATGCCCATTGGTAAGCTGCTTTATTCCATGGCCTTACCCATGATCCTGTCCATGCTGGTCCAGGCGCTATACAACGTTGTGGACAGCATCTATGTCTCCCGCATCTCCGAAAGTGCCGTTACCGCTCTGGGTCTGGCATTCCCGGTGCAAAACATGCAAATTGGCTTTGCCACCGGTATCGGTGTCGGTATGAATGCTCTGCTGAGCAAATCTCTGGGTGAAGGAAACCGCGAACGGGTCAACCGTGCCGCCGGCAACGGCATTTTGCTGACCGCCATCGCGATTGTTCTATTCATGGTCTTTGGCTTTTTCGGCAGCTACCCCTATTACGCCATGCAATCCGATGTGGCAGAAACTGTAGAAGGCGGTGCCGCTTATACCGCCATCTGCTGTATTTTCACCTTGGGCATTTTTGTGGAAATTCTGGGTGAAAAGCTGCTTCAAGCCTCCGGCAGAACCATATACACCCTCTACACCCAAGGTACCGGCGCCATCGTCAATATCATTCTGGATCCCATTTTGATCTTCGGCTGGTTCGGCCTGCCGAAAATGGGTATTGCGGGCGCTGCAATCGCAACCGTCATCGGCCAATGGATCGCCGCCATTATGGCTGTGATTTTCAACATCAAGTGCAATCCTGATGTACAGTTTGGATTGAAGTATCTCAAGCCAAAAAAAGATGTCATTGTCCCTATTCTGACCGTAGGCATCCCCTCCATTATCATGATGGCTATCGGCTCTGTGATGAATTTCGGTATGAACCAGATCTTCCAGAGCTTCAAGACCTATGGTGAGACCGCTACCGGTGTATTCGGTATTTACTTTAAGCTTCAAAGCTTTTTCTTCATGCCGGTGTTTGGCATGAACAACGCCACCATCTCCATCGTTGCCTATAACTACGGTGCCCGGAATCCCAAGCGAATCACCTCCACCCTCAAATGGTCCGTGGTCAGTGTTATGGTAGTTATGCTGCTGGGCGTTCTGGCATTCCAGACTATCCCCCATCTGCTTCTGGGTGTTTTCAATCCCAGTGATGATTTTCTCGCCATCGGTATCAGCGCACTGCGGATCGTCAGTTTGATCTTCCCGCTGGCTGCTATCGGCATTGCACTGGGTGCCAGTTTTCAGGCTCTGGGCAATGGAATCTATTCTACCATCACTTCCCTCAGCCGTCAGTTGATCGTACTGCTGCCTGTTGCCTATCTTCTGAGCCTGTCCGGAGATGTGCATCTTGTCTGGTGGGCCTTTCCCATCGCGGAAGTAGTCAGCCTTGCGGTAACACTGTTCCTCTTTGCAAAGATTTATCGCGGGAAAATCAAGCCTATGTTCTGATCTCTCAACCCCAAGGCAAACGCCTTGGGGGTTCTTGCCCGTTTAGACACAAGATGCTGTTGTCAACCAAAATTTCATTGCCTTTTTCAGCAAAAAACTTCCGACGTATCGCATTGTTTCCCACCAAAAGTTATGCTATAATGACTTTAATTGACGATTTATGAGGGATTCCATGAACATAGAGAACATCACCATCGAAAAAACACAACTACATAAGCTTTTCAGTTTATCAAACGGCAACGCCGCGCTTTTGTATCTGTATCTTCGCAGCGGCAATCCCATGGACCGGGCATCTCAGGAGCTGAACCTGCCTGCCAACCAAATCTCTCTGGCAGAAGCCAGCCTGCGGCAAATGGGATTGTGGGACAGTGAACCCAAAGCCGCTTTCGTTCCCGGAGAGCGCCCTGCCTATTCTGAGATCGATGTGATGACCGCCATGGATACTGACATGGATTTCCGCAGCCTATACGGTGAGGTCCAACGGCTGTTGGGCAAAGTGCTGACCACAGAGGAATTGAAGCTCCTGCTGGCACTTCGCCGATACTTAGGTCTCCCTAATGACGTGATTTCGGTTCTGGTTTATTACTGCAAGGATCGGGCAAGGCAGCGGGGCAACATGCGCAATCCCTCCCTGCGGACCATTGAGAAGGAAGCCTACCTCTGGGCAGAGCAGGGCATCGAAACCTTGGAACAGGCTGCCGCCTATATTCAAGCCCAGAATCTAAAGAACTCCAATCTGGAACGGTTGAAGCGCACTATTCAGGTGCGGGGCCGCAACCTGACTGCCGGCGAAGAACGCTATGCCACCACCTGGCTGGATATGGGTTTTGATGAAGAAGCGATTGCCATGGCCTATGAGCGGACCTGTTTGAATACAGGCGGTCTGAACTGGGCCTACATGAACAAGATCCTTCAACGCTGGCACGAAGCCGGATTACACACCGCTGAAGAAGTCAAGCGCGGTGACCGCAAGCCGGCCGTTCCCAAAGGCGCTTCCGGCCAGTTGGGACAGGCTGAATTGGAAGCCATTGCCAAGATCATGCAGGAGGGTTAACCTATGGGATACTCCAAAGAAGTTATACTTCGTGCCAGAGCAGTTCTGGCGCAGAGAAAGGCCGACCGGGAATCACAGTATGCTTCACGCCTTTCCCAGGCCTATCAGCAGGTTCCCCGGATTCGGGAAATTGACATACAGTTGCGCCAAACAATGGCCGTGGCTGCGCAGGCTATCTTTTCTCAAGGCGGAGACGTGCAGGAAGCCATGCAGCAGGTTAAAAATGACAATCTGGCGCTGCAGCAGGAACGGGAAGCTCTTGTGCAGACCCATTTTGCCACCGGCTATTTGAACGAAAATCCTGCTTGCCCCCATTGCAGTGACAGCGGCTATATTGGCAGTACCATGTGCCGGTGCCTGCAGCAAATTTGTTTACAGGAGCAGCAGAAAGAACTGGGTGCTGCATTCCGGGGCGGGGAAAGCTTTGACAATTTCCGTCTTGACTACTATTCCAATGCTGTGATCCCCCAGATCAAAGCTTCTGCCAGAAGCGTCATGGAACGCAATCTCAACCACTGCCGGGATTATGCAAGACACTTCTCCACCGGTGCAGGCAATCTGCTGCTCTTTGGCTCTACCGGATTGGGTAAGACCCATCTGGCTCTGGCCATTGGCTCCGCCGTAGGCCTGCAGGGATACAGTGTATGCTACGAAACCGCTATCAGTCTGTTTGATAAGCTGCAAAAGGCTCGGTTCACCCCCAACGAAGATACCATAGCGCAAGCGGACCGTCTGGAAAATTGTGATCTTCTGATCATTGACGATCTGGGTACAGAAATGCCCGGACAATTTGTTACCGCTGCCCTTTATGGTCTGCTGAACCAGCGGCTGCTGGCCGGAAAAGCCATGATCATCACAACCAATCTGACCGTTGATGAAACTTCCGCCCGTTACTCTGCACAGATCGCATCCCGGCTTTATGGTGAGTTCGCGCGGCTGACTTTCCTGGGAACGGATATTCGTGTACTCAAAAATGGAGGCATACCCCATGACCGGAATTTTATTTGATTTAGACGGTACACTGTTGGACACACTGGAAGATCTGAAAGACGCCGTCAATTATGCATTAAAGGCCCACGGCTATCCTGCACGGACGCTTGATGAAATCCGTCGATTCATAGGCAACGGTGCTGCCCGGCTGATAGCGCTTTCCGTTCCTGAGGGTGTTGCTTATGAGCCGGTGTTGGAAACCTACCGTGTCTACTATCAGGCTCACAGTCAGGAGAAAACCGCTCCCTATCCCGGCATTTTGCAGGCTCTGGCAAAGATCCGGGAGAAATACCCCATTGCCATCGTATCTAACAAGCCGGATCCCGCAGTGAAGACCCTCTGCAAGGATTTCTTTGGCGATATCTACGCACTGGGCGAGACCCCCGATTGCCCCAGAAAACCCGCCCCCGATATGCTTTATAAAGGAGCAAAAGAGCTGGGCGTTGACCACTTTGTTTATGTTGGCGACAGCGATGTGGATGTGACCACCGCCCACGGTGCAGGTGCCAAGTGTGTCAGTGTTCTGTGGGGTTTCCGGGACGAGGATGAGATCCGGGCCGCAGGCGGCGAATATTTCTGCCGCGACACCACAGAGCTTCCCGCCATCATCGACCAGGTGGCACAGCTGTAATTTTTTATAAACGAGGAATACCATGGCATACGAATTCTATGCCCTTTTGGGCAGAATGCGCTACATCACCCGCTGGGGTTTGATGCGCAACACCTTTTCTGAAAATATACAGGAGCATTCTCACCAGGTGGCCGTACTGTCCCACGCACTGGCACTGATCCGACGGGATATTCTGCATTTGGCTGGGCCGGATCCGGACCGCTGCGCCGTTGCAGCGCTGTACCACGATGCATCCGAGACCCTCACCGGTGATCTCCCCACCCCCATCAAATATTATAATCCCGATATTATGGCTTCCTACAAGCAGGTGGAGCGTGTAGCTGCCCAACGGCTTTTGGATATGTTGCCTGCTGAACTTGTGGAAAGCTACAAACATCTGATCTTGGAGGATGACCAAGATGTGTTGCCCATCGTCAAAGCAGCCGATAAGCTCTCCGCTTACATCAAATGTGTGGAAGAACAAAAAGCAGGCAACACAGAGTTTGATACCGCTCTGGTGCAGACTCTGGAATCCCTCCGGGCAACCGATCTTCCGGAGCTGCAGTGGTTTATGGACAACTGCTTGGAACCCTTCAGCTTGAATATCGATCAGCTATAATATGTTAAGCGCAGTGCTGCATTTTGCAGCACTGCGCTTTTACCTTATGAAACAAGTCAATAATCCTATTGTAACTCCCGCAAATATCCTCTTCCGTTGCAAAACTGCTTTCCTTCCAGAAGAAACTTCTTCAGCTTTCTCTGCAAGCTCGTATTCTCCGGAAATGCCTCTTTGGGCAAATCGGGATTTTTAAACACCCACAGCAGCATATCATTGCCGGGATATCCTTCCGGTTCTATATCGAACATTGCCTGAAACTGCAAGATATTGGACGATTCCGCCAATATCTCCTTTAGCTGTGCAGAAAGCAGCCAAGTATGGCAAAACACCGTCTTATCAGCATAATCCGGAAAAATCTCATACAGCTTCTTCAGCGACTCCCTAACAGAAGGCCGCAGCACCTCAGGACGCAGATCCACATCCGTGGGAATATGCAGGCTGACCATCGGCACATTATTTAAATTAGTCAGCTCATATTCCAGTTGGCCGATGCGAAACAGGGTACAAGAAACCTGCCGGGTCGTCCAATGTGCCCGATGAAAGCCATAAAAACCATAGCTTTCCATATGCTCTCTGACAAAGCGGGAAAAAGCAGCCATCGTGTCTATATAGATCTCTTCCGAAATACCCAGCTTCGTATATGTATCTCTGGCCATCATCGCACATCGGAGCACACAACATAACTCTTTCATTCCCAGAGGGTCTTCCCCCAGCGCTTCCTTCAGTTGTTCAAGGCCCGCCTGCCATGTATCTTGCTTCATCAGCAGCGGTAAGCAGGAATGCATCTCCATTGTCTCGTGCAGCGCCACCACTTGCTGCGTGACTTCCTCCGGCATATTGATCGCCCGGCATAGCTGTTCCATATGCTCACTCCTCATTTTTTGTCTGCCGATTATTTTAATGGTTTTGAATCCCCTTGACTATCCGCTATATCACCAATTTTATCGAATTTTTTTAGTTGTTTTAACGAACGTTCCCCGCTCTTTATTTCCTGTGCGTCGGGTTTCACATTACAGACTGTCTTTGGTGCTCGCGGATACAACATTGTGCATACAAAACACATCATTTCGTCATTGTGTTTTTGCATAATGCATGGTATGTTGCTTTACAAGGATCCTTGATATCCTTAGTGCTTTCAATTCCATGAAAAGCATAATTAAATCATAAAGTGAGATGGTTTTGATGAATAAACTTTACGCCGGTTTTGGCAGAGCAAAGATCACCCCGGGTAAAGATGTTTTGCTCCACGGCTATTTCTTCGACCGGTATGTAGAAGGCGTTCTGGACGAGCTGTCCGCCAATGTACTGGCCCTTCAGGTAGAGGAAACAAAGGTTCTTCTTGCTATTGTCGATGTGTGCGGTATCCACAAAACAGATATCGATATCCTCCGGAAGGAAATTTCCGAGACCACCGGTATCCCCACTAATGCAATTTATATTGCCACCACGCACACCCACACAGGACCGGAAGTCAGTAGTCATCATTCGGATGAACGGGTGCGAAACTATTTCGTCAGCTTGAAGCTTGGTGTATTAAATGCTGCCCATCAAGCATTGGCAAATTTGAAACCCGCCCGTATGGGTTGGCGTGTCGGCCGCGCAACTGACATTGCCTTTAATCGCCGCTTTCGCATGAAGGACGGCACCGTTCGTTCCAGCCCCGGCTATATGCATCCGGATATTCTGGAGCCTATCGGTGTTGTGGACGAGCGGGTCAGTATGGTCCGCTTTGATCAAGAAGACGGCGACAATATCGTTCTGGTCCATTACGGCATGCATCCCGACACCATCGGCGGCAGCATGGTTTCCACTGACTGGCCCGGCTTTGTACGCCGCACCGTTGAGCGGGCAATTCCCGGTACCAAGTGCCTGTTTATGAACGGTCCGCAGGGCGATATCGGCGCTCAGAATGTTTGGGCAACCGACGGCATGACCAATGGTATGTATCTAACCCATGAAAACTATTGGAAGGGTTATGGTCACACCCAGCACATAGGCATGGTCATTGCCGGTGCGGTCCTGCAGGTATATTCCAAGGCGAACTACCGGGAAGTAGACAGCCTTGCATTTATAGAAAAAGAGATCCTCATTCCTGCCAACAAGGCAACGCCGGAGGAATTGGAAGATGCTTATAAAGTCATGGAACTGCACAATGCAGGAAAAGATGATGAGATCCCCTATACCGCCATGGAATTGGTCACTGTGTTGGGTGAAGCCAGCCGCAGAATTGCGCTGAAGGATGCACCGGACGCATTTTCCATGCACCTGATCGGTTTGAAAGTCGGTGACGTTGCCCTTCTTGGTATTCCGGGAGAGCCCTTCGGTCAGGTTGGTGTAGAGCTGCGAAAGGCTGCGGATTGGGAATTGATCCTGCCTTCCTGCTGCAGCAACGGTTACAACGGCTATTTCCCCATGATGGAATGCTATGAAGAAGGCGGCTACGAGGCCCGCTCCTCCCGCTTCAAACCCGGTGTGGCGGAACTCATCATCGAAGAAGGCACCGCCCTTTTAGCGGAAATGCGAAATTTATAACAGACAAACAACAAATAGACTGGAGGATATTTTTATGAATAAACTTTACGCAGGTTTCGGCAGAGCAGTTATCACACCGCCTATTGGCACTTGGCTTGCAGGTGACTTTTCGGTCCGTCCCGCAGAAGGCGTTTTTGACGATCTGGAGGCCAATGCCCTGGCCCTCCAGGTAGAAGACACCAAGGTTCTCGTGATCAGTCTGGATCTTTGTTACATTAAACGCCAGAATATGGATATCATCCGGGAAGCGATCAGCCAAACTACCGGCTTGCCTATGGAAGCCATCTATGTGGCTGCCACCCATACCCATACGGGTCCTATCGTGGATAGCAAACACGAAAAAGAACATCTTAGAAACTATTTTGTCAGTCTGAAGATTGGCGTTTTGAACGCGGCCCACCAGGCCCTTGCCAACCTCAAGCCCGCCCGGATGGGCTGGCGTGTAGGCACCGCCACGGAGATCGGCTTTAACCGCCGCTTCCGCATGAAGGACGGCACCGTCCGATCCAATCCCGGTTATATGAACC
The DNA here is from genome assembly GCA_045653485.1 of Faecousia sp. Lineage (GTDB taxonomy): Bacteria > Bacillota > Clostridia > Oscillospirales > Oscillospiraceae > Faecousia. The sequence continues at coordinate 4,503 of JAZOLX010000049.1, read as the reverse complement.
CGGATATCGCAGAGCCAATCGGTATGGTGGATGACCGTGTCAGCATGGTTCGTTTTGACCAGGAGGGCGGCGACAGCATCGTTTTGGCGCACTACGGTATGCATCCGTCCACCCTCGTTGACCTCAAAATCTCTGCCGACTGGCCCGGCTTTGTGCGCCGCACCGTGGAGCGGGCCATTCCCGGCACCAAGTGTCTGTTCCTGACCGGTCCTCAGGGCGACATCGGTGCTCAGAATGTTTGGGCCACAGACGGCATGCTAAATGGTCAGTATCTCATCCCCGGCGGCTACTGGAAGGGCTATGGCCATACCCAGCATATCGGCATGGTCATCGCCGGCGCGGTACTGCAGGTATACTCCAAGGCAAACTACCGGGATGTGGATAGTCTTTCCACCATGGTCCGGCAGATCCATATCCCCACCAACAGACCCACACCTGAAGTGCTGGAGCGCGCGAAACTGTATATGGGCCTCCACAAAGCCGGCAAGGATGATGAAATACCCTTCACCGCCATGGAGTTGACTACGGTTCTGGGCGAGGCAAGCCGGGCGCTGGAGCTGGAGAACGGCCCGGACTACTTTATCATGGAGCTGATCGGCGTGAGCATGGGCGATGTGGCACTTCTTGGCATCCCCGGTGAGCCCTTTGGCGAGATTGGTGTGGAGATCCGGAAAGCTCCGGAATGGGAGCTGATCCTGCCTACCTGCTGCACCAACAGCTACGAGGGTTATTTCCCCATGATGGAATGCTACGAAGAAGGCGGCTACGAGGCCCGGGCATCCCGCTTCAAACCCGGTGTGGCGGAACACATCATCGAAGGAGGCACCGCACTTCTGGCTGAGCTTCGAAATAAATAAAGCAACGAAAGAGAGTGTAGCGATGAAAGCAATCATCAATGCGGAACTCATCATGCGGGACCACCTGATTCCCGAAGCTGTTCTTTTGATTGAAGACGGAAAGATCGCCGGTTTTGGTGAGATGCGGAATACGGAGATTCCGGCGGGCGCTGAGATCATTGATGTAAATGGCGCATATGTTGGCCCGGGCTTTGTGGATATGCATGTCCATGCCGGTGCCGGTGTCCGCTTTCTGGATGATCCCATCACCGCCGCCAAGGCCCATCTGGCCCATGGCTCGACTACAGTTCTGCCTGCTCCCTTCGGCCGCTCTACGGCGCAGGAAATTATACAGGCTTGTCATGATATTCGTGCGGCCATGCAGACCCTGGAGGGCGCTAATATCGGTGGCATGTATATGGAAACTCCTTATACCAACCCCAAATACGGCAGCAACCGCGCTAAGAATCCTTGGAACAAACCCATTGACAAGAATGATTATGAACCCATTCTGAACGCCGCAAAAGATCTTGCCAAGGTTTGGTGCGTCGCACCGGAGCGGGAAAATATCGAGGAATTTGTTCTGGCTGCCCGGGCAGTCAATCCCACCGTACGCTTTGCGGTGGCTCACAGCGAAGCCACGCCCCAGGAAATTGAGGCTTTGATGCCCCATGGTCTGTGCATTGGTACACATCACACCAATGCCACCGGCACGATCATCCGATACCCGGAATGCCGTGGTGTCTGCGTGGACGAAGCCGTCAACTATCACCATGATATTTACGCGGAATTGATCTGCGACAGCAGAGGCATTCATGTAGACCCCTATATGCTCCGACTCGTTCGGAAAATCAAGGGCGATGACAGGATCGTTCTGATCTCGGATTCTACCCACAGCGATGCGCCAAATCCCCCCGGCTATGAAGGCGTCAACGACCTCAACTTTGACTACGAGGGAGAGATCGCCGGTTCGAAGCTGACATTGGACGTTGCCTGCCGGAATATGATGAAGCATACCGGCGCATCCATTGTGAACGTATTCCAGTTTGCATCCTACAACCCCGCCCGGGCGGTCGGTTTTACAGACCGCGGAGAAATCCGTGTTGGCCTGCGGGCAGACTTGATCGTCGTGGATCACAAGGTCAACGTCCAGCGGGTATTCATCCAGGGAGAAGAAGCACCCCTTGTATAAAACGAAAGTCACAGTTAAATAATGCGTTAAAGTGGGCCATAGCCAAGTTGCTGTGGCCCACTTTGTCAGGCCGTCACAGGGTTTAAAGCGATCCCCAATGTGTGAAACCCGGTCACCGGTACCAAATAAGAAAAGGCAGAACTAGAACAGATCTAAATACAATGCGGATGAGCGTTGCTCGCTACGTCACGCCGCAGCAAAGCCTTTATTTTAACCAAAGGTAAAAACGCAAACAATGCCCTGTTAACATCCACAAAATAACAGGTGATTTCTTGTAAAATCTGACGGCGCAATGTGTATTGCCTTTCATACAACCAGTGCTATAATAAAGGCGAACCACTCTGCCGTATAGAATCCTTTGAAGATATAGGAGGGTATTGTATGGAGAAACAGCGAAAAGTGATTCCTATTATGTGGGGGTACTTGGAAAAGTACAAACTTTCTATTTTAATTGCTATGATCTGCTCTGCCTTTACCGGTGTTTGCGTAGCATTGCAGCCGCTGGTCATAAAGCATATTGTAGACAAGGGTATCACCAATGACGCTTTGAACAACGGTCAGAAGCTGCGGCTGGTACTGTTTATGTGCGGTGTGTACGTGCTGCTGGGTATCACTCGACTGCTGACCTACCGCAACGGCTACCGGCTTCTTCTGAACAGTGTGGAAGGTGCGTTGCGGGATTTGAAATCCAGAGTCTTTGATCACGTGGAGCACATGGGTCTGCGGTTTCATTCCGAAGTTTCCGTGGGAGAGCTTCATAACTGCCTGAACGGAACACCGATCACGAATATACGCACGTATCTGCAAAATATCATTTTGCACGTGCCGTATCAGGCAATTGCGATGGTTATTTCTCTGGTAGCGCTGTTTGGCTACGATTGGGTTATGACTTTGGTGCTGTTATGTACCGCCATTTTGATGGCCTTCCTAAACTTTTTCGCCCGCAAAAGAATTCGAAAGATATCTGCTGAGCAGATTCAGGTAGAAAAGAAAGCAAACCACTTTTTGGTGGATACGCTGGGCGGTATGGAAGCCGTGAAAATGTATGGTGTTGAGGACAGCTTCCAATCCAAGTTTGATCATACCTTAAAAAGTGTTCACGAAACGATGGTAAAGGTCACCCTTGCCAACCACAAGGAATCGATCAAACTGGAGCTGGCACATTATATCGGTGTTGCCGTTTTGTATATGGTCGGCGCGGTGTCCTGCATATATCGGGGCACCACAACCGGTGTTCTGTACGCCTTCCTGTCCAGTATGGGCACCATTTTGAGCACTCTGAGCGGTTGGCTCGCAATGGGTCTTACCAAGGTCAGCGCCCAATCCGGCATGGATGCCATCACGCGGATTACCAGTAAAGAAATTGATGTTCCCGACATTCCTCAGGAATTCTCCAAAGATGTGTTCAAGGCTTACAACACAATGGAACGAAAGCAGTTTAGCTGCGTTGAGTTCTCCGACGTAGAATTTGCCTATGACGATATGAAGATATTTGACGGCTTCAATTGCCGTCTTCGTCCGGGCGAGAGTGTTGCCTTGGTGGGAGAAAGTGGCAGTGGCAAGAGTACATTCACAAAGCTGCTATTACGCCTTTATGACGTTCAAGACGGCAGCGTGCGGGTATTTGGTAACGATGTAAAAGATTATTCTGTCCGCGCGTTGCGTTCTGCCTTTGGTGTTGTGCCGCAAAGCACTACGATTTTCCATGGAACTGTGTGGGACAATATCAAACTTGCCTGCCCCACTGCCACTGATGAAGAAATTTTACGTGCCATTGATATGGCGCAGATGAACGAGTTTAAGGATTCCCTGGAAGAAGGCTGGAATACCGTAGTCGGCGATGGTGCCAGAGAGCTATCCGGTGGACAGCGGCAGCGGGTCGGCATTGCCCGGGCTGTTTTGGGCGATCCTAAGATATTGATCTTCGACGAGGCAACCTCGGCGCTGGATAATGTATCCGAAAGAGCTGTGCAATCAGCTATGGAGGCCCTTATGAAAACCCATACGGTGATTGTCGTTGCTCACCGTCTGTCTACGATAAAAAATGTAGACCGAATCTTGGTATTCAGTCACGGACAGATTGTGGAAGAGGGTACTTATGATGAGCTTGCACAAAAAGAGGGCGGCTACTTCTACAAAATGCTGAATCAATAGTGTATTATGAAAACCTCCACGGTGGGTCATCAACAGCCAGTGTTCACCGGACACTTGCTTTTAGTTGGGTTCGATTCCGTGTCATGGCACCAGAAAAGGCACCCCAATGGGGTGCCTTTTAATACACGCACTCGCCGACCGGAATCGATTTACATTTTCTTTCGCCATTGCGAAAGAAAATGATAGTAGCCACCAGTGTTTGCACTGGTGGCAGGAAGTGTCCACCGGACACTTGCTTTTAGTTGGGTTCGATTCCGTGTCATGGCCCCAGGAAAGGGAGCCCAACGGGGTGGCTTTTTATACTCCCACCCCCTGGCCCGG
>JAZOLX010000048.1:0-5572 GCA_045653485.1 Faecousia sp. | reverse complement strand
AAGTGTGCCGCCGGTGGCCTGTGCCTGCCGCACAGAGACGGCCATGGGACAGCGGTAGATCGTCCATACATCCAGTCCGTAGCGGTTGACCAGAATGGTGCCATCTTCGTCACCGAGGAACAGATAATAGGTGTGGGTGTTGTTATCGTCGCAAGCAACCATGCGACTGCTGTCCGCCTGAGACAGTGTGCGCACCACCCGCTCGGAGATCCGCTTGGCGTACCGTTCGTCATTGTAGGTGGTGGAGGATGCCCGCCATTCGTAGATTGCTCCGCCGGATGGACTGCGGGGATAGTTGTTGACCAGCTGTACCTGTCCGGGGGCGTCGCAGCCCAAAGACTTGCTGGCGGTGCGCAGGTAGAAGCCTGCGATCACATTACCGTCGGTAAGCGTAACAGGCTCATAGGTGATGAAGCTGGCTCCATCGGGCTTAAACACCATTAGCTTGTTGTACAGGCGGATCATACCTGTGATGGGGGAGGGGGAGAAGTCCACAGAGATCTCGTTCATAGCCGGCACATAGAGGGCAGAGGGAGCGCCGCTGTCCATAACGCCGGTGTACAGGGCGATGTTGCTGCCGTCTCCGTAGAAGAACAGCCGGGTGTCGGTGGTGCCGTTGTAAGCCTCCCAGAATGGCATATCTGTTACCTGTTTTCGATTTTTAGCCGCTTGTGTAGCGTCAGTATCATAGACAATACGCAGGTTTGCAACGCCTTTCTCCGGGGCGGCGGTGAATACGGCTGCGTGTTTCTCAGAATCAAAGGAGGCGGACAGCGGGCCGGAATCGGTTTCGGCAGAAATAATAGCCGTTGCCTCCTCCGGCAGAACATAGGTGGTCGTTTCCCCGTCGGAAGAGAAAAGAACGGCTCGCTGAGAGGTGAGCAGGTTGATGTTTTCGTGCTGTTTGCCGCCGCCCATAGGGTCGGCACCGGTGATGACGGTGGGCACATAGGGGGTCTGCACCTCGATGCGGATGTCTGGGTCAGCAAGAACGGCCAGGTCTGCCCCATAGGACATGATGTATACCAGCTCACCAAAGGGAAAAATCTTCACCACATCATTTTCGTCAGTCAGTCCCAGCAAACCGGTGGCCTGCTGTACCACCGTAAAGGCTGTGCCGTCTGCGCGGGCAACGGTGATGCGGTCGGTATCGTCTGCAATATCTACGGTGATCAGGTAGATCTGCTGCCGGATAAAGCCTGTCCACATGGAGACGATCTTGTGCGTATCGGCAAGCAAAGGGACCCTGGAGAAACCGCTGCGGGAAGAAAGATTCCCGCCGTCGGTAATGGCAAAGTTGACGACGCGTGACGCCTCGCCCAACCTTAGCTCGGAGTAGCTGTCTGCGGCTTCGTTCAGCCCCAGAAATTTATCAAGGGTGTATATCTTCTCGGTTGCCATAGGAGTCCTCCTGTTCGTTATAATCCCGGATCCAGATCTCTGTGCGCGGATTTTCTTTGTCATAAAGTACCCGCGTACCGTCGTGGGACACCAGAATGCGGGAATTATCATCATCCAGAATTCCCGCTGCCACCAGAAGATCGTCCGCTGCCTGGGAAAGCCCGGATTTATCCACGATGCCATGGGTCTTTTTATAAAACAGATACCGCACATGGACAGGGGTGGAAATGGGGTCGGCGGGCCGGGGTGCAAGGTAGGGAAGAGCCTGCTGCTTATAGGTGTCGTGGGCCCGGGACTGGAGCACATATTGACGAAGATAACGCCTGCAGGCAGGGCAGCGTGCACCGGAACCGGCGATGCGCAAATGATTCTTTTTGGTGCGGGGATCCAGAGGGATAGTGTAATGCAGTTCCATTGTATTCAACTTTCTCCTTGTTTTGGGGGCTCTTCAGGATTTTTTAGGGAATTTTTTAAACCAGACAAAGCCCTGCCGATTTGGCGGGGCTTTTTGACCGTGCAGGCTGCCCCCGGGGGACAGGGACGGTGGTGGCCGGCGTCGAATATGTAGTTACAGCAGACATTGACTTTATGATAGCCGCGGTAATAGCGGCATCCGATACAAGCTTCGTCCATAGTGTGCACCTAGAAGGGCAGCTGAGAATCGTCATCGGTCAGCATGGCAAAATCGGATGCCGGGGCAGGGGGGACACCGAAACTTTGGAGGACGGCTTCAGTCTCGGGATATGTAGCCGGATAGCCGGGGATGGACTGGGAGGCAGAATCGTTTTTGCTGTCCCCAAAATAGCAGTTGTCAGCTATGATCTCAGCGGAGCGGCGCTTGTTTCCGTCCTTATCGTTCCAGGAGCGGATCTGAAGTCGGCCAGACACCACGATCATGCGGCCCTTGGTGAAATACTTGGACACAAACTCGCCGGTTTGGCGCCATGCTACGCAGTCCAGAAAGTCCGTTTCCTTCTGACCGGACTGCTTATCGGCAAAGTCCCGGTCGACAGCTACGGTGAAACTGGCAACGGCAACGCCAGTACCGGTGCGGCGCAGTTCAGGGTCTCGGGTGAGCCGGCCCATGATGGTAATGTGATTGAGCATATGTGTTCTCCTTTACATCGTAACAAGAATTTCTTTCTTTTTTCCGCAGAGGGTGATGCGCTGGTGGGCATGGCTGGAAGGGAGCAGCATTTTCTGGGCCGCATAGCCACCAAAATTCAGCCAAGCAGAAGAGGAAACGACCTTGAAGGGCTTGAAAGAGATCTTGTTGTTCTGGGTGTCGATCTTGATCTTGGCCGGCTGGGTGACAAAGGGCTTGTGGGTGTGGCCCACGATGAGCAAATCTGCGCCGTCGATCACATTGCCGAAGCGTTCGTTGCGGTTGACGGCAGAGCCGGTATAGATGCCGCCGCCGGCGCCGTGTGTCAGCACGACGGTGTAGGTGGGATTGGCAAGGCCGTCGCCGGCAGGGTTACCCATCTGGACTTTCAGGAAAGCCATATTCTCCCGGTAGCGATCCTCGATGTCCAGCTTGCAGAGGATGTCGTAAGTAGGATCGTCGTCTGCGTCTTTCTGGGAACGGCGCTCGTGGTTGCCGCTGACGGCACAGAGAATGCGGTCACGCAAGGGCTCCAGCATCTTTGCCATCAGCTTCTTTTGCTCGGAGGGGCGCATGGTTTCCTCAAAGATATTGCTGACGGAGCTGCGAGTGGCATTGTTGATCAGGTCGCCGCCAAGGGTCAGGTATGTATTGGGGGACTTGAGCACATCCTGGCAGAACAGCTCCCAGGGGCGCTGCATATGTTCGGCGGCGCCCAGGTGCACATCGGATATGGGGATGATGGTGATGTCCTCGCGGGTGGGAAATTTGCGGATGATCATTTCAAAATCTTTCAACATTCGTTTCTCTCCAATAAATCAAATTCTGTTACTTAAATATCGACAATGAGGTAGACAAAAGAGGGGGTGCGTGGAGGCTTTTGCTTTGGGGTGTAAATGTAGATGGGAGGTGGCTCGACCCCCATAATCCGGGCAACCTCGCGGATATGATCGGCGGTGGATTGGCGCGTGACTAGAATAGAGGCACTAACATCCAATGCGTGCTTGATGAGGTATGCGGTCTTTCCGCTGCGGCGCGGCATCGCGTACATTTGGGTCATGGCACTACTCCTTCGGTAATTAGCTTTTCTCTTGTTGCCTTTTCATAACACACATCACAAAGGACAGGCTCGGTCGGCAAGTCAAGTCTTTCGCAACAATCGGCTTTCCCACATCGTTCACAATAAAACATCGCCATCTCTCCTTTCTCCGTAGGAACAGAAATAAATATTTCCGTTGTTGTCATATAGCATTTTTTTGCCACTAACCGCCATCAAAATCCCATACGCTTGACGCAGTTGGTGTATGTCAAAATATCCAAAATGGCACTCTTCTTCCGGTATGCCCATCGCATCAGCCAACCACGCATAGAGGTCTTTCCTCTTTTTTTGTGCTTTCTTCTTGCTCTTCCACATCGAATCAAACAAATCGTGGCAAGCCATTTTCCCTTTTCTCATAGGCTCGTCCGCAAGTAATCCCAAGGCTTCTTTGGGTCGTGGTCTATGTGTTCCAGTGTATGCTCCACAACTTTGACACACATAGCACTTTCCACTTCCGTATTCTTTACCATAAATTGTGGCATTGCTGGCAAAAACAACACGACCACCGCAAATATTGCATTTGGTTGGATATAGGTCAATCATTCCCATCACCATCCATCTTTGCACCATCGGAGCAAAATCCGTCACGCTCTACAAGGCTATAATCCTTGTAATATTTCTTGTACTTATGCCATACATTTTTGGTTTCCTCGCCACGCCACAGCTTGCAGTGCATATAGTGTGTTGTACTTAATTCACAATTTCGATCAAGCGGCTCTGCGTGTACGCAATTTTGACACCGCACAACCAAATCAACACCATCTTCTAAAAGCAACGACGCTTTGCCAAAAATCGAGTGGCTATATTCGCCCGGAGTGTACATATAATCGTGGTATTTCTTTAGTGCTGCCGCAATCAGCCGCTTTTCATTTGCCATCTAGTACCTTCCTTTCAAGGTCATTCATCTTACACTCCAAATTCCACATCTTATCCCTAAATGCACCAAGTTCTGTTGCAAGGTATAGATTTTCGTCTGCTTTTCTCCGTAACTCGATATATTCATCAAGGGGGATTGTTACCATATTTTCATTTGCCATCTTTCTTCCGTCCTTTCCACGCAGATGCCAAAGCGAAGTCTAATCCGTGTTCGTGGATAAAAGAACGAGTAAACTCCAGTTCTTCATTTTCGACACGATTGGTCCATGCTTCGATTGCTATGTCTTGCGGTACAAGTTCATTTTGGAAACAATACATACCGCAACTGTCGCAATTAAACGAATAAAAAACCGAAACTGCATCTGCCCATTCTTCTTCAAATTTAACGGCAGAACCGCAAAACGGACACGGTTTTAATTCAGCCATCTTTCTTACCTCCGTTCTCGCAGCATGGGCAGACCTGCCGCCCTTCGGGAATGATTGCGCCGCAACAGACGCAGCGATTATTCATTTGCAGCATGTTTTCGCCTCCTTTAACGCTTCGACGGCGCACTTTAGTGTAAGAAACCAGAGCGTTCCCACCTCGTCATAGAACAGAACATCTTTGTCTGTGACAAGGTGATCACTGTATATGCCCTCAATCACCGCCCGGACAATTCTTCCGTTCGCAGGAATGTAGACAACGTCACCGACAGCTATGAGCTTCTTTGCTTGGCGGTGTGTCATTTACCTTTCACCCCCCAAGATCGCCATGAGCCGCGGGATCTGGCTGGCTTTCAGCGAGCAGAAATCATCAACAGTGGTACCACACAGAACGATCGTGCCTACGAAATCCTCTCTGCCAATGGTGATATTGTAAGGCAGACCCTTGAGTTTTCCTTCCTCGTTGCAAACGACTGTTATATTGGCGCGGAGGTAATATGTCTCGATATAGCCGCCGACAGCTTTCTGGAAGCTTTCCAGCGTGTTGTCAAATAAGGGCTCCACAACGGGAGCCTTCCCAGGCTCTTTAATCAGGACGAGAATCTGCTTTTCCCTTGTCATTCTGATACCTCCGTTGCAAACAGCTGTTCATAAGGCAGGCCGGTGGC
>JAZOLX010000047.1:0-3038 GCA_045653485.1 Faecousia sp. | reverse complement strand
CGTTGAATTGTACAATGTTGTTGGACATGGTTTGCTGTCTCCTTTCGAATGTTTGTGTCGCAACTTCATTCTACCAGAGACCGGCAAGCCGTGTCTATTTTTTATGCGATTTTCAATTTGCGCAACTTATTGTACCTTATCTTCACAAAGTGGGAATAAGCAGAAGAAACTAGGTGTCAATATAAGAAAAAAGAACCTTATGTAGCACGGTGAAAGTGTGCTACACAAGGTCTTTAATGCGTATTTTTTCTTGGGATTTGTTAGAATATCTTTCCTTACCCTTTCTCGGGGTTTGTAGGATAAGCTGAGTTGCCCAATTTCAAAAATATCATTCCAACTCATTCAACCTCTTTGTTGTAGCATTCGATTTGAACAGTTTGAACCTATCTGAAACATCGGAGAATTCGTGTCACAAAATAGTTTGGATCGGCAACAAAAAGAGATGGATCTCGGTTGTGTATCAATTTCATTGGAGGTATGCGAATGAACTCTGTTGGCATCGATGCTTCCAAAGGCAAGAGCATGATTGCCGCCATGCGTCCCTTTCGAGAACTTGTGGTTACCCCTTACGAGGTGCGTCACGCCGACAGCGAACTGGGCAAGCTGGCAAAGCTATGTAGAAGTCTGGACGGTGAAACGCGCATTGTTATGGAATATACAGGCAATTACCATACACCCATTTTCTAGGCTCTCTATGACGCCAGTTTTTATCTCTTTTCAAATAATGTTTACGTGTGATCCATGATTATTACTCTCTCCAAATATGATTCAACACATCTGCGTACTGTTGTCCTATAATCGTTTGTGTAAAGTTTTGTGCAAACACTTCAGTGACATTCTTACGCATTTGCAGGCAGTCCTCATTGGTTAGGGACAGTATTTTCTCCGCGCAACCTGCGTCGAGTTGAATGCCTACATGTTTATCATCAATTAGTTTTTGTGTATCGGCTGGGATGGAGTTAATAATTGGAAGCCCAAAACGAAAATAATCTACCGATTTCATGGTCAGACCCACGCAAACGGACGCCTTCATAATATTCAGGCCAAAGTGGCACTGATTCATGATCTCCAACTTCTTAGCCTCATCATAAATAGCGCCGTGGAAAATCACTTCCGCACCGGCAGCGGTGGCTTCGTCGATAAATTCCTGCTGACGTTCACCCTTGCCGATGATGTGCAGGACCACCTTTCTGTGGGGAGTCAGCTCTCTCAGCAGGCCGCAGATATCAGGAATGCTGATGACATTATTGATGGCACCCAGATAGCACAGTTCCAGCGCATCCTCTCGTAGTTTTGGGACGTGCTTTTCTATGTTCAGCGGCTCAGCACAAAGCCAGATAGCCTGAGAATCATCTATTAGACCTAGCTTTTCCCGGAACAACTCACATTCCGTCACCACATAATCCGCTTTCCCTAAATTGCGATCCCGAATGGCCGCCCACACCCCAAAGACCGGGGCCAGCAGTTTTTTGATTCTGCCGCCGGGAAAGGTCTCAGGCCACAGGTCAAAAATCTCAAAAATCAGCTTTACATGGGGATGCCGCTTCTTGTATTGGGCGGCATAGTGGGCCAAAAAGTTAGGAGGCAGCAGCACTACTAACACATCGGGCTGCTGTTCCTGTTTTTCTAAATATCGGAAAACATCCCGGGCGAATTCCATGTGGGACAATATTCTGTCCGCGGAAAGGTTTTTTTGATAGGACCGGGCAGGTAACTGCACGCAGCCGGGCACATTACAAACAAACGCCGCCTTGGCAGTATGGTCAAAATTTGAGGTGATATAGGTGGTCTCATAGCCGCGGCTGCGCAGACAGGTATCTGCCACATGCAGCCTGTGATCATAGTGATCCGAACAGCTGATCAGATATGCCCGTTTGCTTTCCATAGGCAGCTCCTTTCCCTGCTCTCAGACAGGGTAATCCTCTTTTTCTTTCCTTCTTCGGCTTCTTTGCTATCTGCTCCAGAGCTTCCATTTCCTCTGCCTTTTCAAAGCCTTCGGTGCGCTCCTTGTTGAGCGTGATCCGAAAGGTCATCTGGGTCAGCTTAACATCCAGCAGAAAGGATTAGTTTTCAACATATACCAAATTTAAACGGAGTCTGAGCGTACGCACACCTATACACTTATATTCTACCTTATGTTACCCTTAAAATCAATACCATTATTTGTTGAAACACGAGACGGTCAACCACTCTATACTATCATCCAAAGAACTGCCTGTGATGAATCGGTACGTTCTGACCCATGACGAGCATACTATCTGGGATGCGCTTTGGAAGGGTCTGACCGGCTCGGCAAGGGGTATACCATATTAAACACTGTTCAACCTACACGGAGAAGAATAATGATCCGGATGCGTATATTGTAAAATGATAATTGGAAGAATTATCATATCACAGCGAAGGGGTGTGCTTGTTCAAGTACGAAAAACAGTTATTTCATCCGGTGGGGATCGAGCGGACTAATCCTCGGTATGCGGCGCTTTTGCAGGAACAGCTAGGCGGCGGTAACGGCGAGTTAAAAGCCGCTATGCAGTATATGTCCCAGAGCTTCTGCATCAAGGATCCCAAGATCAAGGACCTGTTTCTGGACATTGCGGCGGAAGAACTTGGCCACATGGAAATGGTAGCACAAACCATTAACCTGCTCAATGGTCACGATGTAGATGCGGCCCAGGCTCCCAGCGGCGAGATCCAAAGCCATGTGATTCTGGGATTGAATCCTGGTCTGATCAACGCGTCTGGCTATTCCTGGACAGGCGACTATGTAACAGTCACCGGAGATTTGTGCGCCGACTTGCTGAGTAATATCGCATCGGAGCAGCGGGCAAAGGTGGTATATGAATATCTGTACCGTCAGATCAATGATAAGAAGGTGCGGGAAACCATCGATTTTCTGTTGAACCGGGAAGAAGCCCACAATCAGATGTTCCGGGATGCTTTCAATCAGGTGCAGAACTCCGGCTCCAACCAGGACTTCGGCACCACCAAGGCTGCCAGAATGTACTTCTCTATGTCTGATCCCGGGCCCAATGCCTTTG
>JAZOLX010000046.1:0-5670 GCA_045653485.1 Faecousia sp. | reverse complement strand
TAGAAAAACAGTTTGTTTTGTGTTATACTGAGAAAAAAGTAACTTCGGGAGGGATTCCCTATGACAAAGACAAAAGGTGCCGAGGTCAACCTGTCCTCGGATAAGCTGCTGCGAATCATTGAATATATGGCCGCAAGTCGTTTGCCTGTGCGGTTGAAGGACATTTCCGACAACCTGAAGATATCTCAGCCCACAGTGGTACGGTATCTTCGCACTATGTGCGATCAAGGCTACGCCTATCACGACAGCCAGACCGGCTATTATGCCATGACCTGGAAGATCTGCCGTTTGGGTAGTTCTCTGGAGAGCAATCTGGTCCTGCGAAGCATGGCAGGTTCTTTACTCAGTCAGTTTGCAAACACCAACAATATCGGGGTACTGCTGGCAGTAGAGAGGGATGGTAACTTGATGTATCTCGACTTGGTAGGTGCACCGCATGGCTCGGTGGATACCATGCTGCGGATCGGCAAGGATGCGCCCATGCATTCCACCGGCTCCGGAAAAATCCTGCTCAGCGCTATGCCTCCAATGCGTCTGACACAAGTTCTAGATCGAAATGGGCAGGTGCGTTTAACCCCAAAAACCATCACCAGTCGGGAAGTACTGTTGGAAGAACTTGTAAAAGTGCAGGAACAAGGTTATGCGGTGGATGATGAGGAATGTGAGCTGGGACACCGCTGTGTCTCCGTGCCGTTGTATGATTATACTGGCACGGTGGCTGCAGCCATCAGCGCATTTGACAGCGCAGAACGCCTGACAGATTCCTGTATCCAAACCATTCTGCCGAAATTGCAGCAGTTGGCTAAGGAGATCTCCTTCCGCATGGGAAACACATAATCAAAGCAGTTCACTTTTAAGGGTGGCTTTCTTCTAATATCCGCACCGCCCTCTGTATTTTCACATGAAGAAAAGGTAGACAACATGGTAATGCCATGTGTCTACCTTTTTACTATTGTAGCTATCACAAGACGGACATTCCAGTCTCCTGCGATCTGGTCTGAACCTATATAAGGATTACTCACATAATCTCTTTTCCTCGGAAGATGACCTTCTGTACGTTGAAGCTTTCGTCCACAAAGAGAATGTTGGCATCCCGTCCTGGCAGAATGGAACCGATGTTTTCATCCAGCCCCAGTGCCTTGGCAGGATTTGTGGAGGCACACTTAAAGGCCATACGCACATCGCCGAGAGCATAGCGGATAAAATTGGCGCAGGCACCGGCCAGCACCAGACGGCTGCCGGACAGCGCACCGTTTTCATCGAAGTTCAGATCCCGGGCACTCATCTTATCCTCGGGAGGATAATCATTGGGGTTGTGAGAAACACGGCTTACACAGTCGGTGATCAGAATTATGTGATCCTCTCCGGCAGTACGCAACGCCATTTTGGCACAATAGGGCGGCACATGGATGCCACGGGAGTCACAGATCAGCTCGTAGTAAAGCCCGGGAATTGCCAGAGCAATCATTGCGGCAGAATCCTGCTGCACACCACCTGACCAGTGAGCGCCGGTCCAGGAACCCATTGCGTCAAATAAGTGGGTGACGATTTTGGCACCATTGGCTACCGAACGCTCTATATCCGCAGGGGATGCCGCAGTGTGTCCAATGGCAGGAACCGCTCCATGGGCAATGATTTGCGCTTCCAGTTTCTCGGCTCCAGGCATCTCGGGAGCATAGGTACAGTGCTTCACATTGCCCTTAGCCGCAGAAAGGATCTTTTCTGCCGCAGCCTCATCATACTGCCAGCACTGATCGCTGAGAGAACCAAAATTAGGGTTGGTATAGGGACCCTCAAAATGAATGCCTACAATGGGGGTGTCCTCAGATTCTATTTCCTGATTGCACAGTTCAATGCCTTTCAGAAATTCTTCCGGGGGAGAAGAATAGGCTATGGTAGGCGTGATGGATGTTGTGCCTTCCTGTAGGTGCAAAGCTGCCACTCTGCCTGGCTCTTCAACCACGGAACAGAACACCGGAGCGTTTCCTGAGCGTGCATAACCGTGACAGTGAATATCAAACAGGCCTGGGCCAACATATGCGCCCTTAGCATCGATAATCTCTGCATCTACAGGAACAAGGACATCTCCACTGGCAATGATCTTACCGCCATCAATCAGGATAGCACCGTTTTCCAACACCCCGTCAGGATACACAAGCTTTCCGTTTACAATTGCTTTCATAACAATACCTCTTGCCATTTACGGGCTTTACCGAATGGGCTTTTTGCTCCTATCCGTTTTAGCCTTCGGCGTTGGCAGAAGCCTCCACGATAGCCGCCTGCATACCCTCGTTTTCGATCTTGTTCAGCAAACGCTTGCATTCGTCGAGGAATGTGGGAACGGTAGTCAGATCCAGGCCCCACCAATCTTCCTTGGCACAGACAGCTTCTGCCAGTTCGGCCAGCGTATCATTTCTATGGGCGTAATAGAACTCCAGAACGGAACGGTCATCATTGATAACATATTCCTTTCCGTCACGGGTATTGACAAGTCCGTCTTCCCGAAGGTTAAAACCGTGATAGAAGCACAGATATGCGCAGAAGCCCAGGGTCAAGCCTACCGGAACCCGGCCATACATGGCCGCATATTCCAGCAGAGAGGGCATCACTCTTGCTTTCCACTTGGAGGTTGTGTTCAGAGAGATTGCCATCAGCTGATGGTCAATGAAAGGATTGTTCAGGCGGTCAAAAATCACCCGTGCGTATTCCAGCAGATCTTCATGGGTAAACGGGAATTCTTCGGAATACGGAAGTGTGGGAATGATCTCTTTGTAGACCACATTGTGGGCAAAGCCTGCAACGGCCTTATCCTGCAGCGCAAAACGCATGATATCATTGCCTGCCAGATAGGCTGCCAGGGTGATGGTGGTTTGCACACCGTTGAGAATCCGCACCTTTTCTTGCTTGAAAGGACGGCAATCCGGGCAGACGATCACCGGAAGTCCGGCTTTCTTGAAGGGCAGTTCCTCTTCCAGGAATGCAGGGCCTTCAATGTACCAAACAGCAAAAATTTCACCGGTGTCCAAGTTCTGGTCCACATAGCCGTTCTCTTCGTTCAGCTGCGCCGCCTCAGCACGGGGGTAACCGGTCACGATCCGGTCAACCATGGTGGAACAGAAGATATTTTTCTCATTGACCCATGCACGGAAATCGTCTTCCAGTTCCCACTGATCGATATAACAGTTGACACAACGATGCAGTTCCTCACCGTTGTGGTCGATCAGTTCACAGGAAAGGAACACAAAGCCGGGAGCATTGCTGCCGCCCAATTTACGATACCGTTCGTACAGCACCTGGGTGACCTTGCCGGGGAAACTGGCTGCAGGCTGGTCCTCTGCTTTGCAACTGGGGTCATAGGCAATACCTGCCTCTGTTGTATTGCTCACCACAAACCGGATCTGGGGATCTGCTGCGTAGGCAAGCAGCGCCTCAAACTCCTCGTAAGGATTGATCACCTGGGAAATGGAGCTGACGATCCGCTTCTGAACGACCTTTTCTCCGTTTTGAATACCACGCAGGATTACGGTGTACAGGCCATCTTGGTCATTGAGTTCTTTTTTTCTGCCTACAGCAATGGGCTGAACCACAGCCACTTTGCCGTTGTATCCGGCCTTTTCGTTGGCCAAATCAAAGAAATAATCTACAAATGCACGCAGGAAGTTTCCTTCGCCGAACTGGAGCACCTTCACCGGTGCATCCTTCTGCAGAAAGCCCTTGTACTGCATGTCTTCCAGGGTTCTATATGACAGTATTTCCATGTTTATCCTCCTTAGGCTGAGAGGTCTCGATCCGAAGCAGCCTCTCAGCAGTCCTTTTTTCTGCTTTTTGCCTTATCCTCCTTGCCTTGCGCCAGCAAGGCGGCGTCGTCTGCGCCAAAAATCAATCAAAAATTACTTACTGAGAGGTGCATAGCAGTTTCCAGCCGCCTCCATTTTCCAAGGCAAAGAAAATCACGCAGAGAATATTTTGTATATTGTCAAGGGATTTTCTGACGAATTGGGGAATGCAGTCGCCTGAAAACCTGTTTGGATTCGAGTCCTCTCAGCCTAACGCATCAGCACCATTTTTTCGGCGGCTTTTTCCGCGACCGCCTTCATGGAAGCAGGGAAAAATTTCAGGCGATCAAATTCATCAGGCATATCAGCCATTGTCTTGCGCAAAGTGTTTCCGAATGCCATGCGCAGCGTGGTTCCGAGATTGATCTTTTTTGCGCCCACCTGGCACATACGGGAAATATCCGCATCTTTGACACCGGAGGAACCGTGGATGACAAGGGGAATATCCAACCTGTTTCGGATGTCTGCCAGAAGCTGGAAGTCGATCTTTGCTTCCTGAATTTTCATCCGGTGAACAGTTCCAACAGCAACGGCCAGAGCATCCACTTGCGTTTCTGCCGCAAACTGAACAGCCTGGTCAGGATCTGTGTATTCGGCCTTGGCGGTCATAGCGGGGTCGGAATAGCCCACAGAGCCGATCTCTGCTTCCACAGATACGCCATGGGCATGAGCAAAGGTAACCACTTCCTTCGTGTTGCAAAGATTCTCTTCATAGGGCAGCTGAGAGCCGTCATACATAACAGAGGTATAGCCTGCTGCGACAGCACGCTGAATATCCGCAAAATCTCTGCTATGATCCAAGTGTATACAAACAGGGACGGAGGCGGATTTCGCCAAGGTGACCAGCATAGGACCAATCAGTTCCACGGGGATAAAATTGACTGCATCCTTGTTTGTCATCAGAATAACAGGATGACCCAATGCCTCGGCAGCGCGCACCACAGAAATGGCATCTTCATAACCGAATACATTAAAGGCGGCTACTGCACGCTCGTGGGTAAGGATTTTCTTCAGTGTTACCAGCATGCTGTTTCCCTCACATTTCAAAGATGACCTGCTCGCCCTCAGCACGCCTTTGCGCAATGAACGCAAGCAATTCTGCCTCGGTGGGGAGTGCTTCGGAGCAATTGGTGGCAGCAACGGCAAGGGATGCACTGGCAGTGCCGCGCTCTGCACACTCGGGAACAGACTTACCTTTCAGAAGGGCGGAAATGAACGCACTTGCGTAAGCATCACCGCCACCGGTGGCTTTGAGGAATTGAATCCGGAAAGGACGCACCTTATAACGGCTGCCATCTTCCACAAAGACATAGGAGCCTTCGCCGCCGTGCTTGATGATCAGCAGCTTTGCGCCCTCTGCAAACCACCGTGCTGCGGTAACATCATCCGTATTTCCTTCGGCAATAATGCTGTCGGTCAGATCATACTCTTCCCGGGAACCCATGATGATGTCTGCCTCTCTTGCAGCCAGGGTGTAATACACGGAAATCTCACTTTTGCTGCGCCACACCTGGGGACGGTAGTCAATATCAAAAATCACTTTGGTGTTGTGCTTTTTGGCTAGTAAGATGGCCTTAAACGCCGCTTCCCGGGAGGGTGACGCAGACAAAGCTGTGCCGGAGACGATGAGGCACCTGGCGGAGGCAATATACGTCTCGTCCACATCCTCTGTTGTGATCTGCAGATCCGCAACATTCCGATCACGGTACATCATCAGGTTTGTTTTTCCGTCGGGAAGGATCTCGGAAAATGCAAGGCCCAGCATCTCGCCGTTCTTTGCTCGTGTCACATGGGTGGTGTCGATTCCCTGGCTGCGCAGATACTCCAGTGCGAA
>JAZOLX010000045.1:0-2843 GCA_045653485.1 Faecousia sp. | reverse complement strand
GTGGCGGTTGGCCACCTGCAGGGCACCAGCCTGCCGGTGGGCGGCGAAAATACCCACTGCGTGGTGTCGGCCCACCGTGGCTTGCCTACGGCAGTGCTGTTCACCCATCTGGATAGAATGGAGATCGGTGATATCTTCTATTTCACGATTCTCGACCGCACTTTGACCTACGAAGTGGATCAGATTCGTATCGTTAATCCTGATGATACCAGCTTGATCCAGATCGAGGAGGGCAAGGACTATTGTACCTTGCTGACCTGTACCCCTTATGGCATCAACACCCAGCGATTGCTGGTGCGGGGTCATCAGGTGGATGCCAGTCAGATTCGCAATATCTACATTGCCAACGAAGCTTACCGGGTTGATACGTTGATCGTCATGCCAATCGTGGCATTGCCCATCATTTTTGGCCTGCTGATCTATGTAATGTTTGCCCCCGTGAAGAAAGAAACCTTGGGAGAGGATACGATATGAAAGGAATTACCCGCTTTTTGCTGTGCCTGGTGTTGCTGTGCTGCTTGCTGTGGAAACCGATAACGACCCGTGGACTTACCCCACTGGAACCGGACCGGGATTGCAGCCTGACGCTGCACTATACCCAGGAGAGCATCGGCTTCGGCGGCCTGGAGATCCAGATATTCCGGGTAGCAGAGGCCTTTCCTGACGGTAGTTTTCGGCTCATTGCTCCCTTCTCTGGCTACCCTGTGAATATCTACGGTATCACTGCCCAGAAGGAGTGGCAGGAGGTAGCCTCCACACTCCACGCCTATATCGCTGCCAATCAAGTAGCTCCCACCGGCACCAAAACCACCCAAGAGGATGGCACGGCGGTGTTTTCCAACCTGCAGACCGGCCTATATCTGGTGCTGGGCGCTGTGGCGGAAAACCAAAAGGGCACCTATCAGTTTAACGATTTTATGGTATACCTGCCCACGCCCGGTGAAAATGGTTACGATTACGATGTGGAAGCTAAGCCCAAATGCAGAGCTTTCGTCCCCCATACCCAGTACAGCGTTGTCAAGCTGTGGAAGGATGCGGGCAATGAAAGCCTTCGCCCCAAGTCTGTAACGGTGGAGATCCGGAAAGACGGCGTCTTTGTGGAGGAAGTCGTACTCAGCGCGGAGAACGACTGGAGCTACAATTGGTCGGTATCGGATGGACAGGGACGTTGGTCTGTGGTGGAGAAGGATGTGCCGCGGGATTATCAGGTGGCCATCAGCGAGAATAACACCGCCTTTGTGATCACGAACACCCATGCAGAGCCGAGCAATCCCCCGGAGACCGGCGATGTGTTTGCTCCGTGGCAGATGATCCTGGTGATGTGCATTTCGGGCTTTGGCCTGGTGCTACTGGGCACATGGCGTGAAAGGAAGCAGAGATGAAGAAAAGCAGGATTCTGCAACTGATCGGTTATGGCCTGATTCTGTGCAGTCTGTTGGCAGTGTTGACGGGTCAGATCTACGGCTGCATTGCCCAGAGGGACAATCAGCAGGTGGTATCACAGATAGAGCAGATCTTGCCGCCTCGCATCCCGGGTGTGACGGATCGTTATTCCGTGATGGACATGCCGGTGCTGCAGGTGAAGGGGCAAGATTATGTGGCTCTGTTGGAGGTTCCGGCTTACGGCATTCGGTTGCCGGTGAAAAACACCTGGAAGGCCGGTGACCTTGTGGGTGGACCACGGAGGTTTTTTGGGACGGTGTACGATGGATCGCTGGTGATTGGCGGCAGTGATCGCAGCAGTCAATTTGATTTTCTGAGCTACATCCAGTTAGGCGAGGCGGTAATGGTGACGGATATGACCGGCGCTCAGTTTACCTACAGCGTATCGGAGATCCGCCGTGCCCATTCTGTACCTGCCAAGATGCTGATGGATGGGACAGAGGGATTGACCATGTTTGTCAAGGAGAGCTTCTCCCTGGAATATATCATTGTGCGTTGTGTTCCGGATGCTGCCGCATATACATACAGGACGGAATGAACGGTCATTGGGTCATGTTTCTTTACGTGTATTGTCCCATCTGCCATTGATTGACGATTGAAATGAAAAAAGACCATGGAACTGAAAGATAGCTCCATGGTCTTGTTTTGATTGATCAAAGTCAACCACCGGCTCTGCCGGTGGCAAAAAATAGCTTCCAGCGAGGAGTAAAGTAGACAAGAAAAAAGCTCCCCATTATAGTAGAAGTGGTTTGCCGACCACACAACTACAATAATGAGGAGGCCTTCATCGTGAAAGACAAAGACATTAATAGTTTAGACCATACTACATGGAGATGTCAATACCATGTGGTGTTCGCACCGAAATATCGCAGAATGGTAATATACAAAGAACTGCGTGCAGATATAGGAAAGATCTTGCGGCAGTTATGCCAACAGAAAGGTGTAGAAATCATAGAAGCAGAAGCGTGCCCGGATCATATCCATATGCTCCTAAGCATACCGCCAAAGTATAGCGTATCGCAGATCATGGGATTTCTTAAGGGCAAGAGCAGTCTAATGATATTCGACCGCCATGCAAATCTCAAGTACAAGTACGGCAACAGACACTTCTGGGCCAGAGGGTATTTTGTGGATACAGTAGGCAGGAACAAAAAGCAAATACAAGAGTATATCAAGAACCAACTCCAAGAAGATCAGATAGCCGACCAAATGAGTATCAAGGAGTACACTGACCCGTTTACGGGTCGCGAGAACAAGTAGGCATAGAAAACGCCCCTTAAGGGGCAGCCCGAGAAAGGAATGCGGTCGGCAAACCTTTCGGGGCCCCTTTAGGGGCAATAGTCTGTAAAATGCCCTTCTAGGGCTTAATCAAGCCTCCGGCTTAGCCGGAGGTTTTGACT
>JAZOLX010000044.1:0-5213 GCA_045653485.1 Faecousia sp. | reverse complement strand
CCCGGTCCTGTTTCCAGGTAGCAAAGCTTCCCAAGGATGCTCTGGTGGAGATCGAAGTGATTGCAAAATAACAGCTGTGGTGACGGTTTTCCGTCACCACTTTCTTACCGCTTAGACGGTGGGGCTTGCCTAACAGGTTGGATTGTGGTATACTATAAAGTACGAAATTATGTCCCGGAGGCGATCTTATGCTGGAAAAGAACGGAATTTATGAGGCCACCATCTGCGATTACACCGCCGAAGGCCAGGGAATTGCCAAAATTGAGGGCTGTGCCGTCTTCATCCCCAACGCTATTTTTGGCGAAAAATGCCGCGTCCGCATCGAAAAAGCCCAGAAAACCTGGGCCGCCGGCAAGATCGTGGAGATTTTGGAGAAATCTCCCCACCGGGTCAACCGTGCCTGCCCCGTTGCCAAGCTCTGCGGCGGCTGTGCCTTACAGCACATGGACTACGCTGAGGAAACCCGGATGAAGGTGGAGCGTGTGCGCCAGTGCCTGAACCGCATCGGCGGTGAAAATTTGGAAACCCTTCCTATTTTGGCCTCCGAAACCTGCGAAAACTATCGAAATAAGGCCCAGTATCCCGTTTCTTCCCAGAAGGGAAGAGCCTTCGCCGGATTTTTCAAGGCCGGTACCCACCAGGTCATCGAAAATGACCGTTGCGGCATTTTGCCGGAAGCAATGGATGCGGTGAAGGACGCGGTTATAGATTATGTAAACTATTATCGGGTCACCGTTTACGATGAAGCGGCCCACACCGGCCTTCTGCGCCACATTTATGTACGCCAGGGCGCGGTTTCCGGACAAATCTTGGTGTGTCTGGTGATCAATGGCCGCAACATTCCCCATCGGGAAGCGCTGATCGCCCGGCTGAAGAAGATCGAGGGCTTCACCTCCTTGGTGCTGTCCGTCAACACCAAAAAGGGCAATACCATTTTGGGTGACGAGTGCATCGCCCTTTACGGCCCGGGTTACATTGAAGACACCCTCTGCGGTCTGCAGTTCCGGCTGTCGCCCCGTTCTTTCTACCAAGTGAACCACGCCCAGGCTCAGCGGCTGTATGAGGCCGCCATTGCCCAGGCTGAGATCACGAAAAATGACCTTGTACTGGATCTTTACTGCGGTGTTGGCACCATCACGCTTTGCATGGCCAAAGCCGCCGGCAAGGTGATCGGCGTGGAAGTCATCGAACAGGCGGTGGAAGATGCCCGGGACAATGCGGTGCGAAACGGCATTGAAAACGCGGAATTCTTCTGTGGTGACGCAGGACAGGCGGCTCTGGAGTTGGAAAGCAAGGGCATCCGCCCCGATGTGGTGGTGGTGGATCCCCCCAGAAAGGGCTTAAATCACGATGCCATCGAGGCTATGGCGCTCATGGCGCCCCGGCGGATCGTCTATGTGTCCTGCGACCCGGCAACGCTTGCCCGGGATGTGGCTCTGCTGAAGGAAAAGGGCTACCAGGTGAAAAATGCCATGGCCTGCGACCTTTTCCCCCGGACGTACCATGTAGAAAGCATCGTCTGCCTTGTGCGGGAAGACCCATGAAAGAAGCGGTTTTCGCCTTCCTCTTGACCGTTCCCAAGAGAAAAGTGGTCACCTATTCCCAGGTTGCGGCGGCAGTTGGGCATCCGAAAGCCGCCCGGGCGGTGGGAAATATCCTCCACCGAAACCCGGAACCGGAGCGGTATCCCTGCTGGCGGGTGGTCAATTCCCGGGGAGAATTGTCCGAACATTTCGCTTTCGGCGGTCTGGACGGGCAAAAGCAACGGCTGGAAGCCGACGGCATCGTCGTTTCGGACGGGAAAGTGGATCTAAAGCACTACGGTTGGTGATGGCATATAGCTCCTCCCGGGGAGAAGGTATTGCGCCTACGGCGCAAAAAGTGACGATGCTCTGTGTTCCTGTCTTTATAAAAAATTCAAAATTTTGGGGCAGACAACCCCGCAAAAATGTGCTATACTAAGAAAAAGTTTGTGTTTTAAAGGAGGGGTTCCTTTTGAAATATTGGCGCGGATATCTGATCGCCGTCATCGTTCTGGCGCTGACCACGGCGCTGACCATGATGGCAGACCGTTTCTCCCTACTGGTGGACATGATCTACCCCTATGCCTCCCGCACCATCCTTTCCACCCTGGCCGGCTGGTCCGCTACTGTGGACTTTACCCTGTGGCAGGTGCTGGCAGTGCTTTTAGTGGTGGGTCTTCTTGCCACCATCGTGCTGATGATCATGCTCAAGTGGAATTTTTTCCAGTGGCTGGGCTGGGTTTTGGCCGGCGCAAGCCTTATTTGGTGCCTGCACACCGGCATTTACGGCCTTAATAACCACGCCAGCTCCCTGGCTGAGGATCTGCGTCTGCATGTGACGGAGTATACTCTGGGTGAACTGGAGGAGGCCACCATCTATTTCCGGGACAAGGCCAATGAAATGGCCGCCCAAATGGACCGCACCGAGGCCCGGGAAGCGATTTTCAAGGATTTTGACGAACTGGCCGCTCAGGCCGGCGAAGGCTTCCACAATATGACCTACAGCGGCGAAGCGGCTGTGTTTGCAGGCTCTTTGATCCCGGTGAAGGAACTGGGCTGGGCTGAGATGTATTCTTCCATGGGCATTATGGGCATGACCATGCCCATCACCGGCGAAGCCGCCGTCAATCCCATGATCCCCAAGGTTTCCATGCCCTTTACCATGTGCCACGAAATGGCCCACCGCATGGCCATTGCGCCGGAACGGGATGCCAATCTGGCTGGTTTCCTCACCTGCATCGCCAATTCCGATCCTCAGTTCCAGTATTCCGGCTGGTTTATGGCATACCGTTATTGCTACAATGCCCTGTGCAGCGATGGCAGCGCCGAAGCTTCCGTCATTGCCGCCCGGATCGCCTCCGGTGTCAACGAGTATCTGAAGGCCGACATCAACAGCTATAACAATTTCTTCGCCATCCACTATAATCCCACCGCCAGCGACATTGCGGATGCCGCCAACGATGCCTACATCAAGGTCAGCGGCGATTCCTCCGGTGTCAAGAGCTACGGCGAAGTGTGCGATCTCATGGTTTCCTGGTACATCCAGGAGGTTTTGGTACCCACCCACGGCGAAACCGAGTCCGGTTTTGACCCCTATGACAAAGACCAGGTGGATTTAAGCGACATTATGGAGGGCCGGCAATGAAAAACGCGCTGGTAAAGCAGCTGCAGATTATGGAGCTGCCTCTTTCTGAGGAAGTTTGCGACCGGCTGTGCGCCTTTGGCGCCGCCGTGGTGAAGCAGAACGAGGTGATGAACCTTACCGCCATCACCGAGCCTGCCGCCGTTGCCAAGCTGCACCTGGCAGACTCGGTGAGCCTGCTGAAATGCGTGGACTTAAAGGGCAAAACTCTCATCGATGTGGGCTGCGGCGCCGGTTTTCCCGGTGTTCCCGTGAAAATTGCCTGCCCGGAAGTGAAACTGACGCTGCTTGATTCTCTGGGCAAGCGGGTTTCCTGGCTGCAGAGCATTCTGCCCCAGCTGGGAGTGGAAGCCACTTGCGTCACCGCCCGGGCAGAAGAAGCGGTGGTAAAGTGCCGGGAGCAGTACGATTTTGCCTCCAGCCGGGCTGTGGCGCGGCTCAATGTGCTGCTGGAACTGACGGCGCCTTTCGTTAAGGTAGGCGGCGCGGTGCTGGCCATGAAGGGCTCCGCCGCGGAGGAAGAGCTGAAGGAAGCCAAAAATGCTATGGAAAAACTGGGCTTGAAGCTGGAAACTGTCACCCATTTTGACATTGAAGGAGCCGATCACGCCGTCATCGTTCTGCGAAAGATCAAGCCTACTCCTGCCCTGTATCCCCGCAGATTTGCAAAAATCAAGCAGTTCCCCTTATAAAAAACCAACCCGCAAGTCCATGGGACTTGTGAAGGTGTAAACTAAAGGTAGACATACGGAAAAGAACCCGTGTGTCTACCTTTTCTTTATGCTAAAATAGATAGCGGGGGGTGAGTATATGCGAAAAGGACAAAAGAAGCGCATATGGACAGTCGAACAAAAAATGGAAATTGTACATAAGCATTTGGACGAGCATATATCAATCAAGAAATTGGGGAAAGAATATGGAGTTGGCCACGGACAAGTCAGTGTGTGGACAAAGAAGTATTTAGAGGGTGGCGAAACTGCACTTGCGGCAAGGCCCGGAAACAAGTTCGCCGCGCTGCATACCAGCAAAAGTCTATCTGAAGTAGAGCGGCTGCGTCTACTCGTGGCAAAACAAGAGATAGAGATTGCACGGTTAAAAAAAGGGTACTGGGTGGAAGGGAGTGGTGCAAACAAGGAGTACGTTACTGGACAAGGGAAGAGTATGAAATCATCGAAGAACTGAAAGGAAAATATACGGTTGTATTTCTCTGCCAGCTCATGGGAGTCAGCAAATCTGGTTATTACAAATGGCGGAGCCGGCAAGGTACCCTCAATCGGTATGAGAGGGATAGGCTATTACTTACAAAATTACTGGCAGAACAGCATAAGCTACACCCCTCCCACGGATACCATATGCTTGCGGACGATGTGTTTCAGGCTACAGGATGGATATTCTCACATAATTTGGCACATAAATGCTGCAAACAAGCAGGAATACACTCCAAAGCTAGGAAGTACCGTCACAAGAAAAAAGAAGGAGAAGAGCATATTGAATTTCCTAACGAAGTCAACGGCAACTGGAACGCAACTGGTCCTGTTCAGATTGTTGCTTCCGATATGACGATATTCAAGAATAACGGAAGGAACTGGGAATGGACACTCCTTGTGGATACATTCAACAACGAGATCCTTGCCCACCAAGCGACACCGATTCAAGGCTGCAACAAGCCATACTACCATTGCCTTGAAGTGTTAAAGAAACTTGTAGGTAAGAAAAATGAGGAGCAGACCCCCCAGGTAGTCTTGCACACCGACCAGGGTTCTGTCTACTCCTCACAAGCCTTCCGACAGGCTCATGAACATTATAACATACTTCGCTCAATGTCGAAAGTAGGAACTCCAACAGATAATGCAATAATTGAGGCATTAAATGGTTGGATTAAGGAAGAATTGTACCTTGACTTTGGCCTGGAGACAGCCGAGGACGTTCCTAAACTACTGGATAATTATGTTCATTACTTCAATAACAGGCGGCCTGCGGCCGCTCTGGGCTATAAAAGCCCAGTTCAGTACAAGACCGAACTGGGCTTCTAATACTAGGGTTCTTTT
>JAZOLX010000043.1:0-12491 GCA_045653485.1 Faecousia sp. | reverse complement strand
CTCGAACCCCCGACCTACTGCTTAGAAGGCAGTTGCTCTATCCAGCTGAGCTACTGGCGCATTTCTATGGAGCGGGTGACGGGAATCGGACCCGCGTATCCAGCTTGGAAGGCTGGTGTTCTACCATTGAACTACACCCGCAAGTCCATGACTTCTGGCTGATTCAGCTAAGAAATTCTAGCATATTATTTGCAGCTTGTCAAGGCTGAATCCCTAAAATTTCCGGTATTTTTTTGTAGATCACATCTGCGACGGCACCTTCGGCGCAATTGCACACATTTTCAAACTTTTCCCGGATGATAGCATCCCCGGGGCAGTAGGCATAATCGGCCCCCTCCATCATGGGAAGGTCGTTATCACCGTCACCGACACACACCAGGATTTTTTTGCCAAGCCGCTGTTGCAGTTCCCGGGCAGAAGCCAGCTTGGAGCAGCCTTTTGCGTGCAGATCCGCAATGCGGGCGCAGGCGCGGAATACATCAATTTTGTCACCGTAGGTTGTCTCAATATAAGAAACAGCCTCGTCAAACAGGGCAAGCTCCGCTTCCGTAGCATCGTACATGGAAGCTACGGTATTTTCCCGGAATTCACCTAACAGTGCCAGCTTTAAAAAAGCACAGGGCATGTGAGAAGGTTCGGCATACTCCCAGGGACAAAGATTGTTTTCGCAGTAGGCTTCCCAGCCTGCATCCTTGCGGAAGATGTGGTGGGCATAGGTACCCTGCAGTTCCACGGTCAGGTCCGGGAAACGGCTCTGCAGATCAGTGATAATCGTTTCCGGATCTACTTCCAGTTCTTTGCACTGAGACCACTCGTCGGTCCGGGGGTCGTAAGCGGCGCTGCCGTTATACAGGAGCAGCGGGGCATTGACAGTGATATTGTCCCGGAACCAGTTGGTCATAGGCTTACTGCGGCCGGTGTTAACGGTGAAAGCACCGCCTTCTGCCATGAAATATTCGATCGCTTCAAGGTTGCGCTGAGGGATGGAAGAATCCGGTGCGGTCAGCGTCCGGTCAAAATCCACCGACAGAAGGATATCCGAAAAAAGAGCCATAATTACTCTCCTGTTTTTTCAAGTTTTTCAATGACCTGCTGGAAATACTCCGGCAGGGGCGCGAAGACCATTACAGGCCGTCCGTCCTTGGGATGGTGGAAGCACAGAGCACCTGCGTGAAGGCACTGGCTGTCTTGACCCAGCTCCGGTTTCTTATGACCATAGACGGTATCACCCAGAATAGGGTGACCAATGTGGGCCATGTGCACACGGATCTGGTGCGTCCTGCCGGTTTCCAGACGGCAGCGGATATGGGTATAACCCCGATAACGGCGCACCACTTCCCAGTGTGTCACGGCCTCCTTGGAATTTCGGGCAGTGACGCACATCTTTTTCCGGTCACTGGGATGGCGGCCGATAGGCGCATTGACGGTACCGCTGTCTTCCCGAAAGCTGCCGCACACGATGGCCTCGTAAGTACGGGCCATAGTATGATCTTTCAGCTGAGAAGCCAGAAAGGTATGGGCATGGTCATTTTTTGCAACAGCTAAAAGACCGGAAGTGTCTTTGTCGATCCGGTGGACAATACCGGGGCGCAGTTCGCCGTTGATCCCGGAAAGACTGTCACCCATGGCATGGAGCAGCCCGTTGACAAGGGTATCGTCCTGATGACCGGCGGCGGGATGGACCACAAGACCCTTGGGCTTGTTTAAAACAACCACGTCTTCGTCTTCATAAACGATGTCCAGCGGCATCTCTTTGGCCACAATATCTACTTCTTTTGGCTCGGGGATGGTAACACGGATCTCATCACCGGGGTTCAGTTTCCCGTTCTTTTTGCCGGGCTTGCCATTCAATAGCACACAACCCTCATCCAACAGCTTCTGGGCACCGCTGCGGCTTAAGTTTTCCACGGACCGGGCCAGAAAGGCATCCAGGCGCTCTCCGGGAATGTCGGCATACAGGATCATTTCTTCTTCTCGTCCTTCCAGAATTCCTTGTTAAAGAAGATCAGGTGGATCATCAGTAAAATGCAACCGCAGGTAATGAAACAATCTGCCACATTGAACACAGGGAAAGTCATAAATTCCACTTCAATCATATCGATCACATAGCCAAATCGTGCACGGTCGATCATGTTTCCCAGACCGCCGCCATAGATACAAACAATCAGCCAGCGTTCCAGTTTTGTAAAGGGCATGTGCTGCTTTGTAAAGTCCCAAATGACAGCAATGGTCAGCAGTGCAAATATAACCACAAACAGCCACTGCATGCCTTGGAACATAGAAAAGGCAGCACCGGTATTACGCACATAGGTCAAATGAAAAAGACCGTCGATAACGGGGACTTGCGAATATAAAGGAATATTCTGCACTACCAGATACTTTGTCAACTGGTCTGCCACAGTAATTCCGGCAACGCATAGGATCATCAAAAGATATTGCATACGCTCTCCTCCTTATTCTTCCTCTAGCTGCGCGGTGTTCAAGGGGCGCAGAACACCGTAGTCATCGAAACGGGTATCGTTCAGATCTGTGATAAATACCAGCTTTACAGCGGTATCAGAAAATACAGTTTCTGCCGATAGCGCTTTAATTTCAGAAGCGGACTGGTTCTCCATATAAAGCCGGGTACGTCCCTCCGGCAAAGGAAAGCTGGCACTGGTGACACAGAAAGAAACTGCAAACCGGTCATTGCTGCAGGCTTCCAGGATCTTTTGGGCAGCAGCACCCAGAATTTCCTTCCGCTCGCCGCTGAATTTGATTTTTTCGGAAGTGGGAATAGCAAAATCACCCAGCACCACTTCATTAAATCCCATTTGCTTCAGCTCGGTAATGATCTGGATAATGTAAGAAAGAGTGCCCTGACTTTCGGGGTTCAGCCAGTAACAGCGATTATCGTCCATCCATAGACCCATACCGCTTTTCAGGAAAATACCGTCGTTAACATGGTCAAGACCGTAGTAATAATCCCGCAACGAAGGGAATTTGGCGATGAGATAAAAATCAGAAAGCTTCAGGACCCGCATCAGTTCATTCATGGAATTCTGGTCGATGCTGGTGCGGATAGGACCAAGATTGGTCTGGAAAAAGAAACGACCGACGATGTCCTTCATTTCCACCATGATGGGCGTTTGAGGGGGCAGTTTTTTTAACTGTGCCAGAACGGTAGACATATCTTTTTCCAGCATATCGGCATCAATGTAATAGCCAATCAACTGACCCAGCTCAGTGCTGATATTTAAGGCATTGTCGCCTTCGTTGTAGTAGATGGAAACGGTGACATCGTCCTCGGGAGGAACGGCAACCTGACCGGAAGCTACCTTGTCCGGCAGATTGAAGTCCAGTACCGCACCGTCACGGGTATAGACTACATAACGGTCCAGCCATAGCAGCCATACCAACCATGCAATCACCAGCACCAACACCAGCACCAGAGCGGTGGTAGCAAGTCCCCGGAAGAAACGCCGGGTTTTATAGGGTAGGATCATAGATTATCTCCTTTTTGCACACACGCAGCGCCAATCCTCTTTGGCGTAGGTAGTAGTAACAGTTAAACCGGCGGTCTGCAGGGCGGTTAGCACATCTTGTAAGCGGGTGTCCAGAATGCCGGAGCAGACCAATGTGCTTTTCTCGCCCAAAAACTGGGGCAGTACAGGTGCCAGTGAAATGATCACATCAGCAACGATATTGACCAGGACCAGATCGTACGGCCGTTGCTGTAAGGCGGTCATCAGCTTTTTGTCGGCAGTGACATTGCCGGTCATGGCGGTAAATTCGGGGGCCGCGAAACCATTGTAGGCAGCATTCTCCCGGGCAATGTCTTCAGCCTTGGGGTCAATATCCACACCTACGGCGGTTTTGGCACCCAGACGCAGAGCGGCGATGGACAAAATACCACTGCCACTGCCCAGATCCAGACAGGAGGTGTCGGGCTTTACCAGCGTTTCCATAGCACCGATTACCATTTGGGTGGAAGGGTGTGCGCCTGTGCCGAAGGTCAGACCTGGATCCAAAATTACAGGCAGCCGTCCCTGGGTATCCGCATCGGCCAGCCAGTAAGGCAGTACGATCAGTTTATCGCCAACTTCCTGAGGAGGATAATTGTCTTTCCAGCTTTCTTCCCAGTTGGTTTCTTCTAAGGCGTTGACGGTCATAGTCAAATTGCCAAGGGAATTGTCAGACCGGAGCTTTACCAGCAAGGCCTCCAGCTTGTCCATGCCGGCAGTATCCGTGTCTTCCAGATATAGCTTGATACAGGAAAGGCCTTGCAGCTTGTCCTGCAGATCTTCGTCAATGTAATCCCAGTAAGCCCGGTTCTGATCCAGAAAGCTTTCAAATTCCTGCTGGTCTTCAAACACCAGATCTTCAAAGCCACCGGCGGTCAGAGCAGTGGCAACGGTATCGATACTGCCCGAAAGGGTGTCAATTTTGATTTCCAGCCATGCCATAAAAGCTTCCTCCTGTGCGTGATTTGCTGTAAACACATATCCATCTTTTTATTCTACTGCAAAACGGGAGAAAACGCAACGGATAGAATGGTTAATTTTTTATTACCTACTTCCTATTTGGGGAAAACTGATATATAATACAAAATATATCGCATATAGAAGGAGTCTTGTAATGACCCAAACCTTTTCAATATCACCGGGGGTCACCCTTAGGTGTTTCACCGATCATAGATTTAAACACGGCTGTATGAGTATCCAACTGGTGCGGCCTATGTGTAAGGAAGAAGCGGCACGCAATGCGCTGCTGCCGGCGGTTTTGCTTCGGGGTAGTGAAAGCTGTCCGGATCTTCGGGATATTACCCTGCGGCTGGATGATCTATACGGCGCATCTGTTGGCGCATTGGTGCGCCGGGTGGGCGATTACCAAACCACAGGCTTTTACAGCAGCTTTACTGAGGACCGGTTTGCTATGGCGGGCGACCGGATACTGGCACCCATGATCGCTTTTTTAAAAGAACTTCTGCTGCAACCTCTCCTGGAAGACGGGGTGTTTTGCAAAGATTATGTAGAAAGCGAAAAGAAAAATCTGATCTCCACCATTGAATCCCAACTTAACGATAAGCGTGCTTATGCTATGGAACAGATGATCCGTGCCATGTGCGCAAATGACACGTTCGGAATTCCACGGCTGGGAGAAAAAGAAGATGTGGCGGCTATTACACCTGAAGCGTTGTATGCCCATTATCAGAAAATTTTACGAACCAGCCGCATCGATGTGTTTTATGTAGGCTCTGCCCAGCCGGAGCAGGTGGCAAAGCTGACGGAAATGATCTTTGGGGATCTGGACCGGAGCTGTGAAACTTTGCCATGCCAAAGCGCGCTACGTTCCGCTCCGGAAACGGACAAAACGGAACAGATGGACGTAAATCAGGGCAAGCTGTGTATGGGATTTGTAACCCCTGTGACTATTCGGGATGAAGGGTTTGTATCCATGCAGCTGCTGAATGTGATCTTTGGCGGTGGCATGACCAGTAAACTGTTCAGCCACATTCGGGAGAAACTGTCGCTGTGTTATGCTATCGGTTCCGGTTTTCACGGTTCTAAGGGAATTTTAACGGTGTCTGCCGGTATCGACAGCAGCATGGATGAAAGGGTTCGCAGGGAAGTGCTTGCCCAGTTGGAAGAATGCCGAAAGGGCAATATCTCTGAAGAGGAGCTGAAGGCAGCTAAGGAAGCGCTTCACAGCAGCCTGCTGGCCACCCATGATTCCCCCGGTGCCATTGAAAACTACTATGCCAGCGCTGCGCTCAGTGGGTTGGCTATGACGCCCCATGAATATATGCAGAAGGTGGAAAACACCACCTTGCAAGAAATTTGTGAAGCAGCTCGAACACTGAAATTGCACAGCGTATATTTCCTGAAGGGGGTAGAGCAATGAGTTGGCAGGAATATCCCCATTTGGATGAACGGCTATACTGCAAGCAACTTGCCAATGGCTTGACCCTGATGGTGGTGCCGAGAAAAGGTTTTCAAAAGAAGCTTGCCTATTTCGTTACGGACTATGGCTCTATTCACACAGCCTATACGTTGGACGGAAAACAGATAGATGCACCTGCCGGTGTAGCCCACTATCTGGAACACAAGCTCTTTGATATGCCCCGGGGTGAGGTGTCGGCGGAGTTTGCCGCATTGGGTGCCAATCCCAATGCTTTTACCAGTTATGATATGACCGCCTATTACTTTTCCTGCACGGAGCATTTCGAGCAGTGCTTGCGGTTGCTGCTGGAATTTGTGTCTACCCCTTACTTTACGGAGGAAAGCGTTGCCAAAGAACAGGGGATCATTGGCCAGGAAATTGATATGACGGCGGATAGTCCCGATACCCGTGTTTTTGAAAATCTGATGGAGACCATGTATGGCAGCCACCCCATTCGTGTTCCTATTCTAGGTGACAGAGAATCCATTGGGACCATTACTCCCCAGATTCTCACCGACTGCCACCGGGCATTCTATGATCCGTCCAATATGATGCTGTGCGTCATCGGTGATGTGGATGCCGCGCAAGTGGAGACGATTGCTGTTGAAATGCTGGGCAGCGAAAAACGGTCTGCCGGGCAGAAGCTGCGCCTGTGGCAGGAAGATATGATCTGCCACCAAAAGGAAGTGACCGCGCAGATGGAAGTGGCCATGCCCATGTTCCAGCTTGGTTTCAAGAGTGAGCCCATTGGCAGAGGTGAAGAAGCGGTACGGCAGGAGATGATCGGCGATCTGGCAGCGGAAGCTCTGTTTGGAGAGTCTTCCCGGTTGTATCTGGAGCTGTATGAAGAGGGATTGATCGATTCTTCTTTTGGCGGCGGCTTCGAGACGGTAGACGGTATGGCCATGCTGACAGCCTCTGGCGACAGTGATGATCCTTATGCTGTCCGGGATGCAATTCTGGACACAGTTGAGAAGTTGCTGCGCGACGGCATTGATGAAAAAGACTTTTTGAGAATGAAGCGCAGCGCTTTGGGACGACGGATCCGGGATCTGGACAGCTTTGACTCCACTTGTTTCCGACTTTGTGCCTATCACTTTTCCGGTTTTGACTATTTTGACTTCCCCCGGGTTTTCCATAGTATCAGTGTGGGGGAGGTTTTGGAATTTATCCGCCGTGTGGTAACACAGGAGCGCTGCTGCCTTTCTGTTATCACACCGCTTCATCATGAACAGGAGGTAAATCAATGAATCCCAGTAATTATTCTACCATTTCCTTTCCGTTTCTGGGTTTGGAGCTGAATCCCGGCAGAGGATTTGAAATCGGCCCGCTGAATGTCCACTTTTATGGTGTGGCCATTGCGCTGGGGTTGATGCTGGCAGTGCTGTATGCCTGCCGTCGCTGCAAACAGTTCGGAATTAAAGAGGATGACATTATTGACGGTGTCCTATGGATCGTCCCCTTTGCAATCCTCTGCGCCCGGGCCTATTACTGCATTTTCTCTTGGGATGAATATCGCAGCGATCCTATATCCGTATTTTATATCTGGAAGGGCGGTCTTGCTATTTATGGCGGCGTCATCGGCGCGGTGATCGGTGTAATCGTACACTGCAAGGTGTTTAAGAAGATCAGTATTCCAGCACTGCTGGATCTGGTGGCTATGGGCTTTCTCATCGGCCAAAGTATCGGCCGCTGGGGCAACTTCTTTAACCGGGAGGCTTTCGGCGCTGCCACCGACAGCTTTTTCCGCATGGGCCTTTACAATATGCGTACCGATGCATGGGAGTATTACCATCCCACATTCCTATACGAGTCCCTTTGGAATGCGGCAGGCTTTGTGATGCTGCACTTTTTGTCTAAGAAACGGAAATATGACGGACAGATTGCTTTGGGATATGCGGCATGGTACGGCTTGGGCCGGGCCATGATCGAGGGCCTGCGGGTGGACAGCCTCTATTGGGGCAATTTCCGTGTCAGCCAACTGCTGGCAGCCATCAGTTGCTGCGCTGCGGTGATCGTGCTGGTTATAATGTACTTCAAACCCCATAGCAGCAAGGCGCTATTCGTCAACCGTGTGGCGGAGAAGGCTGCTCCTGCGCAAGAAGAAACGGAACCTTCCCGGATAGAAACCGAATAACCGCAACCGCCGCTTGCAAAAGCGGCGGTTTTTTCTGGGAATATGAACAAATTATGTCTTTTTGCTTGCTAATGGACGGCGGATATAGTACAATACGAAAGAAATCTCATCGAACGAGGGATATTTTTATGAAAATCAAGACCAAGCGTATGCCTTACGAAAAAGTCATGGCCTTGCCAAGACCTGCCCATAGAAATCCCATCAAGCCTAACTATTTTTTGCAGACACTGATCCAAGTGCTGAGCCTGCCTACGTTCTGGCAGACCAAATTTTCTTATGAAAAACACGGTATGGATCAGCTGGATCCCAAGGAGCCTGTGCTGATCCTGATGAACCATTCCAGCTTTACGGATATGAAGATCGCATCGGCTATTTTCTATCCCAAAAAGTACAGTATCGTTACAACCACCGATGCTTTTGTGGGTATGGAGTGGCTGGTGCGTCTGGTTGGCTGTATCCCGACACAGAAATTTGTCAATGATGTGACTTTGATTCGTGACATGGAATACATGCTCAAGGAGAAAAAGACCAGTGTGCTGATGTATCCGGAAGCCAGCTATTCTTTCGATGGTAAGGCTACCGCTCTGCCCCGGAAGATGGGTGTCCTGCTGAAAAAGCTGGGTGTGCCGGTGGTCACGGTCATTACTCAGGGTGCCTTTGCCCGGGATCCTCTGTACAATGGCCTGCAGCTTCGTAAAGTCAAGGTTCGCGCTGATGTAACCTGCCTGTTTACCAAGGAAGATTTGAAGACCAAAACTGTGGCGGAATTGGATGCCGCCTTGGATGAAAAATTCGGTTTCGATAACTTTAAATGGCAGCAGGAAAACAATGTGGTCATTGACGCACCTTTCCGGGCAGACGGCCTGAACCGAATTTTGTTCCGGTGTCCCCATTGTGACACCGAAGGTCAAACGGAGGGCAAGGGCATTCGCTGGAAGTGCAATGCCTGCGGTAAAGAGTACGAACTGACAGAGCTGGGTTATCTGAAAGCCACTGACGGTGACACCAAATTTGACCATATCCCCGATTGGTACGATTGGCAGCGAGAGCAGGTCCGCAAAGAACTGGAAGATGGTACTTACAAGCTGGATCGGGAAGTGGAGATCGGCATGATGGTAGATTTTAAGGCTATCTACATGGTTGGTTCCGGTCGGCTAACCCATGACAGCGAAGGCTTCAAGCTGACAGGCTGTGACGGTAAGCTGGAGTATTCCCAAGGCCCTCTGACCAACTACGGTCTGTATGCAGACTATTTGTGGTATGAGATCGGCGATGTGATCTGCATCGGAAACAAGGATGCCCTTTACTACTGCTTCCCCAAGGGCGGAGACTGTGTTGCCAAGACCCGTATGGCTGTGGAGGAATTGTACAAGCTGAAAAAACGCCGCAGAGTCCGTGTGCCGGAAACGGTATAAGATAAAGACTATTATGAAGATTATTACATTAACATTAAGTCCTGCCTTTGACATGCATTGCCATGCAGAACGCCTTGTATTGGATCACGAGAATTTGACATATTTGGATCTATGCCAGGCGGGGGGGAAAGGCGTCAATATTTCCCGGGCGCTGATCCGTAACGGTACGGAAAGTCTGGCATTGTTGGTGCTGGGGCAGGAAAATGCCGACAGCTTTTTGCGAAATCTGGATGATGATGGTGTGACTTACGATGCCATTACCGTTCCCGGCCGTATTCGCGAAAATATCACCATCCATACCGGTGGCACTGAGACCCGGATCTCTTTTCCCGGCTTCCGGGTGGAACGGGATGTACTGCCCCATGTGGAAGAAAAACTTCTTGCTATGGCAGACAGTGACACTGTTGTGACCATGACCGGCCGCACCGCTGAGGGAATGGCAGTTGCGGATGTGATGGAAATGCTGCATAAGTTGGCCGCAAAGGGTGCTAAGATCGTAGTGGATTCCCGCTCCTTCTCTCTTGCAGATTTAAAGGAATTGAAGCCTTGGTTGATCAAACCCAATCAGGAAGAAATCTCTGCCTATCTGGGCCGGGAGATCAGCAGCCTGGAGCAGACCCTGGCAGAAGCTCAAGTCCTGCATGAAGCGGGAATCGTCAATGTGATGATCAGCATGGGCGGCGATGGCGCACTGCTGGTCTGTGGTGAGGGAACCTTTATTGCGGAGCCTCCCAAGGTTGAGGTCAAGTCAACCATTGGTGCAGGCGACAGTTCCATTGCTGGGTTTATTGCTTGTCCCTATGACGATGCAGCAAAGCGGTTACAATGGGCCGTGGCTTACGGCAGCGCCGCCTGCATGGCAGAGGGAACGCTGCCACCAAAGCCGGAAGATGTGCAGATGATTTTAGGAAGAACCAGATTGAAAACGTTGTAACGAAAAAGAGCAGCCTACCGGCTGCTCTTTGTTTATATGTTGCGGTGAAGCTGGCGTGTCATTTTCCTCCTAGCAACTGCAGCAGAAGCTGACACCGCTCGCGGCTGAGTTGTGACAAAAGTAAAAATCCGGGAGCATATTCCGCATGTTGGGTCCACAGATCGTAATGGGAAATCCGCTGCAATGTACGGCCGTAGCAGCTGCGCAACGAGGATACCGGCAGCTCTTTAGGCAATGGGGAGGTGATAGTATCCGGGTAGGCGTCTTTTAATAGAAACCAGATTCCCCGTAGGCTATTGACACACTGCTGTGTTTTTGCAATCAACAGCGGAAGTTCCGGCTTTCCTGCAAAACTATGTTGATTGAAAAGCTGACGATAACGGCTGAGATCTGCGGATTCTGCCTGCAAAAATGAAAGAATATCTGGTGTGGAGGTTGTGCGCGTATCGCTGTTTTGTACCCGCTGCCATACTCTGGCGGCCATTTGGCTGTCATAATGTTCCATAATGATCCTCCTAATAAAAACTATTCCATACTATGCTGACCATGAAATAATTCTACTTTTTTCAGAAAATGCTTTCTTTTTTCGTTCATATGTGCTATTATAAAGAAAATAGATAAGAGGGATGCGATCAAATGCCCAGAACCAGCAACAAGGCAGAACAAATACTGAATTATGTAAACCAGTTCGTACAGGAATATGGCTATGCGCCTTCTGTGCGTGAGATCGGTGCAGCGGTTGGTTTGCGTTCTACCGCCTCGGTCAGCTACCATATTCAGGCATTGCAGGAGAAGGGGATGCTCCTTTCTCCCGGTGCAAAGGGCCGTAAGCGCTCCATCGTTACCAACATGCGCCCCGGTCAGATCCCGGTGGTCGGTGTGGTAACTGCCGGACAACCCATTCTGGCAGTGGAAAATCAGGAGGGCACCATGTCTTGGGAAGGGGATCCCTCTTGCTTTGCACTGCGGGTTCGCGGAGAGAGTATGATCGGTGCCGGTATTCTGGATGGCGATAAGGTTATTGTTCGCCCGCAGCAGATGGCAGAGGATGGCCAGATCGTGGTGGCCCGGATCGGTGATGAAGCCACAGTAAAGCGCCTGAGCAGAAAAAATGGGGAAGTATGGCTGTTGCCGGAAAATCCTGCCTTCGATCCTATCGACGGAACTGAGGCGGAAATTATCGGCATTGTTAAGGCCCTTTTCCGGGAATATTGACGTTTATAGGGGTAGGTTTCGCTTTTTTGCGAAACCTGCACTTTTATTTTGCAGTAAATTTGTCAATACTGCCAAAAGAGTAAAAAAATGAAGTTTTTTCTTAAAAATGTTTGCAATTTTTCTTGCAATGTGCTATACTATGTGCGCGCAAAATGCAAAATGGAAAAACTGTGTAAATATTGCGGCTTCATGCCGCTTAAATAATGAAAGGGGTAATTCCAATGCACAAGTATGTTTACCTGTTTACCGAAGGCAACGGCTCCATGCGTGAGCTGCTGGGCGGTAAGGGCGCTAACCTGGCAGAGATGACCAACATCGGTCTGCCTGTTCCCCAGGGCTTCACTGTTTCTACCGAAGCCTGCACCAAGTATTATGAAGATGGCCGCATGATCAATGCTGATATCCAGGCTCAGATCATGGAGCATGTTGCAAAGCTGGAAGAAATCACCGGCAAGAAGTTCGGTGACAAGGAGAATCCTCTGCTGGTCTCCGTTCGTTCCGGTGCCCGCGCTTCCATGCCCGGTATGATGGACACCATCCTGAACCTGGGTCTGAACGAGGAAGTTGTTGAGGTTCTGGCTACCAAGTCCGGCAACCCCCGTTGGGCTTACGACTGCTACCGCCGTTTCATCCAGATGTACTCCGACGTCGTTATGGAGGTGGGCAAGAAGTACTTCGAAGTCCTCATCGACGAGATGAAGGAGAAGAAGGGCGTTGTTCAGGACGTTGAGCTGACCGCTGAAGACCTGAAGGAACTGGCTAACCAGTTCAAGGCTGAATACAAGAACAAGATCGGCGCTGACTTCCCCTCCGATCCTGTTGAGCAGCTGATGGGTGCTGTCAAGGCTGTTTTCCGCAGCTGGGACAA
>JAZOLX010000042.1:0-3885 GCA_045653485.1 Faecousia sp. | reverse complement strand
AGGTAGTGTCAAATGATTTATGAAAACGGAACCTCAAAAAAATAGGTTTCGATGAACCTTGTAAACTGTAGATATTGCTCTCCGAGGGCTTAGGGCGCTGCCCTAAGAACCTGCAAGGGACTCGTCCCTTGACCCATTTTCGGGCTCTGCCCGAACCCGTCCTCGCCGGAAGGCAGGAAAAGGGCGCAGTTGCCCCTTTTCTGCAGGAATAGGATAATCCGTGAGCTTTATGTCAATAGACTTTCGCGGCATATCCTCACAGCCGGCTTTGCCGCCTGTTGCGGTATTCCACGGTTCTATTGACAACAGCTCCGCTCCATTTATGCAGTCGTGGTCTGATTTTGCAGATTCAGCATAGTCTGTTGTCCGAGGAAAATGAGCAACTGCCACTTTCCGGGCATGTTATCTGCACCCTTTAAACCGTCTACTTCGTTCAGTACCTTGTTGCCGGCATGTTTGTGTGGACGTAGGAAGTTGTAGTAAGCAACCCAGAGAGCCAGGTCGTAGTTAGCACCTTCGATGTTGTCAAAACCATTTGTAGACCGGTAAGAAACCTTGTAGGTACGGTTGAGACGTTCGATCATCTGCTTAAATGGTCGAAATTCTTTTGAAACAGCATCGTCGTTGGTAAGTCCAATGACCTGAGTAATATCGAATTTAAAAGCATCACCGAATTCACGGAAGAACTGCTGTGCGGCCAGAGGATATGCACTGTAACCGTCGGCAATGAAGCGGAACTTTTCCGGCAGCTGCTTAAGATGTCGGAAAGCCATTCTCATTGCAAGGATACAGGGACCGACACCGCGGTTGTCAGACACCTGATAACCGATGATGGATCGTTTGGCAGCGTCCATGATGAACCAGATGTAAGCCTTAACGCCCCGGATCTTGATGTAGGTCTCATCCGCGGTATATGTATCACCGGCTTTGTAATCGTAGTTATCGACAAAAGGTTTGATGCAGATGGCGGCGGTCTTGCAGTAGTTGGCGATCTGCTGATGAGAGATGGAGATGTTGTATAGATCCTTCAGCGCCTGAGCGGATTTGCGTAAGGAAAGTCCAAGGTTCACATGCAGGGTCAGGCATAAGGACATGATGTGAGAGTCAAACTTGCTGAACTTTAAGGAAGAAGCGTTTTTGGGCAGGGAGCTTAAGTCCATCTTAAAGAAATCCACAGTGAATTCACGGTAGATGTAATGGAGCTTGTATTCGTTCTTGCCAAAGTCTTTTTCCAAGTGCTCTTTATCAACTTTTTTAAGGTTATGAAGATAGTAAGGGCATTTAGGATTGACACATTTGTGGATGATAAAGTGTTTTCGATCCTTCTTGCGGGACAGCGCGTGATTACAATGGGGACAGCGCAGGGTGGTGAGCTTAGAGAAGCGGTTTTCCTGCGGAGAAAAGTTGGTATCGCAAACTTTGCATTTGATCTGTCCTTTCTTGCCATTATTGCGGTAAAGGTAAGGCTTGGGCGCATTGCAGAACGGGCAGGTGCAGTCATCGGGGATGTCGCATTCTTTACGTCGGGTAACCGGTTTGATCTTCATGTGATACCGGTGTTCGAAGTAAGGGATGAGGAGTCGCCAGTCCCATTCATGATGATGGATTTCGATCTTGGGGAGTTCATCCGTTTTGAACTTTTGGTACTCAGGAGAATGAGAATCATCAAAAGCCCACTGTTTGAGGGGGATATATCTGCAGATAAATTGAATTAACCAGCAATTCTGGCGATAAAGGTCTTGAATTATGGTGAGTAAATAGAGTATAATATCCACGAGCATTGTCTCCTTTTGTTATTAATGGAAGTTTGGTCGCGGACATTATATCAAAAAAGGGAGGTCAATGCTCATTTTTTTGCAGATTTCCCTTGAAATCAAGGTTTTTGTTAAGTTTTAACAATAAAAAAGCAGGTAGTATTTGACACTACCATTTGTGGAAAGGAGGAACATGTAATGAAAAATACAAAGAGATTTATCGCAGTAATGTTATTTGTGTTATTACCGTTATTTTGTTCTATCACCGCCAGCGCGGACACTGGTCCGAAGCCGTCAGTCAAGGTGTCGTTTGAGGGGCTTTCCGATGAGCTTTGCTACGGCACGCTTCTCTCCGCAAGCAAGAGTACAGGCCCGGCATCGGTCTGGGATGGCAAAGAGGAGAATGCCAGACATAACGGAAATGAACGGTTTCCCCACTTGGCTTACGGATATGAGATCTGGAAAGCTTTTGTGGAATATGAAGATCAGGACGGATTTTATTTTTTACAGCAGATTTGGCAGGTAAATGAGACCGAGGAATTGGATTGGAATTATTATCCGCCGAATCCGTTTAAGGTGCTGTTGTATTTTCCGGAGAGCGGCAGATTTTTTGTGAGTGATACTTGCGAGCGTTATGCGTTTGACAGCTATTTTACAGTGAATCTGACCGGAAACGAAAGTGCTGCTGAGAATAATTACATTGAGATGTACCGCTCCTATGATTATGGGAGAGAAATTGTTTCGCTGGTGGCGCGGATCATAATTACGATAGCGATTGAGTTGGCGATCGCCTGGCTGTTCGGTTACCGGAAGAGACGTCAGTGGATGATTCTGGTGGGAGTGAATACAGCGACGCAGATCGTGCTGAATGTGCTTTTGAATGTGATTAATTACAATTCCGGACATCAGGCGTTTGTGATCAACTACATCAATTTTGAATTCTTTGTGACCATCATAGAAGCGGTTATTTTCCGACGGTTTCTGTGTGAGGGTAGCTCTGATCGAAAGCCGGGAAGGCGAGCGGTGGTCTATGCGTTGGTTGCCAATGTTGTGTCTCTCATTGGAGGGATATGGCTTGCTGCTTGGATTCCGGAGGTCTTCTGACAGATGTGAGATAGGGGGAGTCAATTGATGGAACAATATACAGTTACCGGCATGAGCTGCGCAGCCTGCAGCGCACGTGTTGAAAAAGCAGTTTCGCAGGTTCCGGGAGTAACCTCCTGCTCAGTGAGTCTGCTAACCAATTCCATGGGCGTTGAGGGAACTGCGGCACCGGAAGAGATTGTTCGTGCAGTGGAGCAGGCAGGGTACGGCGCCGCAATGAAAGGATTGGATGGCGGAAATAGAAAAAATGGCGGGCAGAGCTTGTTTGAAGAGGAAGAAATGCTGAAGGATCGTGAAACCCCGTTGCTTAAGCGTAGGTTGTTTTCATCCATCGGCTTTTTGGTCGTGCTCATGTATTTTTCTATGGGGCACATGATGTGGGGCTGGCCGATACCTGCGTTTTTTGCGGAGAATCATGTGGCGATGGGGCTGTTGCAGTTGCTTTTGACGGTGATCGTCATGGTGATCAATCAAAAATTTTTTATCAGTGGATTTAAGGGTCTTTGGCATAGATCGCCGAATATGGATACATTGGTGGCGCTTGGCTCAGGAGCGGCTTTTGTGTACAGTACCTATGCACTGTTTGCCATGATCGGTGCGATGGGGCGCGGGGATGTGGCCGGCGTGATGGAATATATGCACGAATTTTATTTTGAGTCTGCGGCGATGATCCTTACACTGATTACAGTGGGAAAGATGCTGGAGGCGCGTTCTAAGGGTAAGACAACGGACGCACTGAAAAGTCTGATGAAGCTGGCACCGAAGACGGCAACCATTTTAAGAGATGGTGCGGAGACAGAAGTGTCAATTGATCAAGTCCTTAAGGGGGATATTTTTGTGGTGCGCCCCGGTGAAAATATACCGGTGGATGGTGTGGTTTTGGAAGGTCACAGCGCGGTCAATGAGTCAGCACTGACCGGTGAGAGTATTCCGGTGGACAAGGCGGAAGGAGACCCGGTTTCCGCCGCAACCCTCAATCAGTCCGGATTTATAAAGTGTCAGGCGACGAGAGTGGGCCAGGATACGA
>JAZOLX010000041.1:0-3909 GCA_045653485.1 Faecousia sp. | reverse complement strand
TCGCTGTTTTCGGGGCAGTTTTTGGTTTGCTGTGGATTTTCCGGAAGCGGATTTCAGAAAGATCCCAGCGGTGCATTCTGGCGGGAGCCTTCGGCATTCTGGCAGCCAGGGCGCTGATCACATCTTTTACCTGGCCGCTTCTGATTGTATGCCTGCTGATTCTGGGCTGCTTCTGTGTCTATGAAGTCCGGGGCTGGAACAGAAGCGCAGCGCCTGCGGCAATCCGCTCCGGAGAAAACAAGGATTTCCTATGGGCAACAGTTGGAGCGGCAGTGCTGTTTTTCCTGTTTGTCAGTGTCTGGACGGTTTGCCGGGTTCGGAGTTTCTCGGTGCCGACCTATGATTTCGGTATCTTTGCACAGATGTTCCACTCCATGAAGACCACGGGTCTTCCTATTACGACCCTGGAGCGGGATGGGGCGTTGAGTCATTTTGCGGTGCATGTGTCACCCATTTATTATCTGCTGCTGCCTTTTTACTGGATCGTGCCAAGACCGGCTACGCTTCAGGTGCTGCAGGCAGCGGTGCTGGCCAGCGCGGTGATTCCACTGTGGCTGTTGGGCAGACATCACAATCTGCCGCCGATGCTTCGGTTCGGTATGTGTCTGCTTCTGCTGCTGTACCCGGCCTATGCCGGCGGTACCAGCTACGATATCCACGAAAATGCTTTTCTGACCCCGCTGCTGCTGTGGCTGTTCTATGGCATTGACCGGCGGAACGTCTGGGTCACTGCGCTTGCGGCTATTCTGACTCTGATGGTCAAAGAAGATGCTGCTGTTTATGTGGCGGTTGTTGCGCTGTTCTTATTGCTGAGAACCCTGCTGCGCCCTAACAAGAAATGGGGACTGATCGTTGGTAGTTTGTTGCTGATCGGTGCGGTGGGCTGGTTTGTGGCGGTGACCGGATATCTGGCAGAATTCGGCGACGGTGTGATGACCTATCGCTATGACAATTTCATGTACGATGACTCGGAATCGCTGATTACTGTCATCAAAGCAGTACTGCTATGTCCCATGAAGGCCGTTTTTGAGTGCGTGGATTCCCAGAAATTGAAGTTTATTGGCCTTACCATGGGTGCTCTGGCATTTTTGCCGATGGTGACCCGACGGTATGAACGGCTGATTCTGCTGATTCCCTATTTGCTGGTGAATCTGATGTCCGACTATAAATATCAGTTCGATATTTTCTTCCAGTATAGTTTCGGTTCCACCGCCTGCCTCATTTATCTGGTGCTGGTGAACCTTTCCGACTGGAAAGGGGAGTGGAAGCGGCTGGCGGCACTGGGACTGGCGTTGATGATCAGCTTTGGCTGTTTCTGGGGACAAGTGATGCCCAAGGCGGTGCGTTATCCCACTTAT
Source organism: Faecousia sp. (assembly GCA_045653485.1). Classification (GTDB taxonomy): domain Bacteria; phylum Bacillota; class Clostridia; order Oscillospirales; family Oscillospiraceae; genus Faecousia. Next base: position 2,551 of record JAZOLX010000041.1, on the reverse strand, counting down.
TGTGTGACCTATGGGGATCGTTATGACAATCTCCGGGTTGTGCTGGATGAGATCCCCGAGGGGGCATCTGCTGCCGCGACGACTTACTATACCACCTATCTGTCCCGGCGGGATGAGTTGTATGACATCCGGTATGCATCACTGGATCATGTTCTTGGCTGCGAGTACATCGCAGTGGGTGTGACGGATAAAAGCTGTCTGAAAAAGTACGCGGTGGACGGTGAGCGGGGATACGAGAATTTTGTGGCCCTTCTGAAATCGGAAGGCTATGTAAAAATCGCGGAAAAAGAAGGAAAACTGGAAATTTACCATAAGGAGTAGATCGAAATGGCAGAAGAATGTTTGATTTGCAAGGAACCTCTGGAATATCTGGAGACGGATGTGATGATGCAGTGCGCACTGTGTCAGAAGAAAGAACTGAGCAAGACTCGGTGCATCAAGGGTCACTATGTCTGCGACGAGTGCCACAGCAAGGGTGTGGCAGATATCATGGCGGTGTGCCTGGAGGAGACCTCCAAGGATCCCATCGTGATTATAGAGAAGGTGATGAAGATGCCCTTCTGCCATATGCATGGACCGGAACACCACACCATGGTGGGCGCAGCGCTGCTGACGGCCTACAAAAATGCCGGCGGCGATATTGATCTGAAGAATTCCCTGCTGCAGATGATCCTCCGGGGCAAGCAGGTGCCCGGCGGTGTCTGCGGATTCTGGGGTGCCTGCGGCGCGGGCATCAGCACCGGCATTTTCCTGTCCATCGTTAACAAATCCTCCCCGCTGAACAAGGAAGTCTGGGGCATGGGTAACCGGATGACCTCTGAAGCTCTGGCAAAGATCGGCGAAGTGGACGGTCCCCGGTGCTGCAAGCGGGACAGCTTCACGGCGATTCTGGCTGCCATTGATTTTGTGAAGGAGCATCTGGGTGTGGAGATGGAGCGTAACATCCCGGTCTGTACCTTCTCTCATATGAATAACCAGTGCATCGGCAAGAATTGCCCCTACTGCAAGGTCAATCATAAGTAAAAGAAACTGCCACCCGACACGGGCAATGTCACTAAGTTAAGAAAGGCTGGGACTCACAGAGATGTGAGTCCCAGTTTTTTTGTTACCATTTTTAAAATAACAACTTGACAAATATGGTAAAATGTGCGGCCTTTTTGCTAACTGCGGTTAGCAAAAAGGCCTTTGTAATTAGAGGTATTCCCACCGACAATTGCAAGGAGGTTCCCTTATGTCAAGCCAAATACAAGTTGTAAAAGAAAAGTTAGATGCAGCTGTCAAACAGCTATGCGATACTTCATGGATGTTTGTAAAGGATCCAAGCAGGGACTTTACAAGGGACAGAAAACTCCCATTCCGAGAAGTCGTATCTGTTCTTTTGAGCATGGAAGGCGGCAGCCTGACAGGAGAATTGCTACGATACTTTGGATGCAGCCAACATACCGCTTCCAGTTCAGCTTTCATCCAACAGCGTCAGAAATTAAATGAGTTTGCGTTTCCCTCTCTTTTTGATCTGTTTGTAAAAAATACAGATAAAGAAAGATTGTATAAGGGATATCGCTTACTCGCTGCTGATGGTTCGGACATACAAATACCTACCAATCAGCAAGAGACAGATACGTATTTCCCTGGTTCTAACGGACAAGCTCCCTACAGCCTGCTTCATTTGGATGCCGTTTACGACCTGCTTCTACACACCTATGTTGATGCAGCGGTATGTGGCCGGCAAAATTCTGACGAAAGAGGGATATTATGTAAAATGGTGGATCGTTCTTTTGTGGAAAAGGCGCTTATCATTGCCGACAGAGGATATGAAAGCTATAACCTAATGGCTCATATTCAGGAAAAAGGATGGAAGTTTTTGATTCGAATTAAAGACATTCAATCCTCTGGAATTGCTTCCGGCTTAGACCTTCCGAACACCAATGAATTCGATAAAATTTTTCATTTTCACTTTACGAAACGCCAAACAGCAGAAGCAAAACAATTACTGAAGGACAAGCAAAAATACAAATGGATACCGGCAACCCACCCTTTTGATTTTCTGCCACTTACCAGCAAAAAGCATGATCCACTTTCGTTTTACTATCTTCCTTTCCGCGTTGTTAGGTTCAAAATCTCTAATTCTTCTTACGAAACTGTGATTACTAATCTGGATGCGACAGAGTTTCCTCCAGATGAGTTGAAACGGTTGTATGGTATGCGTTGGGGAATTGAAACATCTTTCAGAGACTTAAAATACACGGTGGGATTGCTCCACTTTCACGCAAAAAAGGTGGAGAACATTACTCAAGAGATTTTTGCTCGTCTGATTATGTACAACTTTTCTGAATTGATTACCTCGCACGTAGTCATTCAAAAGTTCGACAGAAAATATCCTTGCAAAGCAAATTTCTCCGTTGCTGTACAGGTTTGCAGACAATTTCTTCTTGGTAATATTTCTCCACCAGATGTTGAAGCTACCATAAGCAGGAATGTATCGGTCACTCGCACTGGCAGATCCAATCCTCGTAATATGGTTGTAAAACATGCCGTTAGCTTCCTCTATAGA
>JAZOLX010000040.1:0-7396 GCA_045653485.1 Faecousia sp. | reverse complement strand
AATTTAGGAACGATCTTGCGTACAGCGGATGCCTTGGAAGTTCCAGTGGTGCTGTTGGAAGGCTGTGCCGATCCTTACAGCCATAAGGTAGTCAGAGCGTCCATGGGTGCGGTATTCCGCATGGAGATTGTACAGGCTTCTTGGGAGCAGGTAGGTATTGCCTGCAAGCAGGCGGATATCCCTGTGGCAGTGACGGCCCTTTCAGAGCGTTCTGAGGATATTCGCACTGCGGCTCTTTCTGATATGGCAGTGGTCATCGGCAGCGAGGGGCAAGGGGTACGGAAAGAAATTCTGGAAGCAGCGGACAAGCAGCTGATTATTCCTATGAATGAGCGCTGTGAGTCGTTGAATGCGGCAATTGCTGCGGCCATTGTTATGTGGCAAATGAAGAAGTAAAGAGGAGGAAACAAAATGCGGATCTACTGGCTATGGCTGGCCACCCGGCCCGGTATGACGGAGCGGGAAAAAATGTTGGTATTTGCGCATTTTGGTTCTCCGGAAGACTGTTACTATGCCGATGCATATAGCGGCATTGAGAACCTAAGCAAAAATGCGGTCGAGGCCCTTGGTGACAAGGACTTAAAGGAAGCGGAATCCATCTTCGAGGTCTGCGAGAAAAAGAAAATCCACATTTTAACTTATGGGGATGACCTGTATCCCAGTTATCTTCGCAATATCATTGACCCGCCGCTGGTGCTTTACTACCGGGGCATTTTACCGGATTTTGACCGGGAGCCGCTGATCGGTATTGTAGGAACCAGAAAGGCTTCAGCCTACGGTATGGCGACCGCGCGACAGATGGGCAGACAGATCGCCGCTCACGGTGGCATCGTCGTTTCCGGTATGGCAGAGGGAATCGATGCCATGGCCACATGGGGCGCACTGGATGCAGATAAACCGGCAATCGGTATATTGGGCTGCGGTGTGGATCGGGTCTATCCGGCATGTAACCGGGAGCTTTACCGGAAGATGGAGCAGCATGGCTGTTTGATCTCCGAGTATCCTCCGGGAACACCGCCGGATCGCTGGCATTTTCCCAGAAGAAACCGGATCATCAGCGGCCTTTCAAACGGTGTGTTGGTAGTGGAAGCACCACAGAAAAGTGGTGCGCTGATCACTGCCCGGCAAGCTCTGGAGCAGGGCCGGGATGTGTTCGTTGTGCCCGGGAATATCGGTGTTGCCAGCTGTGAAGGCAGCAATGCTCTTTTGAAAGATGGTGCTGCTCTGGTCACCTCCGGTTGGGATGTGATCGGGGAATATGCTTACCGTTATCCGGATAAGATCCATAAAGAAACACATGTGGTGGAGAAAGTTGACGACAAAATAGTGGTTGACAATAGCACCTCACCGCTTTATAGTGACTTAGAATATATTGCTGCTGATCTCAGTGATACCGAAAAGGCGATTCTTGCCGCAATCGGTACTGGGGAGCAGCTGATCGATACTGTCATAGCCAAAACAGAGCTGTCCTCTTCGGATGTTTTGGCAGCGCTGACCATGCTGGAGGTCAGCGGCTATGTGACTACCCGGCCCGGCGGCTGGGTACAAATCAGCAAAATCCATTAACGCGGAGGCAATCCATGGCAAAAGCATCCAACCTCGTGATCGTCGAGTCACCGTCCAAGGCCAAGACCATTGGCAAGTATCTGGGCAGCGATTATACCGTGAAGGCCAGCATGGGCCATTTGCGGGATCTGCCCAAGAGTACCATGGGCGTGGATTTGAAAGCAAACTTTGAACCGGAGTATGTGCCGGTAGACGGTAAGGAAAGTACCATAGCGGAACTGAAAAAACTGGCAGACAAGGCCGATATGGTCTATCTGGCAACGGACCCGGACCGGGAAGGCGAAGCCATTTCTTGGCATTTGAAGGAATTGCTGGAGCTGCCAGATGGCAAGAGTAAGCGCGTTACCTTCAATGAGATCACCCAACGGGTGGTCAAGGAGTCCATTGCCAATCCCCGGGACATTGATTACAATCTGGTGGATGCCCAGCAGGCTCGCCGCGTGCTGGATCGGATCGTAGGTTATCAGCTGTCTCCGCTTTTGTGGAAGAAAGTTCGCCGCGGCCTGTCCGCCGGCCGTGTGCAATCCGTTGCAACCCGCCTGGTAGTAGATCGGGAGAATGAGATCCGAGCCTTTGTTCCCAAGGAATACTGGTCTTTGGATGTGACATTGAACCGAATTGGTAAAGCCGGCAGCTTTGTGGCCCATTACCACGGTGATACCAAAAAGCGGGAACTGGGCAGCGAAGCAGAGGTTCAGAAGATCATTGACGATATTGCCGGTAAGGAATTTACCGTTACCAGCGTCAAGCGCGCGGAAAAAAAACGCTCCGCAGCGCCTCCTTTTACCACTTCTACCTTACAGCAGGAGGCTTCCCGGAAGCTGAATATGACACCTAAGCGTACCATGGCCATTGCCCAGCAACTTTATGAAGGTGTGGATGTAACCGGAGAAGGTACTTTGGGTCTGATCACCTATATGCGTACCGACTCCCTGCGTCTTTCTAATGAAGCCATGGATGAGGCGGCAGCCTTTATCAATCAGCGCTACGGCAAGGATTATTACTACGGCAAGCACCATGTGTTTAAGACCAAGGCCGGTGCGCAGGATGCCCACGAAGCCATTCGTCCCACCCATGTGGAGTTGGACCCCGAGCGGATCCAAAGTAGCCTTACAAGAGAACAGTACCGGCTGTACAAGCTGATTTGGAGCCGTTTTCTGGCATCTCAGATGGCAAATGCCGTGTTTGATACGGTATCCATCGATACCCAGTGTGAAGGCCATACCTTCCGCAGCAGCCACCAGAGTATGAAGTTTGCAGGCTTCATTGCGGTGTACGAAGAGGGAAGGGATGACGAGGGGGAAGCCGTTGGGTCTCCTTTGCCCGATCTGAAGGAGGGTGAAAAGGCATCTGCTTCAAAAATCGAAAAAGAGCAGCACTTTACCCAACCCCCTGCCCGTTACACGGAAGCGACCTTGGTCAAAGCCATGGAAGAAAAGGGTGTGGGCAGACCCTCCACCTATGCAACCATTATTTCCACCATTCAAGACCGGGAGTACGTGAATAAAACGGATAAGCGCTTGGCACCTACTGCTTTGGGCGAGGTGGTTACCGGTCTAATGCTGGAGCGGTTCAACGATATTATCGATGTAGAATTTACTGCCAACATGGAGCGCCGTCTGGATGCGGTGGAAGAAGGTCATCAGGAATGGAAAGCCTTGATGGCAGAGTTTTATGAGGATTTCCATCGGGAAATGGAAGAGGCCGAAAAGGCTCTGGAAGGTACCCGTCTGAAAGTACCGGATGAGGTGACGGAAGAGATCTGCGAGGTCTGCGGTAAGAACATGGTGGTCAAGATCGGCCGTTTCGGAAAGTTTTTGGCTTGTCCCGGTTGGCCCGAGTGTACCAATACCAAACCCATCGTGGAGAAAATGCCGGGCCGCTGCCCCAAGTGCGGCAGTACCATTCTCAAGCGCAAGTCCAAGCGAGGTTTTGCTTACTATGGCTGTGAACGGGGCGCGGAGTGCGGCTTTATGACATGGGATGTTCCCACAGCGCAGGATTGTGAAGTGTGTGGTCAGACTTTGTTTAAGAAGTCCGGCCGTGGCCGCATGAAGCCTTTCTGTATCAACGAAAGCTGTGCCAATTTCCTGCCCGAGGATAAGCGCGGCTACTATAAAAAGAAAACCGAAGAGGAAGCACCTGCGGAAACAGAAGAAAAGAAATCCGTAAAGAAAACCACTAAGAAGACAACAAAGAAAGCTGCTTCCAAAAAAGAGGGGAAGAAAAAATGAGTAAAGTAACCGTCGTGGGTGCCGGCCTCGCAGGCTCCGAGGCCGCATGGCAGTTGGCCCAGCGGGGTATTCAAGTTGAATTGACCGAGATGCGCCCGGTCAAATCCGGTCCTGCCCATCATACTGCGAATTTTGCCGAGTTGGTGTGTTCCAACTCTCTGCGTGGTGACCGGCTGGAAAATGCTGTTGGCCTGCTGAAAGAGGAACTGCGCCGCTGCGGCAGCTTGATTCTGGAGTGTGCCGAGGCTACCCGTGTGGAAGCCGGTGGCGCTCTGGCCGTTGATCGTCACGGTTTTGCCGAATTGGTCACAGAGAAGATCAAAAATCATCCCAATATCACCGTTTCTTACGGTGAGGTCACCGAAGTGCCGGAAGGCCCGGTGATCATCGCCACCGGCCCACTGACCTCCGATGCCATGAGTGAGGCCATCGGCCGCTATTTCGGCGATCAGGAACAGCTGCATTTCTTTGATGCTGCTGCACCGCTGGTGACCTATGAATCCATTGATATGGATCTGGCCTGGTGGCAAAGCAGATATGACCGGGGTAATGCTGACTATATCAACTGCGCCATGAATCGGGAAGAATACGAGGCATTCTATCACGAGCTGATCACTGCCGAGGAGGCGGAGGTTCACGGTTTTGAGGACAAGAATGTTTTTGAAGGCTGTATGCCCGTGGAGGTCATGGCCCGCCGTGGCTTTGATACCTTGCGCTTTGGCCCGCTGAAGCCTGTGGGTCTGGTGGGCCCCAGAACCGGTAAAGAACCTTACGCGGTGGTGCAGCTGCGGCAGGATAATGCCGCCAAGAGTGTGTTCAATCTGGTAGGCTTCCAGACACATCTGAAATTCGGTGAGCAGAAGCGGGTATTTTCCATGATCCCGGCATTGAAAAATGCTGAGTTTGTCCGTTACGGTGTGATGCACCAAAATACCTTCCTGCAAAGCCCTAAGCTGCTGGATAAGTATTATGCTGACCGCCGCAATCCGCTGGTCGCTTTTGCCGGACAGATGACCGGTGTGGAAGGTTATGTGGAAAGTGCCGCTTCCGGTTTTCTGGCAGCGGTTGCTATGGCCGCTAAAGTTCAGGGCAGAGAAATCCCGGAATTCCCCCAGACCACAGCCATCGGTGCGCTGGGATTGTATGTCAGCGACGAACGGATCACTGATTTCCAGCCGATGAATATCAATTTCAGCATTATCTCGCCTTTGGAGCAGCGGATCCGGAAAAAGGCCGAGAAAAATCTGGCGATTGCCAACCGTTCCCTTGCAATCATCGACGAAATGGTCGCTAAGGGCATTTAAAGAGAGAGGTGCGGCTATGAGAATTATTTTAGACGCAATGGGCGGCGACAATGCCCCCATGGCCCCTGTAATGGGTGCCGTGCAGGCAGCAAAAGACTTTGGTGCGGAGATCACCTTGGTGGGCCGTGGAGAGGCGATCCTTGAGGTGCTGCGTACCAACGGTATTGACACGCTTCCTGCGGGAATTGAGATCGCCAATGCCGATGATGTGGTGGATATGCACGATGATCCCGCCCGGGTCATCCGTCAGAAGCCTAACTCTTCCATGGTAATGGGATTGAAGATGCTGTCCGACGACCAAGGTGATGCTTTTGTTTCTGCAGGCTCCACCGGCGCACTGCTGACCGGCGCAACCTTGCTCGTCAAGCGTGTCAAGGGTATCCGCCGTGCGGCGATGGGTCCTGCAATGCCCAATAAGGCCGGTGGCAAGACCATCATTTTGGACTGCGGTGCCAATGCCGAGTGTACACCGGAGTTTTTGCTGCAGTTTGGTTTGGTGGGTTCTCTGTATGCCAAGAAGAATCTGGGTGTAGAGAATCCTAAGGTGGGTCTTTTGAATATCGGTAGCGAAGATACCAAGGGTACACCCCTGCAGAAGGAAGCCTATGCCCTTTTGAAGGCTGCGGGAGATCAGGGCCTGATCAATTTTGTAGGTAATGTGGAAAGCCGGGATGTGCCTATGGGCGCGGTGGATGTGGTTGTCTGTGACGGATTTGCGGGCAACGTGCTGCTGAAGTCTATTGAGGGCACAGCCATGTTTATGGGCAGTTTGATGTCCAAAATGTTTAAAAAGAACATGCTTAGCAAACTGGCTGCTCTGCTGGTGATGAAGGACATCAAGGCATTCAAGAAGCTGTTGGACTACCGGGAAATCGGTGGAACACCTTTTCTGGGCATCCGCAAGCCGGTGATCAAGGCCCATGGTTCTTCCGATGTGCTGGCTTTCCGGAATGCGGTACATCAGGCAATGGATGCGGCAAACAGCGACATAACTGCTGAGCTGGAGCAGATGCTCAGCAGCATGAAGGAGAATGGCAGCGATGATTAAGGATCTGGAAATAGCCATTGGCTACCGATTCCAAAATATAACCCTGCTTCAAAACGCACTGGCCCATTCCTCTTATGCCAACGAACGGTGGCATGATAGTCTGAAGAGCAACGAGCGGCTGGAATTTTTGGGCGACTCCATTTTGGGTATGGTGGTGGCAGAGTATCTGTACCGCAACTTCCCGGACCGTCCGGAGGGAGAGCTGACACGTATGCGGGCGGATATGGTATGTGAAACCAGTCTGGCCGCAGTGGCGGACAAGATCGGTCTGGGAGAGCATTTGCTGTTGGGCCACGGTGAAGAGCGGTTCGGCGGCAGACAGCGCTCATCCATTTTGGCGGATGCGGTAGAATCTGTTATTGCGGCTTGCTTCTTGGATGGCGGTATGGCGGCTGCAAAGGACTTTGTGACGAAGTACATTCTGACGGAAGTGCCGGTCAAGCAGATGCACAACGCAGACTATAAAACGGCATTGCAGGAACTGGTGCAGCAGAAAAAGAATCAGGCACTGACCTATGAGCTGGTTGGTGAATCCGGTCCCGACCATGATAAGCAGTTCCGGGTACAGGTGTTGCTGAACGGTGCGCCCATTGGTGAGGGTGTCGGCAGAAGTAAAAAACGGGCAGAGCAGGATGCTGCCCACAATGCTTTGAATGCACTGAAAAAGTAATATTTCACAGGCCCAGCCGAATGGCTGGGCCTGCGTTTTTATGCGAATAATTATTAAACATATGGAAACCCTACTCTTGGAGGGATCGATATGACAGAAAAGCAATACCAGCGGCTGGTAGGAGAATTGGCACCCAAATCGCCCATCTGGAAGGATTGTCTGAATGCATTCTGGATCGGCGGATTGATCTGTACCTTAGGTCAGCTTGCTATGAATGGATATACCGCATTGGGATTGGATAAGGAAAACGCAGGTACGGCTACTTCCATGACATTGGTAGTTCTTTCAGCACTGCTGACTGGCCTTAGCCTTTATGATAATATCGCAAAATATGCAGGTGCCGGCACACTGGTACCCATTACCGGTTTTGCCAATTCTATTGCCGGCCCGGCAGTGGAATTCAAGACCGAAGGATTTATTCTCGGGGTTGGCGCAAAGATGTTTACAATCGCCGGCCCCGACATCGTCTACGGTGTAGTCGCGAGTGTGGTCTACGGCTTAATTTATTGGATAACCACATTATTTTAATGCAAAAGGCTTGACCATCCGGCCAACCCTTTTTAAAGTTATGTTT
>JAZOLX010000039.1:0-11272 GCA_045653485.1 Faecousia sp. | reverse complement strand
CGCCAACGGCAGGGCGGGGGATGGTGCCGACGATTGTTGCGGTCTGGCCATCTTCACATTGCAGCCGAAGAACTGCGTAGCCGTTTTCATAGTTTTGATAGACAACAGCACCGATGGTGCCCTGTAAAATTTCCAGTTCCTGCTGCACGGTAAATCCCCCTTTCATGTGGCTACTAGTTTACTATATTTTTGCAAAAATGAAAAGTCTTTTTCATAATTCTTTTGCATCTTTAAGGAAATCGAAAGCGATAAAGAAATATTTGCTTGCATCTTAGCTGGTTATGGGGTATACTATCAAATAGTGTTTAATGGGGAGTTTGTCTTCCGGAGAAGTGTAATGAAAAATGCTAAATTACTGATATGGATGACGCAGCTTGGAATCTCAGTGGCAGTTCCGCCTGCTTGCTTCATTTTTTTTGCTGTATGGCTTAGAAACCGTTTTGATTTCGGTCAGTGGATTATTTGGACCGGGGTTATATTGGGCCTTGTTTCTGCAATTGACGGATTGAGGACCTCTTTGAAAGTAATGTCCAAAATGTCTGAAAGCAAAGAAGAGAAAGATCCACCCCCTGTAAGCTTCAATGACCACGACTGACATATGGAGGTAGTCATGGATTTTCCGAAATACAGTGTTTGGAAAGAAACCGGCATCATGGCCATTGGACAGGCCATCTGTGTATCGGTGATGGTTGGTGTCTTTGCGCTGTTAGATAAATACGATATTTCTGTGCTGCTGGGCGGTATTGTTGGCGGTATATTGGGAATTGCCTATTTTCTGTCCATGGTCATCTGTGCGAACATTGCCACAAAGAAGGCGCTGGAACAGGATGTGAAAGGCGGACAAACCCTGATGCAGATGTCCTATACACTGCGTATGGTGGGCTTGTTCGGAGCATTGGCTCTTTGCGCGCTGACGAAGCAATTTAATCTGCTTGCTTTGGCATTGCCCATTGTTTTTGTTCGTCCGATCATAGGAGTGACGGACCTTATTAGAAGGAAAGGAGGGAATCAGGAGTGAATGTAAATGTAACCGGTGCATATATCTACTTTTCAATCCCCCTCTGGGATGGCTTTGCAATTCATATCACCCAGACTACGCTTTCATTGATCGTGGTAAGTGCCATCTTGATTACCGCGATGGTTTTGCTGGGAAAAAATCTTTCCAAACGGCCCTCCGGTAAGCAGGTGTTGGTAGAGAAGGGCGTTATGATGATGCGGGATATGGTGGTGGAAACCATGGGTGCGCACAATGCCCACTGGACACCGTATATTATGACGATTTTTCTGTCATCCATCTGCGGCTCTTTCGTCGGTCTTACCGGATTTCTCCGGTCTACCACTGCTGACCTCAGTGTACCGCTGACCTGGGCCATTATGACCACTGTCATTATCTGGTACAATAGTATCAAGACAAATGGTCTGAAGGGATGGCTGAAAGGCTTTACTGAGCCGATCGTCGTGATGACACCCATGAATATCATTTCAGAGATTGCCCAGCCTGTGTCCATGGCCTTCCGTCATTTCGGCAATGTGGCCGGTGGCGGTGTGATTACCAGCATCCTCTACACGGCCCTCGGAATGGCATCGGCATTGGTACTGAATCTATTGTCTGCAACCATTGTCATGCCCATCGTTGTGCTGGCCCTTGGCGTATTCCTCTTTGTTCGGGGAAGACAGAAGAAAAAGATGGTCAGTTGGATCTTTGGCATCGTTTTTGGCGTGATCGGCCTGCTGGGATTGCTGCAGTATTCGGGAATTCTGTCCGGTGTACCTTTTTTGCAGTTTGGCATCCCTGCTGTACTTTCTTGCTACTTTGACCTGTTCTCCGGTTTTGTACAGGCTTATGTTTTCAGCCTGCTGAGTATGGTCTATATTGGAAATGCCTGTCCGCCCCCTGCGGAAGAGGCGTCGTAAGCTCGTTTTCATTTAAAATTGAAATATAAACATCTTTTAGGAGGAACTAATTATGGATCTTGAAGCTTTTGCAATTGCCGGTAAGGCGATCGGTGCAGGTTTGTGTATGGGTATCGGCGCTATCGGCCCTGGTATCGGTGAAGGTAATGCTGTTGGTAAGGCTCTGGAGGGTATGGCCCGTCAGCCGGAGGCTGCAGGTACTCTGCGCTCCACTATGATCATGGGTTGTGCAATCGCGGAGACTACGGGTATCTACTCTCTGCTGATCTCCTTCTTGATTCTGTTTGCACTGTAAGGCATGTCCTTTCTCAAATCATAAGAAAGGAGCCATGTAAATGGGAACATTTGAAGAATTACTTGGCGTAAACTTCTTTAATGCCCTGTTCACGCTGGCAAATACTCTGGCCATCTTCTTCGTTGCAAAGAAATTTCTCTACAAGCCTGTGATGAAAATGATTCAGGATCGGCAGAATGAAATCGACGATATGTACGATGCTGCCGGGCAGGCAAAAAGCTCTGCTGCTGCGTTGGAATCGGAGTATCAAATGAAGCTCTCTGCCGCTGCTGAGACCAGCGAGCGTATGGTCAAAGAGGCTGTGACCCGCGGTCAGCACCGGGAAGAGGAAATCATCCGGCAGGCGAACATGGAGGCCGATGCGATTCGCAGCAAGGCTGCCTCTGACATTGCTCAGGAGAAGAAGAAAGCCATTAATGATGCCAAGGACGAGATATCTGAGATGGCTATGGCCATTGCCGGTAAGGTCGTGGGCCGTGTCCTCAGTGATGCGGATCAGGCTGGCCTTGTGGATCATTTTATCGATGAATTGGGTGAACAGGCATGACAAATGTCGCTGTTGTTTATGCCCAGGCACTGTATGACCTTGCAAAGGATGAGCTCTGCAGTGAACCTGTTTTAAAAGAACTATCCGCGCTGGGCGAGAGCTTTGCGCAGGAGAAAGATTTTGTGCGGCTTCTGTCCGCACCCAATCTTACCAAAGAAGAGCGTTGTCGGATTCTGGACGACAGCTTCCGAGGGAAGATAAATCCCTATGTGCTGAATTTCTTGAAAATTCTCACAGAAAAGGGGTATATGCGCCACTTTGCTGATTGCTGTAAGGAATACCGGGCGGCTTATAACCGGGATCACGGCATTCTGGAGGTCTGTGCCGTAACGGCTGTGCCGTTGAATGCAGACCAAAGCGGCAGATTGACGGAAAAATTGGCAAAGGTCACCGGTAAGACGATTGATCTTCATAACCGGGTAGACCCTGCATGTCTCGGCGGCATCCGTCTGGACTATGACGGCATGCGCGTGGATGATACTGTGTCTCACAGACTGGCATCCATCGGCGCATTGCTGAAAAATACCGTACTTTGAAAGTAGGTAGAATATGGAATTACGACCTGAAGAAATAACAAAAATCATCCGCGCCCAGATCAAAAATTACCAAGCCAAGCTGGAATCCAGTGAGACCGGCATCGTGATTCTGGTGGGTGACGGTATTGCCCGTGTCTCCGGATTGGACAAGTGTATGGCCGGTGAACTGATCGAGTTCCCCAACGGCTCTTACGGCATGGCACAGAATCTGGAAGAGGACACGGTTTCTGTTGTTATCCTGGGTACCGATAACGGTATCAAGGAAGGCGACACCGTTAAGCGTACCGGCAGAGTTGTGTCCGTTCCAGTAGGTAAGGGCATGATCGGCCGTGTTGTCAATGCTTTGGGTGAGCCCATCGACGGCAAGGGTACTATCGAGGCGGAAGGCTACCGCCCCATCGAATGCCCCGCCCCCGGCATTATTGAAAGAAAGCACGTCAGCCGTCCTCTGCAGACCGGTATCAAGGCCATCGATGCTATGATCCCCATCGGCCGTGGCCAGCGTGAGCTGATCATCGGTGACCGCCAGACCGGTAAGTCCACCATCGCGACCGATACCATTCTGAATCAGAAGGGTAAGGATGTCATTTGCATTTATGTTGCCATCGGCCAGAAGCGCTCCACCGTTGCCCAGATCGTTAACAATCTGGAGTTGGGCGGCGCCATGGATTATACGGTAGTTGTTTCTGCTACTGCTTCCGAGCTGGCACCTATGCAGTATATCGCTCCCTACACTGGCTGCGCCATCGGTGAGCATTTTATGCATCAAGGCAAGGATGTGCTGGTGATCTATGATGACCTGAGTAAGCACGCAGTTGCATATCGCGCTATTAGCCTTCTGATTCGCCGTCCTCCTGGACGCGAAGCTTACCCCGGCGACGTTTTCTATCTCCACTCCCGTCTGTTGGAGCGCGCCGCACAGCTGTCTGATGAACTGGGTGGCGGCAGCCTGACTGCTCTGCCTATTATCGAAACACAAGCCGGCGACGTTTCCGCATACATTCCCACCAACGTGATCTCCATCACCGATGGCCAGATCTTCCTGGAGACCGAGCTGTTCAATGCCGGCATCATGCCCGCCGTTAACCCCGGTATTTCCGTTTCCCGTGTTGGCGGCGATGCCCAGATCAAAGCCATGAAGAAGGTTGCAGGTAGCTTGAAGCTGCTGTATTCTCAGTATCGTGAGCTGCAGAGCTTTGCGCAGTTCGGTTCTGATCTGGATGCCGATACCAAGGCAAGACTTGCTCTGGGTGAACGGATCGTGGCAGTGCTGAAGCAGAAGAACAATGCCCCTGCAGAGGTAGCTCATCAGGTGTGCATCATCTTTGCGGTCACCAACGGCTACTTGAAGAACATTGCCGTTGATGCCATCCCTGAGTTTGAACTGCGGCTGCGGGAGTTTATGGACAACCGCTACAGCGATGTACTGGAAACCATTCGCACCACAGGTAAGCTGGAAGCTGACACCACTGAAAAACTGAAAACTGCGCTGACGGAACTGCTTAATGAGTTCCAGGGCGTGGCCTAAAGGGGGGGAACAGCCATGGCTGGCGTTTCCGCCAAGGAGATCAAAAACCGCATCCGGAGCATGGAGTCCACCAAGCAGATTACCAAGGCCATGGAAATGGTCGCTGCATCCAAGCTCCGCAAGGCCCAATCTCAGGTGCTGAATTCCCGTCCTTACTTTGAAATTCTGTATGAAACCATAAACGATATCGTGGATGCAAACCGGGATTTTACCTCTCCCTATCTGACCCAACGACCTGTGAAAAAGTCCGTTTATGTGGTCATTGCAGGTGACCGGGGATTGGCAGGCGGTTATAACAGCAATATCTTGAAGCTTGCCTATTCCGAAATGGAAGGCAAGGATGTAATGGTGCTTCCCATCGGAAAAAAAGCCGTGGACTTTTACCAGTCCCGGAATTTGGATTTGATGACCACCAATTATAAAGAGGCTGAGGATGTTTCTGTCGGTGACTGCTTCTCCATTGCCAAGCAGCTTTGCAAGGCATACCGGGCAGGGGAAATCGATGAGATCCACATTGCTTACACCAACTTTGTTTCTGTTCTGTCTCAGACTCCCGCCACCTTACGGATGCTGCCTCTTCTGCGGCACACTACCGGCCGGGAGGGCACGGTTTCTACAGACATTCTGTATGAGCCGGACAGTGTGGAAGTCTTCGATGCGATCATCCCGGAATATCTGGGTGGTATCCTGTATGGCGCTCTTTGCGAAAGCCGCGCGGCTGAGCAAGCTGCCCGCCGTACCGCTATGGATTCCGCTACCCAAAATGCCGATGAAATGATCGCGGATTTGAGCCTGAAGTTCAACCGGGCTCGCCAGGCAGCGATTACCCAGGAAATTACCGAGATCGTTGCCGGTTCTTAATAGGGCACCTCTAAAAATTCTCCTTTTGCGATTTTGGCGGATCTTTTGCTCTAACTTTTCATTATGAAAAGTCCGCAATACACAAAGTATTCCGAACTTTCCATAACTTGATTTAGGGCAAAATCTCTCTCCAAAATCATCAAAAAAGAATTTTCAAAGGTTGCCAATGAAATAATAAAGGAGTTGAATCCTATGGCCAAAAATATTGGAACTGTGATCCAGGTCGTGGGTCCGGTTCTGGACATTCGCTTTGCCGACGGCTGCCTGCCGGAGCTGCTCAGCGCCATTGAAGTTCCCAATGGCAACAGCACCATTGTTGCAGAGGTAGCACAGCATATTGGCGACAATGTGGTGCGCTGCATTGCTATGAGCTCCACTGACGGCCTGCAGCGTGGTACTGAAGCTGTTGATACCGGTGCGCCTATCAGTGTGCCTGTTGGTGATGGCTGTCTGGGTCGCGTATTTAACCTGCTGGGTCAGCCCATTGATAACGGTGCGCCTGTAGAGTCTGCGCAGAAGTGGCCAATCCATCGTCCCGCACCCTCTTATGAGGAGCAGCAGCCTGCTACTGAGATTTTGGAAACCGGCATCAAGGTCATCGACTTGATCTGCCCCTATGCTAAGGGTGGTAAGATCGGTCTGTTCGGTGGCGCCGGTGTTGGCAAAACCGTTCTGATTCAGGAGCTGATCTACAATATCGCCACTGCTCATAACGGTTATTCTGTTTTCACCGGTGTCGGTGAGCGTACCCGTGAGGGTAATGACCTGTATAATGAAATGACCGAGTCCGGTGTTATCAATAAGACCGCCATGGTCTTCGGTCAGATGAACGAACCCCCAGGAGCCCGTATGCGTGTCGGTCTTTCCGGCCTCACCATGGCAGAGTACTTCCGTGATGTAAAGCACCAGGACGTTCTGCTGTTCATCGACAACATCTTCCGTTTCACCCAGGCAGGTTCTGAGGTTTCCGCTCTGCTGGGTCGTATGCCTTCTGCGGTTGGTTATCAGCCCACTCTGGCAACCGAAATGGGCGCTCTGCAGGAGCGTATTACTTCTACAAAGAACGGTTCTATCACTTCCGTCCAGGCAGTTTATGTCCCTGCTGACGACTTGACTGACCCTGCGCCTGCCACTACCTTTGCCCACTTGGATGCTACTACCGTTCTGGACCGTGGTATCGCTTCTTTGGGTATTTATCCTGCGGTGGATCCTCTGGATTCCACTTCCCGTATCCTCAGCCCCGAGGTTGTGGGCATGGAGCATTATGAAACTGCCCGCGCCGTTCAGAGTATTCTGCAGCGCTATAAGGAGTTGCAGGATATCATTGCCATCATGGGTATGGACGAACTGAGCGAAGAAGATAAGATGATCGTTAACCGGGCCCGTAAGGTCCAGCGTTTCCTCAGCCAGCCGTTCCATGTTGCTGAGCAGTTTACCGGATATCAGGGCAAATATGTACCTTTGAAGGAGACGATCCGTTCCTTTAAGGAGATCATTGAGGGCAAGCATGACGAAATCCCTGAATCCTACTTCCTGTACGCAGGTTCCATCGATGAAGTGGTGGAAAAGTGGAAGGGTGAGAACGCATGAACAGCTTCTCACTGAAGATCGTTACCCCCGACGGTATGGAGTTTAAAGGAATGGCCGAGGAGGTAGTTGTCCGTACAACTTCCGGAGATATGGGCATTCTGGCTGGGCATATCAACTGTGTTGCGCCGCTGGGAATGGGTCGTGCTATGTTTGTCATTGATGGCCGGAAGCGGTATGCAGCCTGCATTGGCGGTATTCTGTCTGTCAATAACGGAGCTGTGACACTGGTGCCTACCACTTTTGAATGGGCCGATGAGATCGACTTGGACAGAGCAGCCAATGCTGAAGAACGGGCAAAGCAGATCCTTGCGGACAAAAATATCAGCAATACGGATCTGATTGTAGCAGAAGCAAAGCTGAAGCGGGCATTGGTTCGTAAAAGCGTTGCTGCATATAAGTAAAATGAATCAGCTCCCGATCGCATTTGCGATTGGGAGCTGATTTTTAGTCTTCTTCCATATATGGCATTTTCAAAATATCCCGTTGGGCGTAATAGTTGGGCAGTTTACGCCAACCACCGCCGGTAGAGGAACCGGGTTCAAACACCATTGTGGTATTCGGTAATGCTTGTCGAAGTTGATTCCGAACATTCCAATCCATCATGTTTCGGAACCACAGATTCTGCAATTGGGTCATTTGACCGAAGATCAATGGATCAGCGGGATTGGTATAGCAGACATTGAGATCTACCAGATTTTTGCATTCCAGCAGGGGAGAAAAATCGGTTACCTTGGTAAGAAACAGCTCTACATACTTTAGATCCTTCATATTGGCGCAGTAAGAAATATCTGTGATAGGCGTGCTGCACATTAGCAGATATTGCAGCTTGGGCATATAGGCCAGATAATCGGTTCTGGTGACCTTCATGTGTCCCATATCCAGGCAGATCAATTCTGTCAGATATTTCAGATTATCCACATGCGTGTCATACAGTACCAGCCTGTGTTTATATGGCATGAAATAGGTAACGTCAGTGCGGATCCATGCGTGACCAATCTGTACTTCCCATATGAAGAATATATCCGGATACCGCTGCTTCAGCGCATCCATATCCTCGTTGGAAATGCCACAGCGACGCATTTCCACCTTCTTGAGGTTATTGAAATGGGGAAGATATTTTTCAAATTGTGCGGTGTTCTCCAGTTTGATGCCGGATATATTAATGGATTCTGTTTCGGGTGTTACCGTTTTCCCAAACAGATCAAAGCTGTATGTAAACTGAATATGCGGATAATCCTGCCGTAGCTGCAGCATCAAATCTGGGTCGGGAATAGGCTGAGTGATCTGCACACTTTTTACACGGGGGAGCGCGGGCAGAGTAAGACTAAGCTCGTAAGCAGAAGTGGAATCTACAGCGATCTCAGTGCTGCGTTCTCCCCAGAGAATACCGTCAATGGGTACATCATACAAAAAGCGGCATTTGGGGTATTGTTCTCGCAGTACGATCAATGCCCCGTAGAAGGGACAACCGGTTGCGTCGATCAAAGAAATTTTCGGGAAAAGGGAAAGCGCAAGGGTAATGTCATGGATATTGGAACTGCGGTAAAATAACGTATTTTCATCCATTAGGGTGTTGCCTATGGTATATTGCTGCAGGATCCGGCAGTGTGGTAGCGCCGATCTCAGTTTAGAAATTTGCCCGGCATCTCCAATGTCGATCACTGTTACAGTTTTCAGCTTTGGCAGATGCTGGAGTGCAGCGATATCGGCATCCGTAAAATGGGTAAGTGTGATTTTTTCAGTATCAAGTGGCAGACGGTCACCTTGAAAAGGAACGAGCCATAAGACCTCACAGTCAGGCAGAAGACGGGATAATTCATCGTGCTGGTCGATGGTGATGTCGGCTTGAATAAGATCTATCTGCTTTAATTGCGAAAAGCGTGTTAGGCGGCTTTGCTCCGATATCGGCCAAGAGGAAAAAGACAGAGTTTCCAGACCACGAGGGTAGACCGTATCTTCCAAAATGACATAATTCAGTTGAAAGACCAGAAGGCCGATACCAACCAACAGAATCAATATGGATAACAATAAGAACCAGGGCCATAATTTGCGGCGAATCATAAAATCCCTCCTTTATGGCTGGCAATAAATACGGTATGCAGAATTTGCTCCGGGTGGTTCGGGATCAAAGGTATTGAACAGGCCATACAGATCGTCACATCGCTTTTCTAAAGCTGCGTAAGGATGGTCTGTCGGCTGTCCGATATTCAAGATCGGGACACAATTTCTTGCCTGTTTTAGAATATCCCGGCCTCTGTCATTAAAGGCCAGTGCCCGGATGTAGGGAATTTCCTGCATAAGATCTTTATCGGTGATCCCCAGAAAAGCACACATCAACATGCGGTCCAGCCGGGTACGGGTATAGCGCTTGGATTTCACCGCGGAAACAATAGCTTCAACGGTGGCTTCTTTCCGCGCAGCATGCATGAACTTGCGCCACAAACCTTCACTGCCGTAGGGAAGCGCCTCAAATTCGGCATCCGTCATGGTACGAAGGCGCATTAAAATAGCCCGCTCACCGGCAGCAAGGGTGTGCAGCGATGCGTCTTTCAAGCAATCCACCGCTTCTTTAGGAACATAGCGTTCCCATTCCCCGCTTGCCATCAGTGTACGAACGGCAGTTGCCGAAGGATTCTCCGGGTCCGGAAGTTCATCGTGATAGCTGCCTTGCCGTATGATCGGCATCGGCTGCATAGGGGCCTTCTGTGCCAAGATTGCTTTGCAGTATTCTATAGCCAGAATGTTATTAGGCTGTTTTAGAATTGTTGCATCATGGCCCATTTCCACCAGTGCAGCCTCTCTTGCAGCAGGAAAGGAGATACCTTGCTCTAAGTGCTGTTTCAGAATATGAACAAAATCTTCCCCCAGAAGTGTATTGGCAATAGACAATAGCTTTTCGGTATCGGCGGTTTCCGCACCAAAGCAAAGTGTGTTACAAAAACCCGACAAAATTCGGACACCGCCGGCAGCAAAACCCTCTGCGGAAGAAAGAGCATAGGT
This sequence comes from Faecousia sp., assembly GCA_045653485.1. Classification (GTDB taxonomy): domain Bacteria; phylum Bacillota; class Clostridia; order Oscillospirales; family Oscillospiraceae; genus Faecousia. Next base: position 1,001 of record JAZOLX010000039.1, on the reverse strand, counting down.
GACAGGCAACTCCAGAACCAGATCCGCACCGGACAGCACGGCGGCTTTTGCGCGGTGCATTTTGTCCACAATAGCCGGTGTACCCCGCTGCACATAATTGCCGCTCATAAGGCAGACAATACCGCTATCAGAGCCGTTAACTGTGCGGATATGATCAATTTGCTTTTTATGACCCAGGTGAAGGGGATTGTATTCGCAGATAATTCCGGTTATCTTCAAAATAATTCCACCTTTTTTAGAAAAAATTGCAAACAGGACTTGAGAAATTCTAGGAAATATTATAGAATAGCTCTAGCTATGGTTATATTATCATAAACTGCGAAAAATGAAAACAAAATTTTTAGGAGGCAAATTCAAATGAACATTTTGATCATCAACGCCGGTAGCTCCAGCTTGAAGTATCAGCTGATGGATCCCGAGACCGGTGTAGTGTCCGCTAAGGGTCTGTGTGAGCGTATCGGTATCGATGGCCGTCTGAACCACACCAAGGCTGGTTGCGACAAGGTCGTTAAGGAAATCCCCATGCCCACTCACTCCGAAGCAATCGCTGCTACTCTGGAGATCCTGCAGGATGCCGAAGTTGGTGTCATTAAGTCCGTTGAGGAGATCGACGCTGTCGGTCACCGCGTTCTGCACGGTGGTATGGAGTTCTTTGATTCCTGCATCATCAACGACGAAGTCATCGCTGCTATCAAGAAGTGCATCCCTCTGGGACCCCTTCACAACCCCGCTAACCTGATGGGTATCGAGGCTTGCCAGGCTGTTATGCCCACCACTCCCCAGGTCGCTGTGTTCGACACCGCATTCCACATGACCATGCCTCCCAAGGCTTACCGCTACGCTATCCCTACCGAGTACTACAAGAACGACTCCATCCGCCGCTACGGCTTCCACGGCACCTCTCACAAGTATGTTGCAAAGCGTACCGCACAGCTGGTTGGCAAGACCGAGTTCAAGATGGTCAACTGCCACCTGGGCAACGGCTCTTCCATGTCCGCTGT
>JAZOLX010000038.1:0-15452 GCA_045653485.1 Faecousia sp. | reverse complement strand
CGTGCCATCGGCGAAGCTAACGATGCCGCTTTCGCTATCGACGCTTATCTGAACGGCAAGGATACCAAGGTCCGCGCTCCCTACTACTCCGAGCGCAAGGTTACCGCTGAAGAGTTCGCTGACCGTGAAAGAAAAGCCCGTGCAGAAATGTCCTGCAAGGATCCCGCTTACCGTAAGGGCAACTTCGACGCTGTTATCAACGGCTTCACCGACGAGCAGGCCCGTGCAGAAGCACTGCGCTGCCTGGAGTGCGGCTGCCACGACTTCCATGATTGCAAGCTGGTGCACCACACCAACCTGTACGAAGTCAATCCCGGCCGTTTCGCAGGTGCCAAGCGCCAGAGCGGCAGCGAGAAGAAGCTGGTCGTTATCGAGCGCAATGAAGGCAAGTGCATCCTGTGCAACCTGTGCGTCCGTACCTGTGAAGAGGTCGCCGGCGAAGGTCTGCTGGGTCTGGTTGGCCGTGGCTTCACCACCGTCATCAAGCCCGAGTTCCGGGATCCCGCTAAGATCGCTAAGTGCGTAGACTGCTGCGAGTGCGCAAATGCATGTCCCACCGGCGCTCTGAAGATCCTGAAGTAAGTCCATACACCAATGCCCCGTGCTGAAAAGCACGGGGCATTTTTCGGCAAGCCGCCGCGCCCTTTTCGCATATTGTTTTACTGTACCGCATAGATTGTCCTCAGGAGGGGATCGATCATGCGAAAAAGGGATATTCTTCTGCTAGTAGGAGCATTTATGGCCATTGCCGCTCTTGTTTTATCGCAATTTACACACAAAACCATTGAAACAGGCGCTTGGGGGCTTAGCTTCCGGCAGGAACATGCACCGCCAGTTGGTCCGGCCAGCACCGAAGAGCTTGCACGGTTCAATGCCGCTTACATAGGCGATACACAGAAAAAAGTCCTTTATCTGACCTTTGATGCCGGCTATGAAAACGGCTGCACCGCAAAAATTCTGGATGTGCTGAAATCCCATAATGTTCCCGCTGCCTTTTTCCTTGTTGGTAATTACATTGAAAAGAATGCTGATCTGGTACGCCGGATGGTGGATGAGGGCCATATTGTAGGCAATCACACCATGCACCACTACGATATGAGTAAGCTTTCCACCAAAGAAGCTTTTTCCAAGGAGCTAACCGAGCTGGAAACTCTGTTCAAAGAAACCACCGGAAAAGACCTTCCCAAATACTACCGCCCACCCCAGGGGATCTACAGCAAGGATAACCTGCTAATGGCTAAAGAATTGGGTTATCAAACAGTATTTTGGAGTCTTGCTTACATGGATTGGAACAACGACAAACAACCTACCACCGAAGAGGCTTATGCAAAGCTCCTTCCCCGGATCCATGACGGTGCAGTTGTGCTTCTTCACTCCACCTCTCAAACCAATGCGGCTATCCTAGATGAACTGCTGACCAAATGGGAGGATATGGGCTATACCTTTGACAGCATAGATCAGCTTTTCGCGGATCAGTAATGATCGTTTTGTTGCACAAGTGCCTAAGACGCACGTCATTGCGGAGAGCGCAGCGACGTGGCAATCCCGTCAGGTTTGTGAAGCTTTACGAGTTTGCCACGACCAGTCTACGGACTGGTCTCGCAATGTTTTTCGATAGTCTGAAACGGGTTGCAAAAGCAACCCGTTTCCTGCTTTACCCTATTATGTATATGGGACAATTAAATACCTGCACACCGTAGCCGATAGCGGCAACCCCCCGCATTTCTCCAGCTTTATACATAGCATAACTAAAATATTTATAATCCTTGTCGATCATATTTTGATAATGTCCTGGTGAATTATACCACTGCATAAACTGGCTGTAAATATCCGGCGTACCGCTGCAGATGTTTTCGCCATTTGTAACTGCTCCTGCATGGGAAAAGTTAACACTGATCTGCTCTGCCCGTACTTTTGCAATTTCCAGCATGTAGCTGTCAAGCTGAAGATTATATTCATCTGTTCCATAGACCGACTCACGCAGTTCATTTACATAGCCCAGCATGATTGAAGCAGCTTCATAATCCGTGTATGCAAATCTGATAGAATCATGGTCAATGTCACCGCAGGTTTTACATGCCTCTACCCGCCAATCATAATAATTACAAAAAGTCATATAATAGCTGTCGCCAAGCTCTTCCCAATAGCGAACCGCTGCTTCTGCAAGGCTTACAGTTTCAAAAGTATGAGCACCGATGGCAGGAATCACTTTCGTTGAGATTCTTTCCCAGCATGTGGTACAAACCTCGTATTCATAGCCATCTGTAACACAGGTTCCTTTTTTGACATCCACTCTTATTTCGCCATGGCCTTTAGCCGGAGACGGCGTACTTCTTTCGCTTGTGCAATTTTCGCAAGCTTCTATTATTTCGCCATCCCGCGTGCATGTGGCTGTATCCCACACTACAGCAAACGAATGCCCATACGCCTTTTCGCCTTCTACCTGATAAAGCGCTGAGCAACGGGTACATTTTCGACAAACATATGCATCCACTGTACAGCTTACCTCACGGAGAACGACCAGCTCACCATCCTCATGTCCCAGTGCGTCAACATAATGATCATGGTAACGATACCCGCAATCATTACAAGTGTAGGTAGTGCGGCCCTTTTCTGTACAGGTTGGGTCGGTAACAACAACACTGTACGGATGATCAATCTCTGGAATTTCTTCATTGTAGGAATAACCGCATACCGTGCAGGTATTTTTCTGTTTTCCGGTGGTATAACAACGAGCCTTGCTGACTACTGTCGAAACATATTGATGCCCAATGGCATTGGTCTGATCTTCCCGGAAGGAATTTCCACAACCAGAGCAAGCAACTAGCGTATATCCTCCTGCTTTACATGTAGGAGCAACCACCGTTTTTGTGTAGTTGTGGGAAGTCTTTTCAATACTTTCCGTGTATTGATCGCCGCAGGAACAGGTAAATGTTTTCACACCCTCCGAAGAGCAAGTCGCTGTTTCTGTGATCTTCTCATCGTACTTGTGGGTATGATCGGACAAATCCCTTGGAATTGTTTTTATCTCTTTTGCATCACACACGGAGCATGTGCGTTCTGCCGTACCTTCGCTGGATTCTGTTGCTTCCTTTGTGATCTTCCAGTTGCCCCACTGATGGCCTAGTGCTACTACATAGTTTTCCTTATAGCTATCTCCACATGCACACACCTGAACAGTATAACCGTCGTCGGTACAGGAAGCATCCACTGTGCTCTGGATATATGTATGCTCGTACATCGTTTCTTCAGTTTCTTCCGGTACAGTGGTTTCCTGAGTTGTCTCTTCTTGCGTTTCGTCAGGGTCTGCCTTGCCGGTTGTTTTCTCTGTTGTAACCGGAACCGTCATGTCCACGGCAGGTCCTATTTCGATTCTGCTGACGCATGCTGTTGTGGATATAACCAGCATTACTGTTAATAAGATCAGTAAGAATTTTTTCATATAAAAATCTCCCTCTTTCTGCGTATTCTCACCAGGGGAAGAGCGTTCGATTTTATTTTTTATTCCAACCCGGAGACAACAATTTCAATTTCCGTTCTGGTAGGGATCAAACCCCAGTTAAATAAGAAATTGCCGCCTTCTTCAAAGTACTCAACACTTAAAACAATCGTATCGCCAATGGAAAGAGACCCGTTTTTATCGCTGATAACCTCAAATTCAATATCCATCATTTGATGCGGGTCGTTTGCAGAAGAATTGAATATTATATTGCCGTATGCATATCCGCTTCCGTTGCTGCCATCAAAAAACAGCTCATAGGTCTCAAAAGGATCGAACTCTCTGACAGGTTTCAACCCGGTCACCATGATCTCAAAATCTTCATAAACAAATTCAGCATTCATGATCTTGGTCAACTTGTCCAAGCCATCCTGGTTAACCTCCCAAGACATCTGGAGCACATCGCCGTTGCACAAATTGTTACCTAACTCGGTATATCCTCCGCCACTGCAATAATAATCATGAGAAGTACTGATCATAGCAAAGGGATCATGATATTCAAAAGCTCTTTTGGCCGCAAATCTCGGACTACCACTGCCTAACATATCCTCTGGCGCAATGTTTGTACTGATACTTTTGCGGTAGTCTCTAATAATTGCCTCATAATCAATGGATATCTGTGCAGAACCATATCCATCGAATTCGTACCAACCACCTACATATATATAGTCATTCAGATTGATGATCGCATGTTCTCCATCGCTTGCTTCTGGCCGTCCGTATGCATTTAATCCACTGACCTCAATCTCTCCTTCTGTTCTTGTAAAGATAACACCGTACTCTCTGGCAATTCTATCTACATCGACAGCTTCCTGTAAATAAGCGCGCACTTTATCTCCGTTACTGTAGTCCGTATTGTTTTCTTCGGTAATATCCAGAACGATTGCCGTCTCCATGTTGCCCTGTAGTGTTGGAACATTCGCTAAAGCATACTTCGTATAAAAATATGCTTCTCCGCTGTTGCCAACCATTTGGAACTCAACATCAGCAAAAGGATCGACCTCTACAACTTCAGGCAGGTTATTGATTGTAAAAGTAAAATCCTTATAAGAAATCTTAACATCCAATAATTTTTCCAGTTTTTTAACATTTTCTTTTACATAATCTTCTTTTAACCAATTGATATTAATTTTTGTCCCATTTTTTAAGTATTCGTTTTCAAACAACTGATAGAATGTGTTGTAATCCATTGTAGGAGAAAGATCTCTGACCAGCACATTGTAAGCATCTTTCAGATCATACCCATGCGTTGTAACACCCTCTTCATATGTATTGGAAAAGAAAAGTACTGTTAACCCGAAATCTTCACTTTCTTCCAGTATCTCGTACTGCAGGCTTTCAAATTTTTCTGCATAATCGGTCACAATTTGTTTGTAATCAATATATACATTATCTAAAATACCATAGCCATTTGTACCCTCGATATCAAATCTCACATAGTCGTTAAAGTTCAGTGCCTTTGTATTAACAGGCTTTTTTTCATTTTCGGACCAACCGTTTGGCGTGTCTCCGGCGTTACCTGTTGCATTTCCACTATTTTTGTCGCAGCCTGTGAACATAGTGCAGATTATTCCAATCAGCATGATTACCGCCATAATTTTTTGCGTCAATGTTTTCATAATGATATCTCCCTTTTTTGTTTTCTTTTCTTATACTTTAAAGGGGCTTTGGTTTTCTGTAAGGTTTTATATTTTCATAAATTTTTATTTCTGCAACTGTTTTTGCTGTTCGGTTTTTTGGATCCTAGATTTTCTGGTTAAAGTACAAAAAAGCAACCGCTTAAGGCGGTTGCTTTTTTATCGTATTAAATTACTTTGCGGAAGAAGCAGAGCGGAGGGTGACGTCGTGGGCGCCGCCTTCGACGATGGAGACGGAGGAAACCAGAGTCAGCTTAGCTTCTCTCTGCAGGTCGGGAATGGTGATGACACCGCAGTTGCACATAGTGCTCTTTACCTTGTACAGGCTGGCTTCCACGTTATCGTGCAGGCTGCCTGCGTAAGTAACATAGGAGTCAACGCCTTCTTCGAAGCTCAACTTGGAAGAGCCGCCCAGATCGTAGCGCTGCCAGTTACGGGCGCGGTTGGAGCCTTCGCCCCAGTACTCCTTCATGTAAGCGCCATTGACCAGCACCTTGTTGGTGGGGGACTCATCGAAACGGGCAAAGTAACGGCCCAGCATCATGAAGTCAGCACCCATAGCCAGAGCCAGAGTCATGTGATAGTCATGGACGATACCGCCGTCGGAGCAAATGGGCACATAAATGCCGGTTTCCTTAAAGTACTCGTCACGGGCAGCAGCTACCTCGATCAGTGCGGTAGCCTGACCGCGGCCAATGCCCTTGGTCTCACGGGTGATGCAGATGGAACCGCCGCCGATACCGACCTTTACAAAGTCAGCGCCTGCCTTTGCCAGGAACAGGAAGCCGTCACGGTCAACCACGTTGCCGGCACCGATCTTGACGCTCTCGCCGTAGTGCTCACGGACCCAGGCGATGGTCTTTGCCTGCCAGCAGGTGTAACCTTCGGAGGAGTCAATACACAGCACATCTGCGCCTGCTTCCAGCAGCGCGGGAACACGCTCAGCATAGTCGCGGGAGTTGATACCGGCACCTACCAGATAACGCTTCTTGCTGTCCAGCAGTTCCTGGGGATTTGCCTTGTGGGATGCGTAGTCCTTACGGAATACGAAATACATCAGATGATCGTTCTCGTCCACGATGGGCAAGCTGTTCAGCTTATGCTCCCAGATGATATCGTTCGCTTCCTTCAGTGTGGTTTCTGCAGGAGCGGTGATCAGCTTTTCCCGGGGGGTCATGAAGGTGGCGACCTTCTCGCTGACATCCATACGGGAAACACGGTAGTCGCGTCCGGTGACAATGCCCAACAGCTTACCGGTGGCAGTACCGTCGTCAGTGATGGCAACGGTAGAGAAACCGTTCTTTTCCTTCAGTGCCAACACATCCGCCAGAGTGTTTTCGGGGGTCAGGTTGGATGCGGAGACCACAAAACCTGCCTTGTAACCCTTGACCTTGGCAACCATGGCTGCCTGAGATTCAATGGATTGGCTGCCGAAGATGAAGCTCAAACCGCCTTCCTTAGCCAGAGCAATGGCCAAGGTATCATTGGAAACGGACTGCATGATGGCAGAAACCATGGGAATATTCAAAGAAATTGCCGGCTCTTCCTGACCCTTGCGATACTTGGTCAGCGGAGTGCGCAGAGAAACACGATCGGGAACACACTCTTCAGAGGTGTAGCCGGGGATCAGCAGGTACTCGCTGAAGGTGTGGCTGGGTTCGGTGTAAAAGTACGCCATTTGGAATTACCTCCTAAATCTTTCTGTAAAATATGTTTATGTTATAGTTTGTTATTCTATAATATATCATAGGTTTTTTCAAGGGTCAATAGGTTTTGGAAGGCAATTTTCCACAGAAAAACACCGATTTTTTTCGTAAATTTTTACCAAATTTATTGCAATCTTTTTAGTGATATGTTATATTTTAAAGTTGAGAGAATGTGACACTTAATATATAAAGGAGAATCCGCATGGCATCTCAAGAAAATATTCGTAATATTGCCATTATCGCCCACGTTGACCACGGCAAGACCACGCTGGTAGACGAGCTTTTGAAGCAGGGCGGCATTTACCGCGAGAATCAAACAACCCAGGACCGGGTCATGGACTCCGGTGATCTGGAGCGGGAACGTGGCATTACCATTCTGGCAAAGAACACCTCCGTTTATTATAAGGATTATAAGATCAATATTGTGGATACCCCGGGCCACGCCGACTTTGGCGGCGAGGTGGAGCGTATTTTGAAGATGGTCAACGGCGTTATCCTGCTGGTAGACGCCGCCGAAGGCCCTATGCCCCAGACCCGTTTTGTTCTGCAGAAAGCCTTGGAACTGGGTCACAAAGTCATTGTTGCTGTCAATAAGATCGACAAGCCGGATGCCCGGATCCTCGAGGTCATGGATGAGGTTTTGGAGCTGCTGCTGGATCTGAATGCCACCGATGAGCAGTTTAACTCCCCCACCGTTTTCTGCTCCGGCAGACAGGGCACCGCTTCCTACAGTCCCGACGAGGTTGGCTCCGATCTGACCCCCTTGTTTGAAACCATCATCAAATATATCGATGCACCCACCGGCAACGCAGAGGAGCCTTTGCAGCTTCTGGTTTCTTCCATCGATTATAATGAGTATGTAGGCCGTATTGCCGTTGGCCGTGTGGAGCGGGGTTCTATCAAGGTTGGTCAGGAAGTGACCATCTGTGATTATCACAACACCGAGCTGCGCCAAAAAGGTAAGGTGGTTGCCCTTTATGAGTTTGACGGTCTGGGCAAGAATCCCATCCAGCAGGCTTCTGCCGGTGAGATCGTAGCACTGTCCGGTATGGCAGATATCACCATTGGCCGTACTCTCTGCGCACTCGATGCTGTTGAGCCGCTGCCTTTTGTAAAGATCAGTGATCCCACCATCGAAATGACTTTTGCCGTAAACGACTCTCCCTTTGCAGGCCGGGAAGGCAAATTTGTGACCTCCCGCAACCTCCGGGACCGTCTGGAAAAGGAGCTTTTGAAGGATGTTTCCCTCCACGTCACCGAGCAGGGCACTGACGCTTTTAATGTAGCAGGCCGCGGTGAAATGCACCTGTCCATCCTGATGGAGACCATGCGCCGGGAAGGCTATGAGTTCTCCGTTTCCACCCCCCGTGTGCTAACCAAGACCATCGATGGCAAGCTCTGCGAACCGATCGAAAGAATGGTCGCCGACGTTCCCGAAGAGTGCATGGGCAGTGTCATTGAAAAGATGGGACGCCGGAAGGCAGATCTTTTGAGCATGACGCCCATGGGCAGCCGCTATCGTCTGGAGTTTATGGTTCCTTCCAGAGGTCTGTTCGGCTACCGCAGCGAGTTCCTCACCGATACCCGTGGTGAGGGCATCATGTCCTCCGTTCTGGAAAACTATGCGCCTATGAAGGGCGAGATCGAGCGCCGTTTGACCGGCTCTCTGATTGCTTTTGAAAGCGGCGAGGCCGTTACCTACGGTCTGCACGGCGCACAGGAGCGCGGCGCTCTGTTTATCGGCCCCGGCACACCGGTTTATGCCGGTATGGTGGTTGGTATCTGCAGCCGCAACGAGGATATGACCGTTAACGTCTGTAAAAAGAAGCAGCTCACTAACATGCGCGCTTCCGGCTCTGACGAAGCACTGCGTTTGACCACCCCTAGGAATTATTCTCTGGAGCAGTGTTTGGAATTCCTTGCCGATGACGAGCTGTTGGAGTGCACACCCAAAACTTTGCGTATCCGCAAGCGGGAGTTGGATCACGCCACCCGTATGCGTCAGCTGATGAAAAAGCGCAATCAGGAGTAATTATGAAATCCGTACTCTCTATTCAGGATCTTTCCTGTGTCGGTCGCTGCAGCTTAACTGTAGCGCTGCCCGTGATCAGCGCAATGGGAATCCGGTGCAGTGTTTTACCCACAGCAGTACTCAGTACCCACACCGGTTTTCCCTATCCGGAGGTTCTGCCTTTGACGGACCATTTGGAAGCCTTCGGAAGCCACTGGGAATCTGTAGGCATTACCTTTGATGCCGTTACCACCGGTTACATGGCAGATGCCGGACAAGCTGAAGCCGTCCTTTCCTTATTAAAAAGATATAAGGCACGGGGAAGCACTATCATTGCAGATCCTGCTATGGGTGATCATGGCAAGCTTTACAGCCGTTTGGGTGACGATCATGTTTGTGCTATGGCAAAGCTTTGTGGTGAAGCAGATATTCTGCTTCCAAATGTGACGGAAGCAGCAATGCTGACGGGCATTCCCTATCAAGCGGAGCCTGACACCCGCTACTTGAAAAGTTTAACGGAGAAATTGCTGCAACATTTTCATGCAAAGGCTGTAGTCATTACAGGTGTCACCGGCAAGGATGGTACCATCGGCTTTTGCGGCAAAGAAGCACAGGGCGAATTTTTCTCCTATTACACCCCGGTTATCCCCCGGCAGTGCCACGGCACCGGTGATCTTTATTCCGCGGTTTTTACCGGAAGCCTGCTGCAAGACCGCTCTGTTTTTGAAAGCGGTGTACTGGCTGCGGACTTTGTTCGCCGTTGTGTAGCCGCTACAGATACAGTTTCCCCCCATGGTGTGGCCTTTGAGTCCCAAATTCCCTATCTTTTTGCGTAAAAATGCAAAAAAAGTTGTTGACCTGGTTGCATTTTTGGGTTATACTGGTCTAGCATGACCAATTATGGTCTGTTACTATGTTTTGCTGCGGCCAATGATTGGCTGTTGAGCATTATTGATTTTTGACAGGAGGTGTACTCATGAAGCGTACCTATCAGCCCAGCCGTCGCCATAGATCCAAGGTCCATGGTTTCCGTCAGAGAATGGCTACTTCCAACGGCCGTAAGGTTCTTGCCCGCCGCCGTGCTAAGGGCCGCAAGGTTCTGTCTGCTTGAGCACCGACTCGTGGGTGACCACAGCTAGGGCAGCTCATAGCGAAACGGGAGTCTGTGCGGGGCGAATGGATGATTCGCCCCGCTCCCTTTTTCATTTTTTGCGTAAGCAAAAAATGAAAAAACAATATGGGAGAATTCTATGAAGTTTTCAAGCAGTTTGAAAAAGAATCATATTTTCCGAAAGCTTTACAGCTCCAAGGGTGTTGCCAATTCCTATTTTGTGCTGTATGCCCGGCCTAACCGGTCAGAAAGCAACCGCATTGGCATCACGGTCAGCAAAAAGCTGGGTCATGCTGTTGTGCGTAACCGCACACGCCGCAGGATCCGGGAGATCTACCGTCTTAACGAAGAGCGATTCGCGCCCGGTTGGGACATTGTGGTAGTGGCCAGGACCCGTGCTGTAGAAGCCCCATTTGGAAAACTGACCGGAGCGTTTTTCTCTCTGGCACAAAAAAGTGGCCTATTGATTCCGGAATGTGAGGAAAATTCATGAAGCGTCTGTTTCTCGCATTGATTTCTTTTTATCGGCGTTCCATTTCTCCTGCCACCCCTCCAAGCTGTCGATTCACACCCACCTGCTCTGCTTATGCGTACGAAGCGATCACAAAGTATGGGGCCATAAAGGGCGGCTGGCTTGCTTTTAAGCGGCTGCTGCGCTGTAATCCCTTTTACAAAGGAGACCCCTTTGATCCTGTTCCCTAAGGAGGAATAAATAATGATTCTCGCGTTTCAGCTTTCTGATCTAGTCACTGTTCCCTTTGGTTGGCTGCTGGGCCAGTTGTACCAGCTCACCAATAACTACGGTGTCGCCATGATCATCTTTGCCGTTCTGGTAAAGGTTATTCTGATGCCTATCACTGCCAAGAGCAAAAAGAGCTCTATGAAAATGTCCCGTCTGTCTCCCCGGTTGAAGGTCATTCAGGAAAAGTATGCCAATGACCAGCAGAAACAGAATGAGGCAATTCAGGCACTTTATAAAGAAGAGGGTGTATCCATGGGCGGTGGCTGCCTTTGGAGCATGATTCCTCTGTTTATTTTGATCCCTCTGTTTACCGTTATCCGTCAGCCCATCGTTTACATGTTGGGCGAAGATCTGGCTGTTGCCGAAAAGATTGTTTCTGTGATCAAGGAGCTTTCCGCAGAAGGCATCTTCTCCAGCAACAATTACTATGACCAGGTCATTGCCGCAAAGTATATTCCCGATTTCCTGCCCCAGTTAGAACAGGCCGGTATCGTTCTGAGCGAAACTGCAAAGGCCGGTGTTAACTTCAACTTCCTGGGTATTGATATGGGTCTGATTCCCCAGTTCAATGTATTTGCTTGGGATGTTTACAATTGGGCAACCATCGGTGCTTTCATCGTTCCCTTGCTGTCCGCAGGCAGTCAGGTTCTGAGCATGCACATCTCCATGAAGATGAACGATTCCGTCGTAACCGACGAGAAGGGCATCCAGGATAAAGAAACCGCTAAGAACTCTCAGGCCAACCAGAGCGGCAAGATGATGATGTGGATGATGCCTTTGATGTCTTTGTGGATCGGTTTTACCGTTCCCGCAGCACTGAGCCTGTATTGGTTCATTCAGGGTATCATCGCTACAGTGGCCGATGTCTATCTGACCAAAAAATACCGCACGATCTACGATGCAGAAGATGCTATCCGTCTGCAGAAGGCTCTGGAAGCTGAACGCATCGAAGCCGAGAAGGAGCGCCTGCGTGCAGAGCGCCGCGCTGCTAACCCCGACGGCATCACTGAAAACACCAGTAAGAAAAAGCTGCAGCAGAAGCAGCAGCGGGAGGCAGAAGCCGCAAGGGTTGCCGCTGCTAAGGAATACGCTGCAAAGAAAGGTATCGTAGAGGAAGAACCCGAAGAAAAGGTTACTCTGTCCGGCATTGCCGACCGTCCCTACTGTAAGGGCCGTGCCTACGATCCCAACCGCTACAGCAACGCATCCACGGAGGAATAAACCATGGAAAAAACCATTATTACTACCGGCAAGACCATCGAGCTGGCTATTGAAGCCGCGTTGGCCCAGCTTGGTCTGGAGCGCGATGATGTCTCTGTTCAGGTCCTGTCTCAGGCAAAGGCCGGCTTTTTAGGCCTTGGTGCGACACCCGCCAGAATTCAGGTAACCTACGAAGCACCCGATCCCATTCCCGAAGCACCTAAGGTTGCTCTGTCCTCCGCTTCCCGTTCTAAGCCGAAGGCCAAGAAGCCGCAAGCACCGAAAGAAGAAGCACCCAAGGTTGAGACACCCAAGGCTGAGCCGAAGGTAGAAGCGCCCAAGGTTGAGTCCAAGAAGGCAGAACCGAAAGCAAAAACTCCCAAGGCCGAAAAGCAACCCAAAGCTCCCAAGGAAGAAGCACCGAAGGCACCCAAAGAGCCTAAGGCTTATGCCCCTGCTGAAGCAGGCAGCACCGAGGAAGCCATCGAGCAATTCTTGAAGGGTCTGCTGGAGCACATGGGTTCCACCGCTGTTCCCCATGCATGGAAGGTTGACAAAAATACTTACAAGGTCGACCTGGTAGGCGACGATCTGGGTTATCTGATTGGTCGCCGGGGTGACACACTGGATGCCATCCAGCACCTGTGTAATTATTCCATTAAGCGCGGCTCCGAGGGCCATATCCGCATCAATGTGGACGCTGAGGAGTACCGGGAAAAGCGTGAAGACTCTCTGCGCCGTTATGCCCGTAAGAAGGCACAGCAGGTTCTGAAGAACCGCCGCCGCACCACGCTGGAACCCATGAATGCCTATGAGCGTCATGTTATCCATGCTACCTTGCAGGAGATGGAAAACATTACCACCCATTCCACCGGTATCGAACCCAACCGTCGGGTCGTCATCGAATACGTTCGTTAATTACAAAACCGTCCTGCTTACCGGCAGGACGGTTTTTTACGCCGATTTTCTGTGGTTACACAGACACTATCTTTTTTCTTCTTTTTATGATAGAATAAGATAGTATTCGAAATATCCTTCCTCTGGAGGTTTTGTTATGGCACAAACTAGACGCCGCCGCAGACGCCGCCGCTTGAATCCCAGATTCGTGATGCTGATGGCCGTTCTTGCTGCGCTTCTGATCCTTTTGATTACCGCAATCGCATCCTGTTCCAATACAGATCCAAAACCCGGTTCAGAAACCACCGGCGATACAGGTGTTCCGGCTCCCCTTTCCGGCTGGTTTGAAGAGAACAGCCGCAAGTATTACTTAAACGAAGACGGCACACGGCCCTCCGGCTGGTTTGATTTGGATGGCAAGCGCTACCTTCTGGATGAAGAGGGGTTTGTCAAACCCGGTTGGTTCCAAGAAAACGGAAACAACTACTATATTAAAGAAGATGGCTCCATGGCCACCGGTTCTGTGCAAATTGAAGGCACTACATACCATTTTACCTCTGCCGGTATTCCCATCCTTCTGGTCAATCCCTGGAATCCTGTTCCTGATGGATACGAGCCGGATCTGGTAGCCTTGAGCATGGATGTCAGCGTGGAGGGCAGTCAGGTAGACCGGAGTTGCTACGAGGCACTGATGGAAATGATCAATGCCTGCAACCGTACGGTTCCCCGGGTCTGCGTAGTTTCCAGCTACCGCACCCATGAATACCAAACAAATTCTTATAACCGGAAGGTCCAATCCTATCTGGATAAGGGGTATACGCAGGCACAGGCAGAAGCAGAAGCTGCCACCATCATTGCCAGACCCGGCACCAGCGAACACCAGTTGGGCCTTGCTGTGGATATCATCGATACCCGCTTGTGGGAGCTTGAGGAAGAACAGGAAACCCTGCCTGCCCAAAAGTGGCTGATGGAGCATGCGTGGGAATTTGGTTTCATCCTGCGCTATCCGAAAGACAAAATCGATAAAACAGGCATCATTTATGAGCCTTGGCATTACCGCTATGTGGGTAAGGAAGTTGCAAAAGAGCTTCACGATTCCGGTTTGACATTGGAAGAGTATCTGCAAAGCCTGAGCTGAAAGGAAAATCCCTTATGAAATATCCGCTTTGGTTCGCTGTCGCACTGCTTGGCTTATTTCTTGCAGGTTGCGTCCAAGAACCACCGATTGAAACAACTCTGCCTCCAGAAACCACAACCGCGGCTACCACGCAGCCTACTATGACGCCCACCACAATTCCCTTGGTCACCGGTTGGGTAGAAGAAAATGGCAACCGTTACTACTACAGTGAAGACGGTATTCCGGTCACCGGCTGGCTGGAGGTAGATGGTAGTACCTATTATTTTCTAGAGAATGGCACCATGGCCACCGGTGAAATCATCATTGATGGTACCCCCTGCCATTTCACCTCCCAAGGCAAGCGGGTGATCATGGTCAATCCATGGAATTACGTCCCCGCCGATTACGAACCGGACCTTATCAGTCTGACTTCTGCCCACGGCGTTCAGGGAAGCATGGTAGACAGCAGCTGCTATGAAGCGCTGATTACTATGATCGACGATTGCAACAAAGTCTGTCCCCAAGCCTATGTTGTTTCCAGTTACCGTACCCATCAGCAGCAGGTGGATAACTACAACCGCAAGGTGAAATACTACATGGATCAAGGGTATGATGAAGCAACCGCAAAAATAGAAGCTGCCACCATTATTGCTGTTCCCGGCACCAGTGAGCATCAGCTGGGCCTTGCTGTGGATATTATTGATACCGATCTTTGGGTATTGGATTCGCGACAGGCACAGCTACCCGCCCAAAAGTGGCTGATGGAACACTCCTGGGAATACGGCTTCATCCTTCGTTATCCTTATGATAAGATCGATATCACCGGCATCATTTATGAACCCTGGCATTACCGTTATGTAGGCAAAGAACTGGCCTCTGAACTCCATGAACTGAATATTACTCTGGAAGAATATATTCATTCTTTAACAGATGCAGTTGGTTGATAACAAAAAAGATCCGGCAGAGAAATCTGCCGGGTCTTCTTCATTATGCATGTAGAGGAGCTTTTGAAAAGAGGATTTTTAGGCGGGGAGCGAGGAATTTCAGTTCAGGTCCGCGTTAAAAACCGCAGGAATACTTTGTGTATTCCAAGGTTTTTATAAGCGAGAGCTGGGCCGAAAGAACCGCTCATCCGGCAAAAATCATCTTTGAGGAAGCGACTTTCTTATTACAGCTGGGGACCAGCGGCGACCAGAGCCTTGCCCTCGTCATTGCCGGTGTACTTCTCAAAGTTCTTGATGAAGCGAGCGGACAGATCCTTAGCCTTCTCTTCCCAGATAGCGGGATCAGCGTAAGTATCGCGAGGATCCAGGATAGCGGGATCAACGCCGGGCAGAGCAGTGGGAACCTCGAAGTCGAAGTAGGGGATCTTCTTGGTGTCAGCCTTCAGGATGGAGCCATCCAGGATAGCGTCGATGATGCCGCGGGTATCCTTAATGGAGATACGCTTGCCGGTGCCGTTCCAGCCGGTGTTGACCAGGTAAGCCTTTGCGCCGGACTTTTCCATCTTCTTAACCAGCTCTTCGCCGTAC
>JAZOLX010000037.1:0-21144 GCA_045653485.1 Faecousia sp. | reverse complement strand
ACCATGTCAGGTGGGGAACCAAGCAGCATTAAGCGGATCTTTCCGTGTGCCGCGAGGTTGCCGTTCCCGAGCTGGCTGCATGGTGTCGGGTGTTAAGCTTGCACAAATGTGGGTGTGCGATCTTGTTATGAGCCGGTCCTTATTACACCGGAGAGGAGGAGCTGTATGTATCAAGCTTTATACCGCAAATATCGTCCCCAGACATTTGATGATGTTGTGGGGCAAAGTGCTGTGACCACAACACTGAAAACCCAATTGCAAAGTGGTAAGCTGAGCCATGCGTACCTGTTTACCGGCTCGCGGGGTACCGGTAAGACCAGCTCCGCTAAGATCTTGGCCAAGGCCGTCAACTGTGAGAACCCACAGGACGGTAATCCCTGCGGTGTTTGCCAGGCCTGCCGGACCATCGATTCCGGTGCCTGTATGGATGTTCTGGAGATCGATGCCGCTTCCAACAATGGTGTCGACAATGTCCGTGACCTGCGCGACGATGCCATTTATACCCCGTCGCAGGTGAAGAAGCGTGTGTACATCATCGATGAGGTGCATATGCTTTCTATATCTGCCTTCAATGCGCTCTTAAAGATCATTGAAGAACCCCCGGAGCATCTGCTTTTTATTCTGGCGACTACGGAACTGCATAAAGTTCCTGCCACCATTCTGTCCCGCTGCCAGCGGTTTTCTTTCCGACGCATCAGCCAGGAGGATATCGCCGCGCGGCTGCAGTACGTGGCATATAAAGAAAATATTGACTTAGACGACAGCGCTGCCCGTGTGCTGGCACGGCTGGCGGATGGCGGTATGCGTGACGGTCTGAGTCTTTTGGACCAGTGCGCCAGCGCTACCACAGGCGAACTGACCGCTGAAAAGGTTTATGGGTGTCTTGGTATTGCCGGAATCCGGGAATGCAGCGCCATGATGGCGGCCATTGCCGACCATGACAGCAAGAAAGTGCTGACGCTGTTGAACGAATCCTATTCTCAGGGTAAGGACATGGGCGCGCTTTTGGATGAGCTGGCCTGTCTGACCCGGGATCTGATGATCCTGCAATCTGCCCCCAAGGAAGGCATCAGCCTGCTTTCCGGTGTGGCATCCGATACGGATGTGAAGGGCCTTGTGAGCCGGTTCTCTTCCGGGGAATTGGTGTACATGATGAACGCCATCCAGAAGACCTTGGCTTCCTTTACACGCAGCGCATCCCGGCGTTTGGATACGGAGCTGTGCCTGCTAAATCTGTGCCAACCTGAGCTAAGCTTGGACGCACAGGGTCTCAACGCAAGGCTTAGCAGAGTAGAAGAGCAACTAAAAAACGGCAGCTTTACCGTCAAAGCATCCATAAGCAGGGAAGAACCGGAGGAAGAGCTTCCGCCTCTGCCCGATGATGATGCGCCGCCGTTGCCCTTTGAGGAAATGCCCCCTGCGCCCCCAGCGCCTGTACCGGACCAAACGCCCCCCGGCTTCTGGCCGGATCTGGCAGCGGACATCCGCAAGGAACTGAAACCTCCGGTGTCTGGATTCTTTGCGCCTACACCAAACGCCCCTGTGCAAGGTGCCTTGGTGGGCAATACTTTGGAATTGCGCTGCGCCAATTCCTTCACAGTAGATGTGGTGAACAAGCCGGAGATCCTCTCTATGATCGGCCGGAAGGCATCTGCCAAGCTGGGACGGAATGTCCTTGTGAAGGCTGTGGATAAGACCGCGGCACCTGCGACTTCCAAAGGGATGGAGCAGCTTCTGCGCTTTGGACAGGCGCACAGTGATGTAGTGAAAATCAGAAAAGGAGATTAATTGATATGGCAAAAGGTGGATTCCGGGGTATGCCCGGTGGTATGGGCGGCATGAACCAGGCCGCTATGATGAAGCAGGTTCAGAAGATGCAGCAGGATATGATCCGCATGCAGGAAGAAATGGAAGCCAAGACCTACACCGCTACCGCAGGCGGCGGTATGGTAAAGGCGGAGGTCAGCGGCAAGAACGAGCTGGTGAACCTGGAGATCAACCCCGAAGCAGTGGATCCCGATGACGTGGAGATGCTGCAGGATATGGTCATCGCAGCTGTCAATGAGGCACTGCGGGCCGCTGAGACCGAGAAGAACAACAACATGTCCAGAATGGCCGGCGGTCTGAATCTGGGCGGTCTGTTCTAAGGAGCGGATTATGCAGTATTTTCCTGCGGCGCTGCAGAATCTGGCTGATCGCTTTGCTCGTTTGCCGGGCATCGGCGGCAAGACTGCACAGCGCCTGGCTTTCCATGTGCTGGAGCTTCCTATGGATGAAGCGCAGGACTTTGCCGACGCGATCCTTGCAGCTAAGAAAGAAGTCCATACCTGCCCTGAGTGTCAGAATCTGACCGATAGGGAAGTATGTCCCATCTGCGATAGTGACAGCCGGGATCACAGCACCGTCTGTGTGGTTGCCGAACCCAAGGATGTGATCGCTATGGAGCGGAGCCGGGAATTTAACGGCGTCTATCATGTGCTGCATGGTGTCATCTCCCCACTGAACCATGTTTCACAGGACGATATCCGTATCCGGGAGCTGCTGACCCGGGTTGCCCGGGGGGACATCCGGGAGGTCATCATGGCCACCAATCCGGATACCGAAGGCGAAGCCACAGCCATGTACATTTCCCGTCTCCTGCGCCCCATGGAGATCAAGGTCACGCGTCTGGCCTATGGTGTGCCCGTCGGCTCCCAGCTGGAGTATGCCGATGAGGTCACGCTGTCCAGAGCTCTGGAAGGCCGTCAAGAGATCTGAAACAGATAAAACAAAGTATTGCCCTTCCTGCACCCAAAGGAAGGGCATTTTCTTTGTATGCATTATAGCACATATGTTCGCAAATGTAAGTACCCATAAAACCACCAGCCGCGCCGCTGTAAGTGATTGTTTTGCGCACGAATCAAAGCCTTCCCCCTTGGGGGAAGGTGGCCGAGCGATAGCGAGGTCGGATGAGGGGTGTGGCAGGGTTTTGCCCCCTCATCTGTCAAAAATGAAAGATTTTTGACAGCTTCTCCCTGGGGTAAGCCTTTGGGTACAGCGGTAACTTGCGCCGCTAAACGATCATTTATCTTTCCAATCCACAAACACAGAAGCGCGCCGCTACAGACATTTGTCCTCTATCTCTATCTCATTCTCTATCTCTACCTCTTTCTCCTTCTCTTTCTCTTTCTCCCCCTACTTCATCGTATCTTCATCGTATCTTTCATATATCTTCGTCGAATCTTCATCCTATCTTACCCTTTGCACGCATGAAAAAAGCGGTACTGCCGGGCAGTACCGCTTTCAAAAGATGTCATTTTTCGAACTGTTTCTAAACTGGGTTGGGGTCAAACCTGTCTGCGCTTTGAATACCTTACAGAAATAATAGAGATCTTCAAAGCCGCATAGGGAAGCGACCTGTTTGACAGATAATCCGTTATCCACCAGCAAGCCTTTTGCCGCTTGGATCTTTTTCTGTGTGACATAGCAGTTAGGTGTGATGCCATACTGCTGCTTGAAAAGATCATTGAATCTCCTGCGGGAAACACCGGCGCTTTGCGCTGCCATGTCCAATACATGCTTTTCCCGAAAAGACAAATCCATATAGGCTTTGGCATCCGTAATACGGCTGTTTGTGGGATGGTAGCTCTTGGCTCGGTGTGCTTCCAATAAATAGCAAAAACGGTAAAAACCGCTCATAGCCAGATTCTCTCCGCCGTCACGCAGCCGGAGTGCGTGTTCGATTCCTTCCAAGATCGAGATCGCTTCTTCCGGATTCTGTATTTTCACGTCAAAGCTTCCTGTTTCCACAGGCTCCCAACTGGTGAAATGGATGGAATAGGATTCGCCCAATTCCTTTACTGTAGCACGATAATCGTCCTTTTGGTTAAAAAAGAACAGGCAGTTTTCCGTCAGTGTGATGCTTCCGTTTGCCATCTCGTGATACATATTGCCACGAAGCTGGATTCCGATGATGTGTGTCTGACGGTTCTTCGCAGTCCATTGTTTTAAATGGGGCGTGTGACGCAGAATATTTGTCAGTTGTTTGATCTTAATATCGTGAAATTTCATAGCAATTCCAGTATAGTATTTTTCAATTCATTTGTCAATTAAATTCAAAATTTAGTTCCTTATTTTACAACTCTTCCTAAAATACCATTGCACCGTCAATCGATTTTCGTTATGCTGAAAACAGAAACAGGAAAAGGAGTGTTTATCATGAAAAAGCCTTTATTATCTGAAATGACCCTGCGCGAGAAGATCGGTCAAACCATTTTGCCCTATCAGTATGATATCAACCGCAGAACCGAGGTAGATCCTTCCATAGTCAGAACAAAAGAGGAGAAAGCCGCTTTTCTTCGTGAGCGTCAGTTCGGCACACTATGGGTACAGCCCGGTGCCGGCAGCAGAGGCTTTGATGTTTCCTGGCAGGCCGAGCATCAGGACGAAAGTGAAGAATTCCGCCAGTGGATTCTGGAAGAGGATGCTGCTCTCAAAATTCATGCGTTGGTTGCCACAGACGCGGAAAACGGCTTTGGCTGGGCAATCAAGGATCTTTCCGAAACCCCATCAGAGCCTGCCATTGGAGCAGCCAACGATCTGGAACTGACCTATAAGTTGGGACAGGCTGTGGGCAGAGAGCTGCGCTGTGCCGGTACTAACTGGATCTGGGGTCCTGTGGTGGATATCGGCGG
Organism: Faecousia sp.; assembly: GCA_045653485.1. Classification (GTDB taxonomy): domain Bacteria; phylum Bacillota; class Clostridia; order Oscillospirales; family Oscillospiraceae; genus Faecousia. The sequence goes on along the minus strand of JAZOLX010000037.1, from coordinate 16,471 downwards.
CCGGTTTTCTTGGGCCACCATGCGCTCTTACACCCTGCATGACCCGGAGCGTATGATCGCACAGGCCAATGCCTATGCCCGGGGTATCCAATCCGTTGGCGTTGCTGCCACGGCCAAGCACTTTCCCGGCGGTGACCGTTATGAATACCGGGACAGCCATTTCTGCTCCACACAGATCTCCTCAGGTATGGACGAGTGGTGGGAAGAGCAAGGTAAGATCTTCCAAGGTGTCTTTGATGGCGGTGTCTATTCTGTGATGATCGGCCATCAGGCATTCCCCGCTGCGGATGATACCAAGTTGAAGGGCCGGTATCTGCCCGCGACTTTATCTTACAAGATCATCACGCAGCTGCTGAAGGAGAAAATGGGATTCCGGGGCGTTGCCATTACGGACTCCATCGCCATGGCGGGACTTTCCACTTTCTATGAAGAGGAGGAGCTGATCGTCAAGCTGATTCAAGCTGGTAACGATGTTTTGCTGGGTGTTCGGACCATTCATGCGGTGGATATTTTGGAGAAAGCGGTCCTTGATGGCCGGATTCCTGAATCCAGAATCGATGATGCCTGCCAGCGTGTTCTGGATATGAAAGAAAAGATGGGCATGTTTACCGAGGAATACTGGCAGGAAGGCCCCAAGGCAGAAGAACTGGTCCCCAAGACCCGGAAGATTTGTAAGGCCATTGCCCAGAAGAGCATCACTCTGGTCCGGGACAGACAGAACCTGCTTCCCCTTGACCCAAAGAAGATCAAAAATGTGACGATCATCTGTTCCTCTCATAAGGATGAGTTCTTTGGAAATCTGGAAACAGTCAAGAAAGCCTTTGAGGCCAGAGGCGCTGCTGTAAAAATTCAGCGTCGCCTGAAGAATAATGAGGAATTGGTTGAGATCGCAAAAGAAGGTGATCTGATCCTCTACGCGGTGATGATCGCTGCACATAGGCCGAAGGGTTGGATGACCCTGTTTGGAGATGAGTGCCAGACCTATATGTACGCCTTTTCCAGCGGCGCGGAAAAGTCCATGGGTGTTTCCTATGGCTATCCCTATGTCCACTACAACATCATGGAGGGCGCGGATACCTTTGTGAACGCCTACAGCGATTGTCCGGATCAGATGGAAGCCTTTGTAGAAGCGCTGTACGGTGAGATCCCCATGACCGGATTGTCTCCTGTCAATCTGGAGCCGGGTCTGCTTCGGGATGAAGCATAAAAAATGCAGTAAGGGAGAAAGCAAATGAGTAAGGATATTTTGTTCGGTATTTGCGCCGACATCCATCATGGTACCCTGGGTGCTGATGAGCGGTGGAGAGTGGAGCGCTTTGTAAAAGAGGCGGAGGAGCGGAAAGCTGACTTTATCATTCAACTGGGTGATTTGTCGGCGTTTCCCCCAAAAGCCCAAGAGGCCGCGGCGATCTTCAACAGCTTTGCAGGCCCCCACTACCATGTGCTTGGAAACCATGAAACCGAGAACAGCGATAAGGAAACGGTTATGGAGATCCTCGGTATGCAGGGAAAGTATTACAGCTTTGATGCCGGTGATTACCATTTCGTAGTTCTCGATACCAATTACGAACTAGTCGGTGGGGAATATTTGGATTTTAACCACAGCTTTGGTAACTGCTATATTCCGCCGGAGCAGCTGCAGTGGCTGGAAGCGGATCTTGCCGCAACGGATAAGCGCTGTTTTTTGTTCATGCATGCTACCTGTGAAGTAGGTGACTGGCGTATCCAGAACCTCCACCAATTCCGTGAGGTTCTCTGGCGCACCAACGAGCGTGCCGGCTACAATAAGGTGACCATGGTCTTATCGGGCCATGATCATGCGGATGCCTACCGCTTCAAGGGCGGTATCCACTACTATGTGGTAAACAGTATGAGCCATAAATTTATCGGCCCCATGTATACCCAGAAATGCGCAAGAACCGCAGCAGTGGAAGCAGATTACGGGGAAGCCAAGTGGCTCATCCCCTATAAAGACCCGCTGTATGCCTTTGTCCGTTTGAAAGAAAACGGCTTGATTCAGATCATCGGCAAGCAGAGTGAATATGTGGGCAACAGCCCCGTAGAACTCCATTGGGAGCATTATGCTTCACCGGAAATCGGCTACCGGGAGGTATGGATGAATGGCATCGGCGAATTATGATCTTGACTTGACGGGAAAATGGCTGTTTCATACCGGTGATTTTCCCAGAAAAGCCAACATGCCCGGATTTGAATATCACATGTCCAGTAAAGCCGGCGGTGCGCTGAAGCATCTGGACGGTTTCTGCGAGGAAACAGCTTGGCGGGAAGTGGATGTTCCCCACGATTGGCTCACGGAGCTGCCTGTGGATGAAACTGTGGATGCCACCCCGGGCTGCAAGCGCCGGGATGTGGCATGGTATAAAAAGCTTCTGACCCTTCCCAACGAGACCATCGAAAGCGCGGAGCTTGTATTTGACGGTGTGCTGGGACAGTGTACCGTGTTTATCAACGGTGTGGATGCTGCGCGGAATTTCAGTGGATATAACCGCTTTTGTGTGGAGATCGGTGATTACCTTGTACCCGGCGGCGAAAATGAGATCGCTGTTTTTGTAGATGCCCGCCGCCATGAAGGCTGGTGGTACGAAGGTGCCGGTATCTACCGGCCCGTTTGCCTACGCTTCCGGGAAAACACCCATATTCTGAAAGAAGATTCCTTTGTCCGTACCGGTGGTGACACTCTCACTGCAGATCTGCGTTTTACCGGCTGCGGCAATATCAAAGCCGTATTGTATGACCCGGCAGGACAGCAGGTTGCCGAGAAAAACCTTTCCGGTACCGGCGAAGTATCTTTTTCCATGGCGATGGATGCCCCCTTGCGCTGGTCACCGGAGCATCCTGCGCTCTATGTGCTGACAGTTACCCTTGAAAAGGATGGTAAGCAGATTGACCACACTGGGTTTTTCGTAGGCTTCCGGGACATCCAATGGATTCCGGATGTGGGAATGACACTGGATGGAATGCCTTATCCTGTTAAGGGTATCTGCGCCCATCAGGACCACGGGGGATTGGGCGCTGCCGTTTGCGAGGATATAGAAGAATACCGGATTTTGCGGCTGAAATCCCTCGGTGCCAATGCCTACCGCTGCGCGCACCATGCTCCCTCGGAGACCCTTTTGGATATTTGTGACCGTCTGGGTATGCTGGTAATGGTGGAAAACCGCCACTTCAATGTGAGCAGTGAGACCATGGAGCAGGTGGATGCGCTGGTGAAGCTTTCCCGCAATCACCCCTGTGTATTTTTATACAGCCTATTCAACGAAGAACCTTGGCAGGATAGCCTCCGTGGCAAAAGGATTGCTACAAAGCTGCGCCAGCGGGTGCGTTCTTTAGACGATACCCGTGCAGTGATCGGTGCCCAGAACGGCGGCCTGCTTTCGGATGAAAATGCCGCGCAAGCGCTGGATCTGGTCGGTATCAATTACTGCCTTTCTGATTACGATGCCTGTCACGAACGAGCATCCCAAAAGCTGATACTGGGTACAGAAAACAGTCCCACCTTTGCCACCCGGGGCGTATACCAGACAGACCGCTCCGCGCAGGTATTTGCCGACACTGGTATGGAATACCCGGCCGATTTCTCACAGCCACTGTGGGAAACCATGGAAACGGTTGAAAAATACCCTTACGCAGCAGGCGGCTTTGTCTGGAGCGGATTGGATCACCGGGGCGAGCCGAATCCCTTTGGCTATCCCAGTGTTTCCTCTCACTGGGGATTCCTTGACAGCTGCGGCTTCGATAAGAATATTGCCAACTGGCTCCGCTGCTATTATCTTGAGGAAGCGTTTGTGGGCTTTGCCACCTTTGGAGATCTGCCTGCAGAGGGATTGCAACAGGTAATTGTCTATACCAACTGTGAGTCAGCAGAGTTGTTTGCGGATGGTCGCTCCTTAGGTGTAAAGGCGGCGGATCATCATATGGTCCTTTGGGAAGTGCCTGCAAATGCTGGGAAACTGGTCGTTATCACTGAAAAGGATGGCAAAGAAATATCCGTGACTCAATACAGGCAGGGAAAACCCACTCGGCTTATGGTGACAGATGTCAATCCCAAGGGAGCGGCAGGCAAGGTGCGGATCCTCAATGTCTGCGTGACGGACGAACAGGGGATCCCGGTCCTGTCTGAAAATGGGATGCTTGCCATCGAGGGTCCGGTGATTGCGGTCAGTAACGGTGACCCCAACGGACATCACAACGATAAAGCAAACACAATACCTTTGTTTAACGGCATGGCCCAGATCATAACCCGCCGTGAAGATACGGTTGTGCTGACATATGAAGGTCTCTGCTCAGCAACGTTTAAGGAGTAATTAGATGAAACAATCAACGATTACACTCAATACCGATAAAGTCATTGGAACGATTTCACCTTTGCTTTACGGCCATTTCGCGGAGCACATTGGCGGTGTGATCTATGACGGTCTCTGGGTGGGGAAAGACTCTGAGATCCCCAATATTCATGGCTTCCGGCTGGACCTGATCGAAAAGCTGAAGCGTATTTCGCCTTCCGTCATTCGCTGGCCAGGTGGGTGCTTTGCTGAAACCTATGATTGGCGTGACGGCGTTGGAGCTGACCGCCCTGTTCGTCCTACTTGGTGGACAAGACAGGATGGCCTCTACGAAAACAATGCCTTTGGTACCCACGAATTTATAGAATTCTGCAGCTTGGTTGGTGCTGAGCCGTATCTGGCGATCAATGCCACCTCTCTGACCCCCATGGATGCGCGCAATTGGGTAGATTACTGTAACTCTCCTACAGGAACGACTACCCTTGCGGCAGAGCGTGAGAAAAACGGTGCAAAAGATCCCTTTGATGTGAAATTCTTTGGAATCGGAAACGAAAACTGGGGCGGTGGCGGTACCATGTGCGCCCAGCAGTACGCATGGGAATACCGTAAATACGCCACGGTGGTGCGCAATGCCGCCCCCAATGCCAAGCTGATCGCAGGCGCAGCCAATCAGCACAGTATCAAATGGACGGAAAGCTTCCTTGAAACGTTAAATGAGACCTACGGAACGCCTGTCCAGGTGGATGCTATTTCCCATCACTATTACTTCTCAGATAGCGAAGACATAGACTTTTCCAAAGAGGGATGGGATAAGCTGATCGCAAGTGCAAAGAAAATAGAGGAGGATATCCAAGAACTGATTGCGCTTCTTAGAAAGGAGGGCCGTTCTGACCAAATCAAGATATACTTTGATGAATGGGGCTCCATGTACAGCAAGGGCGTAAACGCCAAGGAGAAAAATCAGCTTTTCCGGCAGCAGGTCACCCAGCGTGACGCAGTTGCCATAGCACTGACACTCAACATTTTCCACCGCTATTGCTATGCGGTGGAGATGGCAAACATTGCCCAGCTTGTCAATTGCTTGTCATCCCTTTTCTTGACAGATGGGGAAAAATGCATTGAGACACCCGTTTATCATGTGTTTGATATGTACCGCGCCCATCAAGGTGCTGAAGCGGTGCAGGTGGAGACAAGTGACAGTGAGATATCGGTTTCCGCATCGATAAAGGACGGCAAAATGCTACTTACTTTGGCGAACCTGTCCTTTAATGAAGACAAGGAGATTTCCCTTAGTCTTGGGCCTAACTGGAGCAGCTGCGGGAATGCTGTTATGCTCTGCCCGGAAAGTCCCCTTGATTATAATGACTTTGACACACCGGACAAAGTTCGCCCCGTGGAAAAGGAATGTGATATCATCGATCCCATTGTTTTGCCAAGAGGTGCAGTTATGGCTGTTTCTGTTTGTGAGAAGAAAGGAGTGTAATCGATGCAAATAATCGCTGACACCCATGTACATACCATCGCTTCCGAGCATGCGTTTTCTACCGTCATGGAGAATCTGCGGGAAGCAAAAGCGAAGGGCATACGTTTTCTTGCGGTTACCGATCATACCGGCCTGATGCCCGGCGCGCCTACCGACACCTATTTTATCTGTTTGCGGGGTACGATTCCGGAGCAGTACGATGGTGTATATCTGCTCCGGGGTTGCGAGGTCAATATTCTGGATGAAAAGGGAACCCTGGATCTTCCGGAGCATGTTCTGGATCAATTGGAGTGGGTCATTGCCTCCGTTCACGGTGTTTTGACAAAGCCGATGACCGTAGAGCAAAGTACCGAAATGTGGCTGAATGTTGCGAAGAATCCCAAGGTGGATGTGATCGGACATTGCGGCGATGCCAATTTCCGCTTCGATTTTGAACGGGTGATTCCCGAGTTTGGGAAATACGGCAAGATCGTTGAGATCAACGCCGGGTCGTACCGCTCCCGCCCGTCCTGTATTCCCAACTGTATTGAGATCGCCCGGACTTGCGCCAAATACGGTGTGCCGCTGGTGCTGTCCTCGGATGCCCACTTTGCAGGCAGAGTAGGCGATGTAGCAGATGCGCTTCGTATCGTGAAGGAAGCGAATGTTCCTGATGAATTGATCCTCAATGCGGATGCTGCGGCTTTTGCTGCCCGGTTGGAAAAGAGAACAGGCAGAACGTTTTGCTTGTGATCAACGATAGAAAAACACCCCATTTCTTGTGCAAAGAAATGGGGTGGATTTGTTTGGAAAAGAGGGTTTTACAGCTTGGCGTAAGTCTTATCCAAAAACTTCTGGCTGTTTATAATGGCCCGCTTATGTTCCGCTTCACCGATCTTGCCGGCTTCGTCATAAGCAGTGATTGCGAATGTAATGATCTTGCCATCCACTGCAGTAACTTCTGCCTCAGCTCTGACCTCCATGCCAACGGGCGTGGCGGCTACATGCTTCAGATTCAGCTCAATGCCAACGGTGGTCTGATCCTCGCCCAGACAGCCTTCCAAGGCCTCACAGGCAGCGCCTTCCATCAGCGCGGCCATGCAGGGGGTGGCATAGACCCGCAGACTGCCGGAGCCTACCTCCAAAGCGGTGTCAGCGGTTTCTACCAGTGTTGCGACCTCGGCCTTCAAACCTACAGTGATCTCCATAATGATTTCCTCCAAATCATATTTCTACAGTTACGATACCAGAAAAAATCTATTCTGTCAATAAAAGACCGGTATATGTTGTAGGGGCGATTACCAATCGCCCGCAATAAACAAATGTGTCTCTTGCGGGCGGTCGATGACCGCCCCTACTGTGTTGTATCGTAGATTACTTTTTGTGTACTACCTGTTTACATGTCGTAAACGCCCATGATAATGATACCGAGGATGGTCACGGCGATGCAGATGTAGTGTTTCCGGCTCAGCTTTTCCTTCAGGAAGATCCGGCTCCAGAGGACGGATGCCACACAGTAAGAAGAAATGATGGGGGCTGCCAGAGCGGACTCGCCGCTTGCCAAAGCATAGATGTAAGCAAGCTGACCTGCGGTCTCGAAGATGGCACCGACATACTTGGGTGCTTCCATCTTGGGCAGCAGCTTCTGCTTCTTGATGATGCAGGTATAGATGAAGCAGACGACACCGGCAGCAAGGAAGGTCAGCTCGTAAGCCACATTGGCGCTGTCCTCATTGAGGGTCTCCAGCACCAGATCGTCAGCAAAGGTGCCGGCAGCATCCAACAGGCAGTAGGCGATGGGCAGAGCCAGCGCCAGCCAGCTTTTGGCATACTTGTAGTTGGAAACTTCCTGCCGTGCGGCCCGCAGTGCTTCGTCTTCGTGAGCCTCTACAAATCCCAGACCGATGACACCGGCAGCGGCCAGTGCGATGGCCAGATACTGAGGAAACTCCATAGGATCAGCGGTGCCGCTGATGATGGCGATAATGGCCACCAGCGCACCGGAAGCATTGCAGATGGGGGAAGAGATGGACAGCTCAATGTAGCGAAGACCTACATAACCCAAGGTCATAGAACCGATGTACAGCAGGGAGACAGGCAGATAGGTCCAAATAACCTGCCAGCTGATCTCTACGCCGCCAACGAAGATCTCGTAGGCCGCATGGATACCCATGACCACACCCACAGCCATGACCATCTTAAACTGGCTGTACTTGTCCTTGGCGTCACGGCAGCCGATCTTGGAGAAGAAGTCAGAGCCGGACCAGCATAGGAGCGCGATAATTGCAAACCAAAACCAATTCATATAATTTACCTCTTTCTTAAATTTGTGCCAGACCTGCATCAATCATCTTTTGCAGGCTCAGCAGAATACCAAGTTTTGCGTGATACCATGTCAAGCCGCCCTGGAAGTATACGGCATAAGGCTCACGGATGGGACCGTCGGCGGAAAGCTCCATGGTGCTTCCCTGTACGAAAGCACCGGCGGCCATAATGACCTGGCTGTCATAACCGGGCATATCGCCGGGGATGGGGGTGGCGAAGCTGTCCACGGGAGCAGCGGCCTGGATGCCCTTGCAGAAAGCGATCATGCCTTCGGGACTTCCCAGTTCCACAGCCTGGATGATATCGTGACGGCTCTCGGTGGCATTGGGGACGCAGCGGAATCCCAAAGGCTCATAGAGGTTTGCCGCGAAGATGGCACCCTTTTCCGCATTGGCGGTGACGGTGGGGGAGAGGAAGAAGCCTTGGTACAGCTGACCCATCAGGCCGAAGTTGGCACCAACCTCCTGACCCAAACCGGGAGCAGACAACCGGTAAGCACAGCGGTCAATGCAGTGCCGGGTGCCGGCAATGTAACCGCCGGAAGAGGCCAGACCGCCGCCGGGATTCTTGATGAGGCTGCCAACGATCATATCGGCACCCACGTCGGAAGGCTCGATGGTCTCTACGAATTCACCGTAGCAGTTATCTACCATCACCAGCACATCGGGTTTAATGCCTTTGCAGAATGCGATCAGCTCACCGATCTGTCTGACAGAGAAGGTGGGGCGCGTTGCATAACCCTTGGAGCGCTGGATGGTGATCAGCTTGGTCTTTTCATTGATGGCTGCGCGGATGCCCTCGTAGTCGAATTTGCCGCCTTCCAGCAGATCCACCTGCCGGTAGCTGACACCGTACTCAGCCAGGGAGCAGGGGCTGGGGCGAATACCGATGACTTCCTGCAGGGTGTCATAGGGAAGACCCACAGGGGAGAGTAGTTCGTCGCCGGGCAGCAGATTTGCGCTGAGGGCAATGGTCAGTGCGTGGGTGCCGCAGGTAATGTGGGGGCGTACAAGAGCGGCCTCTGTGTGGAATACATCGGCGTAGACCTGCTCCAGCTTGTCACGGCCTTCATCGTTGTAGCCGTAGCCGGTGGAAGCAGCAAAGCAGGTAGCGCTGACACGGTTTTTACGGAAAGCGGTCAGCACCTTGGCTTGGTTATATTCAGCCACCCGGTCGATCTCGTCGAAACGTTCTTTGAGACGGGCGATGGTAGCCTCACCATAGGCATACACAGCAGGGGAGATGCCCATATTTTCATACATTGCGGTAATTTCGTTCATACTTGGTCCTCTTTTTCTACGGATTGGAAGATTCGGCTTGCCAAATCGTTAAGGGTTTCCGGCTTGGTTACGATGAGTCCGGTCTCGTGTTTTCCAAGGATCAGCAATGTGTCACCGGGTTCAATGCCGAAAAATTCTCTTGCTTCCTTAGGAATCACGATTTGCCCCCGGTCACCGACCTTGGCAGTACCGAAAACCTTTTGGCCACTTTGTTTTCCGAGGATGTGTTTGCCACCTGCCATGATGTACCCCTCCTTTCACACTTTTCATACTTTTCACACTTGCAAAGTATAATATATCCCGCTTTGACTGTCAAGCACAAAGCGGGATTTTTTGCTTAATCTCGGCGTCTGCGGCCGCCAAAAATCAGAATCAGCCGAAGAAGCTGGGCCAGAGAAACGGCAGTGGCAGCAACGTAAGTCATTGCGGCAGCGGTTAGGGTCTTTCTTGCGCCCCGTTGTTCCTCTTGGGTCAGTAACTCACCGCTTTCAATGGCGGCCAGTGCTCGGCGGCTGGCATTGAATTCCACCGGCAGTGTGATGAGCTGGAACACCAGAGAAAGGCCGAAACAGGCAATACCCAGATATACAAAGCCAAAAGAAAGATTTTCAAAGGCTGCCAGCAGCACACCAATCAAAATCAGGGGCATAGCCAGTTTTGAACCAATATTTGTAATGGGAATAATGGCAGCGCGGAGCTTGATCGGCCCATAGCTCTGGGCATACTGCACCGCATGACCGGCTTCATGGCAGGCAACACCGATGGCGGCGGTGGAAGTGCTGCCGTACACACCGTCTGAAAGGCGGATCACATTGGTTCTGGGATCGTAATGGTCTGTCAGATTGCCGCTGATGCGCTCAATGCGCACACCGCTGACACCGTTGCTGCGCAGAACCCGCTCAGCGGCTTGCGCACCAGTGATCCCCCGGCGGGAATGCTGTTGAGAATAGCGCTTGAAGGTGCTGCTGACGCTGCTGCTTGCCCATAACGAGAGCAAAACAAATGGCATTACCAGCACCACATAAGTCCAATCAAAAAACATAACATGCCTCCTTGCATCCATATAGGATATCCATATAGTACCGTTATTATATCCGCCTCCATGCAACCTTTCAACCCCCAAGGGAATAACTTTACAATTCATTCAAATACTGCTATAATGACGGTACATACATATGATCGTTTAGCGCACCATCGATGTGTCATCCGGAGCAACGATAGACCGGAGATTCTTCGTTCTAAAGGCCTCAGAATGACAGAAATGGAACGATACCGGGCAAGGTAAGGCAGTAACGAATAGTAGAAGTCTTGGTGCGAAATGGGAGCGGCGGCTCGCCGCTAAACGATCATTTACGAGAGGAGAGACAGTATGGAATTTTTGTACATTCTTGAAAAGCTCCGCAATCCCTTTTTCGACAAACTGTTCCTTGCGCTTACCACCTTGGGCGAGGAAACCGCCTTTCTCGTGGTAGGTCTTGTAATCTTCTGGTGTATCAGTAAGCGCAGCGGTTATTACTTAATGAGTGTTGGTTTCCTGGGAACGATCACCAGCCAAGCTATGAAAATTGCCTGTAAAGTTCCCCGCCCATGGGTAAAGGATCCCAACTTTACCATTCTGGAGCAAGCCCGTGAAGCTGCCGCCGGTTATTCTTTCCCCAGTGGCCATACCCAAACCGCAGTGGGTACCTTCGGCGCCATTGCGCGCACTTCTAAAAATACCGCTGTGCGCTGGATCTGTATCGCTCTGGCCGCATTGGTGGGCTTCTCGAGAATGTATATCGGTGTCCATACCCCGGCGGATGTTCTGGTAGGCGCGACTGTTTCTCTTGTATTTATCTTTGCGCTGTATCCGCTGATGTTCGGTAAGAAGGACCGCACAATTGCTGTGTTGATCGCTTTGAGTCTTATCAGCCTGGTGTATCTGGTTGTGATGGAGTGTGCCACATTCCCGGCAGATATTGATACCCACAATTTGGAATCTGCCATGAAAAACGCCTACACACTGATTGGTGCTACAGTGGGCCTTGCGATCGTGTATCCTCTGGAAAAGAAGTATGTCAATTTTACCGAATCCGCCTCTTGGTGGGTGCAGATTATCAAGGTCGCGCTGGGTCTTGGCATCGTTCTTGCGATAAAAGAGGGCCTGCGCGCACCTTTGGAGCTGGTATTCAGCGGCCATCTGGCTGCCAGAGCTGTCCGGTATTTTCTGATCGTCATTGTGGCCGGTCTGCTGTGGCCCATGACCTTCCGTTTGTTTAACAAGAGAAAAGGGGAGTAAAGCAATGGAAAAGATACCTGTAAAAAAGCTGCGGCTGGGCGCAGTACTGCCGACCTACGGTACAGAATACTCTGCCGGTGCGGACTTATATGCGTGTCTGGAAGCACCCGTGACCATCGAGCCGGGCAAGACGGTGATGATCCCCACAGGTCTTGCCATGGAGCTTCCTGTTGGCTATGCGGGCCTTGTCTATGCCCGCAGCGGTTTGAGTGTCAAGCGGGGATTGGCGCCTGCCAATAAAGTGGGCGTCATTGACGCAGACTATCGGGGCGAATTTATGGTTGCCCTCCATAATCACGGAGAGCTGGCACAGACAGTTGAAAACGGCGAACGGATCGCGCAGCTTGTGATCACTCCTGTATTCACACCCGGTTTTACAGAGGTTGAAGAACTGTCCGATACCGCAAGGGGCACAGGCGGCTTCGGCTCGACAGGAAAGTAAAGAATTTTCAAAATTGTGAAAAATTTTACTGTACAAATTATGCAAGATTTTGTATAATTATAAACTGAGCAATATAACTATAGGAGGGTCCCTATGGAAATCGTATCTGCAATTGTACAGATGCTTGGCGGTCTGGCCATGTTCCTGTACGGTATTGAAATTATGGGTGACGGCTTGAAGAACAGCTCCGGTGCTGCGCTGAAGCGGGTGTTGGAAAAGGTTACCGGTAATCTGGTCATGGGCGTATTGACCGGCGCACTGGTCACCGCTGTGATCCAAAGCTCTACCGCTACCATCGTTTTGGCAGTTGCTTTGATCGGTGCGGGCGTGCTGACGCTGAAGCAGGCAGTTGCCATTGTTATGGGTGCCAATATCGGTACTACCATTACCGCATGGATCACCAACCTTGCCTTTATGGAAGGCGGCGGCAATTTCTTCCTGTGGTTGTTTGATACCGATACCCTTGCTCCCATTGCGTTGTTCCTCGGTATCGTGATGATTATGTTCGTCAAGACGAAGAAGGCCAAGGTCGTGGGCGACATTTCCATGGGTTTCGGTATTCTGTTCATTGGTTTGATGAACATGACCGGTGCAGTGAAGGGCTTTGCCAATTCTCCTGCCTTTATGGAACTGCTGGCCGGTTTCTCCGACAAGCCTGTTCTGGGCATCATTGCCGGCTGCGTGCTGACGGTCATCGTCCAGAGCTCTTCCGCTACCGTGGCAATGCTCCAGTCACTGTCCGCCACCGGTGCCATGGACTTCTCCGGCGTGTATCCCATCATCATGGGTATCAATATCGGTACCACATTGGTCACCGCCTTCTATTGCTTCGTAGGCGAATCCCATAAAGACTCCCGCCGTACCGGCCTTGTCCATGTGGCGTTCAACTCCATCGGTACCGTGATCTTTATGATCATTCTGAGTGTGATGCAGCATTTCCAGGTCTTTGGTACAGCTTTCTGGACCATGGAAGCCACCTCTACTGTCATTGCTATTTTCCAGACGGCTTTTAACGTAGCTACTTGCGTTCTGCTTCTGCCCTTCACCAACAATCTTGTCAAGATGTCTTTGATGGTCGTCAAGGACGAGCCGGAGAAGGCACCTGCCCATCCGGAGCTGCTTACCCTCAGCGAGAATCTGTATATTTCTCCTTCCGTTGCTTTGGGTGAAGCTACCAAGGCTGTTACCGCAATGGGCAACATTGCTAAGATCAACTTTGCCCGTGGCTGCCAGCAGCTGCTTACATTTGTGGAAGCGGACAATGCTGTTATTGATGAAGATGAGAGCTGCCTGGATCAGTTTGCGGACGATGCTGACCACTTCCTCATTGGCCTTTCTAAAGTCATTGAGAACCAGGCGGAAGATCGCCAACTGGATTTGCTGATGCAGTCCGTTCCCAACTTCGAGCGTATCGGTGACTATGCCACCAACTTCGCCGAGATGGGTCAGAAGCTGGCTGAAAACAATGCCGCTTTCTCCGAAGGTGCACAGAAGGAGCTGAGCATCCTCTTCGATGCCGTTAACGAGATCCTGTCTATTACCATTGATGCCTTTACCCGTGACGATATGCAGGCTGCCAAGGCTGTAGAGCCTCTGGAAGAGGTCATTGACGATATGATCATTCTCCTCAAGGACCGGCATACCAAGCGCCTGAAGAAGGGCGAATGCACTGTCGATACGGGTTTGATCTTTATGGAAAGCTTGACCTATTTGGAGCGTGCTTCCGACCATTGTTCCTCCATCGCGGTTATGATGCTGGCTCGTTACGATGATGCGATCCTTCACAACCATCACGATTACCTCACTAGTGTTCACACCGGCAACGATGTCTTCTATACTGAAGAGGAGGCTCGCCGCCGTGAGCAGTACATCGAGCCCTTGAAGGCTATCCGCTGATCGAATCATGCATTTCCCACCCTGCACCGCAGGGTGGGATTTTTTTGTGAAGCAAAAACCCCTTAGTACAGCGGTTACAGCTGTACTAAGGGGAATGGATATCAATATCAATTACTCAGTGGTGTAGTTATCGAAGTAACCCTGGATATAGACGATGGGGGTGCCCTTATCACCAGAGCCGGAGGTCAGATCGCACAGAGAGCCGATCAGGTCGGTCAGACGCCGGGGTGTGGTACCCTGAGCGGCCATGTTGCCAACCAGACTGGAACCGTCTTTCTTGAGGATCTCAGCCTTAATGGCATCCTGCAGCTCCTTGCCGGACAGATTCGCGAAGTTGTTGTCAGCCAGATATTTCATCTTCAGCTCGTTGGGCGTGCCCTCCAGACCTGCGGTATAGGCAGGGGAGACAACGGGGTCAGCCAACTCCCAGATCTTACCCACAGGATCTTTGAATGCACCGTCACCGTAGACCATGACTTCAATGTGCTTACCGGTGACTTCCAGCAGCCTAGCTTGAATGTTTTCCACCAGGTCCTGGCACACCCGGGGGAACAGCTTGATCATATCCTCGGTAGACTTGTTGGAACCCAGCAGACCATAGCGGGCGTTATAACCGCTGTTGCCGATAGGCTGGCTCATGATCTCGTCCATACCGTAAACATTCTCTGCCCCTGCGGCCTTCAGAAGCCGCTTGGTGCGCTGACGGGTATGGATATCGCAGTTGAGAACATTTTTGGTATAGTTCAGAATAGCACGGGGATCGTTGGCGAAGATGATCTCCACTTCAGCACCGCACTCCCGAACCAGAGAGGAGTAGTACTCCACATAATCGACACCGGTGAAGGGGTGCTTCGCATAGCCAAACAGATCACGGTACTGTGCTTCGGAGAGAACATCCTTGTAAGGATCCACGCCCTTTGCGTCCATCATATCGAAATCGATCAGATGGTTGCCCACCTCGTCAGAGGGATAGCTGAGCATGAGCACGACCTTCTTGCAGCCTTTGGCGATACCGCGCAGGCAGATGGAGAAGCGGTTACGGCTGAGAATGGGGAAAATAACACCCACAGTTTCACCGCCGAACTTATTGCGAACATCCTGTGCTATGTCATCAATGCTGACATAGTTACCCTGTGCCCGGGCAACGATGGATTCAGTCATAGCGACAACGTCCCGGTCCCGGGGGGTCAGGCCATCTTCCTTCATAGCCTCCAGAATGCAGTTGGACACGATATCCACCAGATCATCGCCTTGGCGGATCATGGGGGCACGGATACCCATGGAAACGGTACCGATCATTCTACTCATAAAGAACACTTCCAATCAAAAATAGGGTAGCGCTAAACTCGACGCTTTTTACCTTGCTATTATAATACAGCAAGGTCCATTTGTAAAACAAAAAATAACGGTAAATTCAACAAAATTTATAGAACTCTGCTGATAACATACCAAATAACAATCAACACAATTAAGAAGGGGATGTAAGCGATCAGTGCTTCACTGGCAATGGATACCGCAAACACGCCAATGTAGTTCATAGCGGCAATGATACCGGAAAGAATCGCGGTGGTCAGCACTGCCTTGGAAAGGGCTTTGCCCACAACAGTGGCAAAGAAAAACGTGTAGAATGCACCAATCAACGGATGTACAGTGGCAAGGACAGCACCAACAACAATTTTTAAGGCGCCTACCAAAAGCAGCAGCACCAGCAGCGCCAACAGGATCGTAGGTGCATAAGTCACGAGACCTTGCGGCAGATAGGCATTGAACAGCCCTGTGACCACCAGATGGGCAGCCATAGCCAGAACGATGCCCAAACAGCGGAAGAACAGCCAGCCGATCAAACGCTTGCCCTTGGGCAGAATGCCTTCAAACAGATTGGCAAGGAATGATAAAATGACCATGCTCAGAATTTGAGAACAGATAACGGTATAGTCATTGCCGGCAAAAGAGAACAGCTTCATCTGGGTACCTGAGAAGCTGACAAAAGGCAATGGCGCGATAAAGCGCTGATATCTGGCACCAAGGCTGTACAGAACAATGGTCGCGGCATATACGAATAGGATGCAAATGGCAGAGGATACACTGTGATTCAGCGCGGATCGCTTGCCAAAAACAAAACGTCCAATGACACCCAGTAAAATGGTGCTGACTGCCAAAATCAGAGCAGCTTTTAGGAATGTTGCTGTATCAAAATCAATGGAATCCAGCATCGCTTTGATTTGCTCCATAGGAAAACCTCCTTGGGGAAAGTAAACAGCCGCCATTTCTGGCGGCTGTGTTTCTTTGTAAGATTAAATTACTTAATCTCAGCCTCAGCGCCAGCTTCCTTCAGCTCGGCGGCCAGCTTCTCAGCGTCTTCCTTGGAGATAGCTTCCTTCAGGGTCTTGGGGCAGTTGTCAACCAGATCCTTAGCGTCCTTCAGGCCCAGGCCGGTAGCGGCACGGACAACCTTGATGACGTTCAGCTTGGAAGCGCCAGCGT
>JAZOLX010000036.1:0-19782 GCA_045653485.1 Faecousia sp. | reverse complement strand
GTTGGTAGGATAGTGGACATTCTCCATGGGCATACGCAGCTTGGGATCGATCTGCATGACCAGATACTTGATCATGGAGTGAACGAAACCGGCTTCGTAGGTCTCGGGGGCAATGTTGCCATCTTCATCAGCCCACTCGTCTTCTGCGAAGATATGGACCTTAGAGCAATCCACCTGGAAGTAGTTAATGAGCTGTGCCAGAGGGATGTAGGTGTCGGGTTCAGGGTTGCCCAGGATCATGGTAAAGGTCTTGCCAGCCTCGGAAGCGGCTTTCAGCCGGGTGAAGAGGGTGGAGATCAGCACGGGATGGGGGTTCATCATGACCTTGACGTTGAATTCGGGATGCCACCAGGGCTCACGGTTTTCCAGCTCTTTGCCGCTCATTTTACGGACGCGCTCACAGACTTCACGATCCTTGAAAGGAACGAAATCGGCAGGGGCAAAATTGAACTTGGAAGCGGGTTCAAAAATAATGTCGCTCATAGTTACTGCACCTTTCCGTTAAAAATTACTTTATTTACCTTCATCCAGTGATCTGTGATCACCAGGTCAGCACATTTTCCTACAGCGATCTCGCCGCGGTCATAGAAGTATACCGCACGATTAACAGGTTACGTCTCCCCTAGCTCTGCCCGCAGCACTTCTCCCATAATTTCAACCGGCGCATCATAACCGGTCCAGAATGTAAAAGCCAGTGCCCCCTGATGTACCATCATTCCGATACCGGTGACAGTTTTTGCGCCGCACATCCGGGCTTTCTGCAAAAACAACGGTTCTTGGGGATTAAACACCACATCCGCAACAACCATTCGGGGGGTAATACAAGTATAATCAATATCAGGGAAAGATTGGCTGTCGGGATGCATCCCAATATCGGTAGAGTTGACCAAAACATCTGTCCCTTCCGGAACAGCGATTCCGTCTGTCCAGAGGACAAACTGCGCCTGTACGTGAGTCTGTTCCTGAATATGACGGGCCAGCTCTTCGCCCTCGTTCTGTTCATGGGCAACAATAGAAATCTTTGCAGCACCAGCCAACGCACATTCTACCGCAAAGGCTCGGGCATGTCCACCGCCGCCCAGAATCGTCACTTGCTTTCCATCAAGGTCAATATGCATTTCTTGAAGCGCGGCAATCAGACCCCGGCCATCGGTATTGTCGCCGATCCAGCGGCCTTCCCGGTTGGATACCGCATTCACAGCGCCAATAATTCGGGCAGCAGGCGTTAATCCGTCCAACAGTGGGATAATCGCCTGCTTATGGGGCACTGTAACGCCCATACCGCGAAAACCCATAGCCTTCATACCGGCAAAGGCCTCTTCAAGGCTCCCCTGCGGCACCTGTACAGTTAAGCAGCGCCAATTCAAGTCAAGGGCATGAAACCCCGCCTCTTCCATAATCGCGGTAGGATTTCCATCCATGCAAGCGCCTATGCAGGCAACCAATTCTGCTTTATAACTTTTTTTCATACATATACCCCCACTGAGGCGATTACCTTTTTCAGCAGATCATGTCTGCCGTGTAAGCAAGATCAATCCACTGGTTTCGTGAATTGCCTTTCCATTTCGGTAATATTCCTTTATATTCCGCTGCAGAGATGTATCCTCCTGCAACGCATCCAGATCCAGTGTATTCAAAGATTTGAAACTCTGATTAAAGACAAAAGTCCAATCCCTTAAATACGATCTCGTGCCGTCTGCGAACAGCAATAATCAAAAAAAGGCGAAATATGGTCCATGTGTAGCCGTATCAGCAGTGCCGCAACTACAGACGGATCCGTGTGTGTGATCCGGAATTTGCGCTGTACCAAATTTCTCTTCCATAAAACAAGAGTTCCTAGATATCAGATGATTCTACATTCGCTTCTTCACTATCAGCAGTGGGCTCTTCCGGCATGTACGGCTTAAAGATCTTGCGCAGCATAATGCCTGTTAATCCCGCATAAATACCGGGGATCAGAAACAGCACCGGTCCTGCATAGTAAAAGGAAATAACAGCACCGAAAATGGAGGCAATGCAAATAAGGATCATTACTACCAGCTTCGGGAAATTAACCAACGCAAGCCGAAAAGTATTACTCAGCACCACCCAGACGGTATCCTCAAATCTGCTGAGGTATCCATACCAAAGCTGCATCCAGCCGATGCCGAATAAGGTCGCTGCGAGGAGTAAAGCGAATACGATGCCAGGCACTTCGCCTTTCCAAAGCAACAGACTATTTACAGCTAGGATTACGGTCACCACAAGGCCAAACAGCCAAATACCAGTGGCCTGTTTAAATTCTTTCCTAAAACGGGACCAAAAGGTTGCCCAAATCTTACCCGCATCCGTACGTACATTTTTTTCAGCAGTGTAATACATGGCTGTGGTCGCGGCG
Organism: Faecousia sp.; assembly: GCA_045653485.1. Lineage (GTDB taxonomy): Bacteria > Bacillota > Clostridia > Oscillospirales > Oscillospiraceae > Faecousia. Next base: position 17,405 of record JAZOLX010000036.1, on the reverse strand, counting down.
CCAAAGGTAAACATAGGGATGGATGCAAGGATCCACAACAAACCCAGCAGGATGAAATCCACCGCCTTACGACATTCCGTCATAAAGGGGCTGTCATATCTTAAAAAATCCATTTTCTATGCTCCTCTCAAATCCCATCGGGTCTTTCTACCGTTTTCCAGCCACCCTGATTGAGCGCATGTTCAAAGACCTCCAGTTTTTGCCTGTATGCCTCTTCTGCCTTTTTGCCCTGCAGTAAATACAGAAGTCTGTCCATGACACTGGGTTGCAACTGGATATAAAGCTGCAAATGACCCACACAGAAAAGTTCATAGCACAGGTTATTATTCTCCTTGTACCGCCAACCCACAATCTGCAGGCCGTCGCCGGTATCATAGGCATTATTTGTAGCCAGTTTAAAACTGTTGGCACAGCCGGAAAGGCTCACTTGCTTCACAGCACCGGCTTCACTGACATATTTCAACCAATAGCGATCCGGAAAACATTTCTTGTCAAGCTTTACTTTGACCATACTCAATTCTCCTTTTCCACCAAAATATATTGCAAGAATGCTTCTGCGTTGATGCTATTCTTAGCGTTTGAAACAAGACCAACTGCGGTCTCCCCATAAGTATAGGGATAACAAACTTTTGCAAATTCCCAATTCGGCTGCAGCATAATCGCCACAGGAACCGGTTGCTCCATTTCCTCCGGTTTGGTTGGATCTGGGTACAAGGGCGCTTCCTCAGAGAATTCATTCATTTTCTCCAAAAGGCTCGCATCTATATACAGAAGGTGGTGTGCAAGCGCATCCATCTGCTCTGTTGTCAGCAACTCGCTAAGATCAACAAAAGCCTCTTGATAAGCATAGCTCACAATAGCAGTGCTGTCTGCGGCCACTACATCCAAATCCCCCGCTATCAGCATGACTGAGAACACCTGCATGTTCTGATAGTCCTCCTCAGTGCCTTGCCCAAGGAAGAGCATCTGGGATGTTAACTGGTATTCATCCGTATCAATGTCATGGGCTTGTGCGAAATCTTGCAGATAGCTATCCACATCTGCTGGATTGGCAATGGAATTGATACAGCAGAGTGTAAATGCCGTAGGTTTCAGGTTTGTCCAATGTGCGATCAATGATACTAAAAATATAACAGCAGCAATCACTGCTACGATCGGCACCCAGAAATATGTGAGAACATAGGATATTTTCTTTTTAAGGGGTTGGCCTTTCAGTTTCTTAAGTTGATAGATTGCAGCTTCACGGGATGTCATTGCGATGTTCCTTTCTCTGTGCGGGGGGGATAACATTCCCCTGTTTTGGGTGGGTTTACTCGCTATGATTATATCCCAATACACCCGGCAAATCAAGCACAAACACGCACCCGTGTTGGCGGGAAAGTTAAAATTAACAAATTGGTAAAATTTAGAAAAAGGTGTTTAAATAATGGTTAACAGTGATATTTCTGTCAAAATCCCTTTATGCTTTTAACGCATCCAGCAAAGCCTTACTACCGGCAACGACAATATCATCCGCGCCTCTTTTGTAGTGTGCCGACCGGGCCTCGTAGCCACCCTCGTCGTAAGCGGCCTGTGTCGGAACATAACCGCAGTCACTGCCATTGACCAGACAGCAAGGTAAAATTGCAGACCATCCATCCGTGTCTTTAATCCGGACACCAATCTCCGTAAAGACTTCACTGGGAATGCCGATCAGCGCCACCGGACCAATCTGCACACCGGTCAGATCCATTTTGAAACTCTCGGGACCATTCTCCAGAGCACACATACGGCATGCTTCAGCCACCACCGTGGTCAATTCCATGGCGGTATAGGGAATTTCATCATCACGGCCTTCGTCATGCAGCTTCTTATACAGCCGTGCCTGAGGCATTTCCTCCGGTGCAGGTACATTAGCGGGAATATCGACCATTTTATGCAGGATCTTCAGTGCGTCCACCGGCACGTACTCCACCTTGTCGTAGACCTGCAATACAGTGCCAGCCAATGCACGGCCTACAAACCGGGCCATGCCGGGACTCTTCATCTCATTGTCGAAGCTGATTTCCGTGTCATTCATATCGCCGCCGCTGGGAAATACATGAGTGCTACCCACATCCCCCTGTGCCCCGGGGAAAAACATACACTTGACGCCATCCAATGCCTTATCCAGCGTTCGGCGCATCCAACCGGGAAAATCGGAGCTGATCAGTTCCCCGTTGACCGTATCGGTGTGGATGCCATAGTTGACCAGCACAATGCTTTCCCCATTTTCCTGATCAAACCGCAGAACATGGACCCGCTGGTCCAGTTCACCCAGAGGATAATCAATGTTAGGATCTCCCACAGGTGGGCAGGTCATGGTAGAGCCATCTTTCATCTTGTAACGGCGGATATAGGCCACACGTTCTGGTGCCCAGCCCTGAGCAAAACCCATCTTGGCATTTTGCATATCCGCCAGGGCAAGCTGTGACACATCCGCCAGCCGCTGACCAAGGAAGTCAGAATATATCTTTATTGCGGTTTCATCCGCCTCGAACATATCTGTCGGCTCCAGCAGAGGTCCCGTGTGGGTATGGCTGGCAGAAAGGAAAATACGGTCACTGGCGATACCCGTAGCAGCTTCGATCTGCTTTAAAAAACGGTTGCACATATCCGTGAGGATCAAACAAGTATCCACACTAACCAGCAATACAGTTTCTTCTCCAAGAGAAAGTGCTAATGCAGAGGCTTCCAAATCATCCAAAAAGCCGTTAGCGTATCGGGGAATATAGTAACCGATCATACCAATACCCAGCATGGGATTAATGTTTACCTTGGCGTAGCCAACTTGAAATGCGTTCATTTGTATTACTCCTTTTTAGGCGTTCCAACCGCCATAAACTGTATCCCACACCTTGGCTACCTGTCCCCTGGCTGCGGGATTCAAACCATAATTTTCTAACCCATTCTGTTCCGCCAGTTCTTCCAACAGGGCACAGGCAGCACTTACCAGTTTGCCTGCCACCTCCATGGAAACAACATCGATACTGTTGTGGGACTGGTGGTGATAGAACCGTCCAACATTGCAGTTTTTGCGCATATGGGTAATGCCCGGTACACCTGCTGCTGTAAAGGGGAACAGGTCGTTATAAGGATCGGGTTCTGTGTTCTCCTCAAAATACACATCCATACCGTTATATACCGTAGTCAATCGTTCTGTGAGCGACTTATCGGCATTGATAACAAAGTGGAACCAACCTGCGATAGAGCTGCAGGAGTCGAAGTTGCACATAAGACGGCCCTTCTGTTGGATCTCCTCTCTGTGCATCCGCACATATGTGGCACTGCCCACAGAGAGTTGCTCTTCTGTACCAAATGCGACAAACCGGATGGTATGACGATGCAGCTTCTGAGCCAGAATTCGGGCCATTTCTACCAGAATTGCACAGCTTGTCGCGTTGTCATCCGCACCGGGACTATCCGCCACACCATCCAGGTGGGCACCGCAGTAAATAATGCCGCCATCAGGGTCGATGCCCGGCAGCTCAGCCACCACATTGCAAGATGTACTGGGCTTCGCACCACCATCAGCAGTGAGTCTGGCCCGGGTGCTGTTATGGGAACAGATTTCCCATGCGTCCATAAAGGCAATGCCGGTGATAGGCACCACACCATAGTTTTCTACACTGGCAGGTCCAAGGCCATTACCAATGCAAGCCGTGCTTGTATAACGGGTGTCTACCATGATTAAAAAAGCAGGTTTTACTTCCATCAACCGACGGTAGTGGTCCTCAGATGTAAAGCTGCCATAATGCAGCACAGCCTTTCCCTCCAGATAGGAAAGGTCCTTCCTTTTGATGTCTGTCGGTGCCTCAAATATTACCAGTTCCGCGTCAATGGTTTTACCGTCTGTGGAAGGAGAAAGGTTATACAGTAAGGACTTGTACTGCTTCCACTTTCCATCTATCAGAACCTCCAGTGTTTCCCTTTGGACTCTGCGCTCCATCATAGGAAACTCCTCTAAGCAGCACTTTGGCACATACTGGGAAAACCGTTTTTGCAGATACTCGGCTGCCCGCCGCTCATTTTCAGAACCTGCTAACCGTACACCAATGGTTTTCGTTAAAAAGGCAACATCCTCGTAAAGCTGCACTGTTGAAACCATAGCGGTTCTCCTCCTCGTAATACATTTCTATCCATTTTATCATGCAGGTGGTTATTGGTAGATTATTCGAAACGTAAAAGTCCAAGCAATTGGCACCTGTCCATTGTTTTCTTATATTATATCGCCTGCAGAATCACAAAGCAATAAACTCACAATATACTATAAAGACATCTTTTTTCAGAAGATGGGATTTTTTTCGCATTTTTTGCGTGTTTACAATCATATTGTATCGCTATCAAAACCGGCATACTACGACCTATATATTCCGATTATGTAAAATAATGCTGCCCCATTTGGGGCAGCATTGTATTTACTCAATTTCCTGCCCGGTAAAACCGAAGGTCAGCTGCGCTCTGGCCACACCGCCGTTGAGAGGCTTCGCGGTCAGCTCTGCCTCGAAGCTTCCGGTAGGTGCAATCAGTTCTCCGCTATAATAGACAGGTTTCTCATTGCCGTAGCGGTCAATGACCTTCGCGTTGGTGCCGTCAAACTCGATAAAATCGCTGCTCATCAGCTCGCAGGCAAAGGTGACCGTGCTGTCGCCAACGCGCACAGTGGGATTCTTCAGCACCTCATACATATGATCCACCGCTACAATATCGGACATTTTCACACCGGTCATGTCGCCTGTAGTCTCTACGGCGATCTTGGTTATGTGCTTATGGTCAAACTCATGCCGATAGGACTCATACATACCCAGTTCTTTGTTCATTGATGCAAAGGATACATCCGAGGGCTCACCGTTTTCAGATTCCAGCAGGACAAAATCCCGCCAACCTTCAAAATCGGTATCGATGAAATACTCAGCGTAGGATTTTACGGTGGTGATACCGGCATACAACTTGATGGCGATAATACCGGGTTTACCGTTACCACATACGGAAACTTTTCTTGCCAGCTTGTCAGACAAGTCGATAGAACCCTCAAAGGTCTTTTCCCGCACCTGCCCGGTAAGTTCACGATCCTTGTCCAGCCTCAACATAACCTCTTGCTCCGTTCCCCGGGCAGCCATCAGTGCTTCCAAACGAAGGAAAGGCTTCTGGGCAGTGAAGGGATTTCTGTAGATGGCTTTGTTGCGGGCAGCATCCAACAGATCGTACAGTTTCTTGATCTGGTAGTCCTTCTCAACAAACACATAGCTGCCATTGTCCTTTTGGGCAATGTGGTATTCCCATTTGCCGTTTCTCACCTTTTCGAGGGTCTTCTCAGAGAAATAGTTCGCCTTGCGTAGCTCGTCGTACTTACGGTAGATGGCAATATTACGGTCACAAGCAATGCATGCCTCGTTTATGCCCTCTTCCATACACACATAGACCATATTGAAATTATACATGACGGCCAACGCACCCATGTGTTCCACAGCGTCTGTGTGCATGTACTTGGTGTGGGAGTTGCCCGGATACTCGTCTTCCGTAGGATAGAGCCAAAACCATCCCAGAGATGGCTGCATGTACATATCCATGTGCTGCAGATTTAGCGGCAGGTGGAAATCCCTGTTCCAGCTCTTGTAGCCCCGTTTGGGAGTATCGGTATTGCCGTAACGGCCTCTTATCAGCCACAGGGCGGAACTGCGAGTAGAGCAGTCGAAAATGGGTATCGTGCTGCACCCTTTCAAAATTTCGTGGACAAAGGCTGCCAGATAGTACCATGCTTCTTCCCTGCCACCCCTGCAATGATGGTATATACCATCAAGGGCATCCGCATAGATCATCTCATAGCCGCCCTCGTTGTAGGCCTTGGCGGTATCCCTTGCGATCTGGAAGAACAGCTCCGAACCCATAACCGGAGCGATCATACGGTACAGACCTTCAATGTGGCAGATCTTCTCACCTTTGGCATGGGGGGCAGGTTTTGTTCCCGCCACACCGCGTTGTGCCACCCGGAGTCCATGGGAATCCATCTCAAAGCGGATCAGCTCTTCCCCCACCAAAATAAAGGGTGTGTTTCTGGACAGGAAGCCGTCTTGGTTACTAATGGTTTCTGTGGACTCCACAGTGGGAAGGAAGTCTGCTGCTTCATCGATATCCTCCGCCAGAGTCACGGTCTCCAGCACACCCAGATCCTTCTGCCACTTGGGGTTGGACAGGATGGGCGCGCATTCGTAGTCGATGTAGTGGGAATAGGTGTGAAGACCCGCACCCAAACCATTCTCACGCAGAAGATCCACCACTTTTTCCCTAAAATCAGCGTGAGAGTCATAGTAGGTGTACTTGAAGTCACCCTGGCGGAAGGTAGTGGGCCACTGGTGGATATCTACCTGGTCCAGACCCAGCTTTTTGTACATGGGGATCCTGTTTTGAATATAGGTCAGCTCGCTGTCAAGCTCCAGCATATAGTTACCGCAATTCTTTCTGGAATCCCGGGCCCATGGGCCGCCATTCTCGCTGACGATACCTTTCTCTGGATCAATGGATAAACAGACCTTCTTGATCAGTTCCTTATGCTCTGCAATGGGCGCAATGATCAAGGCGTACTTTGCTCCTTTGCTACGCAAAGATGTAATGACCTCCGCTTTGGTTTCCAGCGCCTTGGCATCCGGGTAGAAGCAGGGATTTGTCCAATAAGTCATAGCAATACCGATGGCGCCGGTGTTAGACTTATCGCTGACATCATAGCTGTATTGGGCATGGGCCAGACATGCCTTATAAGACAAATCAGGAAGCGCGTTCATCAATTCGAACGTAAAGTATTCCTCTTCAGCGGTCACCGCTATCTGAAGTTCTCCTAGAGGCGTTTTTACGCTCATACATCCGTCGCTGTATTCCACACAGGTAGGAGCTACTGTTGTTTCTTTATCTTGGTCCACCAAGGAAAAGAAATAGGTACTGTTTCCCCGTATTTCCTTACCGTGCAGCTTGTCAAATATGCCCTCAACCTGCGCATTTTCTCTGGAGATACGCAACATCACATAACGGTTCTCCAGCACAATGACATTGTCAGATACATAAATTCCCATAATGCAAATCCTCCTTATGAGAGTACTGTAATCTTTAAATTGTACGCAACCGTTCTACGCAGCAGATGCTTATTCAATCTCCTGTCCGGTGAAACCGATGGTCATCTGTGCTCTTGCAGTGCCGCCATTTAATGGTTTCGCGGTCAGCTCTGCCTCAAAGCTTCCGGCAGGCACTGTCAGTTCACCGCTGAACCAGACAGTTTTTTCATTGCCGTAGCGGTCAATGACCTTGGCCTGTTCGCCGTCGAACTCGAGAAAATCGCTGCTCATCAGCTCACATACGAAGGTGACCTTGCTGTCACCCACCTGTACCGTCGGGTCCTTCAAAACCTCGTACTTGTGTTCCACCGCAACGATATCCGACATTTTCACGCCGGTCATATCACCGGTGGTCTCCACCGCGATCTTGGTTACATGATTATAGTCAAAGCCATGTCGCTGGGACACATACAGATCCGGCTTCGTAGCAAAAGACACATCAGAGCGTTCTCCGTTGTCTGTTTCCAGCAGAACGAAGTCACGCCAACCTTCAAAATCTGTATCGATGATATATTCAGCATAGCCTTTGGCTGTAGTAATTCCTGCGTACATTTTGATGGCAACCGCACCGGGTTTGCCATTACCGCAGATAGAAACCTTTCTTGCCAGTTTGGTAGAAAGATCGATGGTTCCCTCAAAGCTGCGCTCCAACACCTGATTCGTCAGTTCCGCATTCTTATCCAGTGCCAGCAGCACTTGGCCTTCGGTTTCCTTGGCGGACATCAGTGCTTCCATCCGGAGGAAAGGCTTCTGGGACTCAAAGGGGTTGTTAAAACCAGCTTTGTTCTGCACCCCGTTGCACAGGTCATACAGTTTCTTGATCTGGTAGTCCTTTTCCGCAAACACATAGCTGCCATCGGCTTTTTGGACAACATGATACTCCCATGGGCCATTTTTCACTTTTTCAAGGGTTTCCTGAGAGAAATAATTGGCTTTGCGCAGTTCATCACACCGGCGGTAAATGGCAATGTTGCGGTCAAATGCACGGCTCTTGTCGTTTTTACCTTCTTCCACATCCACGTAGACCATATTGAAATTATACATAACTGCCAGTGCGCCCATATACTCTACAGAGTCTGTGTGCTGATACTTGGTATGGGCATTGCCGGGGTACTGGTCTGCCACGGGATAGAACCAGTACCAGCCGAGAGACGGCTGCATGTACATATCCATAAAGTCCTTATTCATGGACATGTGGAATCCCTTATTCCAGAGCTTGAAGCCACGGTGCGGTGTATCGAAGTTGCCTACACGGGCTCTTGCCAGCCACAGGCTGGGCCGTCGGATGGAGCACTCAAAAATGGGCACGGTGTCACACCACTGCAGAATTTCATGAACAAACTGTGCTACATAATAGGAAGTGGTATCTTCGTCACGCCGGCACTGATTGCTAATGCCGTCCAGCGCATCAATATAGACCATTTCATAGCCGCCTTCGTTGTAGGCCTTGGCGGTATCCCTTGCGATTTTCAAGAACAGCTCAGAACCCAGGACCGGAGCAATCATACTGAACAGGCCCTCAATGTGTTTGACGCTTTCACCCTTGGCATGGAAAGCGGGTTTTGTGCCAGCCACGCCGCGCTGAGCCACCTTGAACCCTTGGGGACCCACCTCAAAACGAATCAGCTCTTCCCCGATCAGCAGGAACGGTGTGTTGGGGGACAGGAAACCGTCTTGATTACTGATGCCTTCTGTTGTCTCTACAGTAGGAATAAAGTCCGCTTTCTCATCGATATCTTCTGCCAGTGTCAAGGTTTCCAAGACACTCAGGTCTTTCTGGCATTTGGGATCCGACAGGATGGGTGCACATTCATAGTCGATATAATGGGCATAGGTGTGAAGGCTGGCCCCGAACCCGTTCTCACGCAGGAAGTCCACGACCTGCTTTTTAAACTCTGCAGAAGATTCATAGTGTACATACCGAAAATCTCCCTGCCGGAAGGTAGTAGACCACTGATGAATGTCCACTTGATCCAGGCCTAACTTCTTATACATACCGATGCTGTTTTTGATATGTTCGGGGGATGCATCCAGCTCCAGCATATAGTTGCCGCAGTTTTTCTTGATATCCCGGCCCCATGGACCGCCGTAGGGGTGCATAATACCTTTGTCCTTGTCAACGGTCAGGCAGACTTTTTTGATCAGTTCCTTATGCTCTGTGATGGGCGCAATGATCAAGGCATACTTTGCGCCTTCCGATTGCAAAGATATCAGAACCTCGCCTTTGGTCTCCTGATCCTTGGCATGGGGATAGAAACAGGGATTTGTCCAATAGGTCATAGCAATACCGATGGCACCGGTATTGGACTTATCACTGACATCATAGGTGTATTTGACGTGGGAAATGACACCCTTATAGGCCGTAGCAGGAAGTGCCTCCAACAATTCAAAGGTAAAGTACCCCTCCTGCACCGTTACTGCCACTCGAAAATCTCCCAGAGGGGTTTCTACGGTGATACAACCATCACTGTATTGCAATCCTGTAGGTACGACCACCGTCTGCTTGTCCTGAGCTATCAAAGAAAAGAAATTCGTTTCCTCTCCCTTGATTTCCCTCTCATGTACCTTGTCGAAAACGCTCTCTACACGGGCATCCTTCTGGGATATCAGTACTTTTGCGTAGTTATTTTCCAAAACGATCCTATTGTCAGATACATACATCCCCATAACAAGTTCTCCTTATGATTGATTGTTCAATGTATTTGCGGAACCGGTACTTGTCATACAAGTGTTTCTATTCCTGCTGCACTGGAAAGCACAGCAATATGTCTATGGTCAATATTGCTGCAGTTGATACTTCCGCTGCCAAAACCGCCGAACACGGATTCCACACCGGAGGCACAGCGCATATCACGGAAAGATACATTATCAACCTGCGTTCCATTGAAATAAACACAGCTAAGGCCATCGGCCCGGGTCTTGTTCCACTCGACCCAAATATGCTCGTCAGAGGGCAGGGGCCGGCAATCGCTGTCATAGGTGATATTGGAGAAGGTCACATTTTCTGCATGGCCCTCACCGAAGTAGACCGCAGCATAACCGTTGCCAAACATGCGGATATTTTCAAAGGAGGAATCCTTCAGTGTGTTATTGATAAACACACCGAAACGGCCGTGGGTCATCACATTGCTGATGGAAATACCAAAGGTATCCCCATGCTTAGCCTTTTCCTTACTGTACCAGTAGGACTCACCAATGATGATGGCAGACTCGATACGGTAACCCTCTTCGCCGGGGATCAGCTTGCGCCAAGGGATGATATTTCCCTCATCATCGGTCTTGATGATCAGATCCGGATTGGTTGCAACAGATGCGTCTTGCTCAGACCATGGAGAAGTCTCAATCACGTTGTCGATACGGATGTTATAAATCCTATAACCGTCATGATTCAAAAGCCGGATCAGAGAGCAGCCGCCCACACCGTAGGCCATAATATTGCGGACAGTGATATTGTGGATATCGCCATCCCGGAGGGTCTTTGTCACCTTTTGGTAGATCTCGTCCTCCGTAGCCAGCATCGCTACGATGTTATCGCCCACGCAGCCGGTGATGTTCTCCACGATCACATCGTGGCAACCCTTACACAGATCCACACCGTCCTGATTGGGCACATTGCTACTGCTGTCAAAGTGGATATTGGCGATCCGGCTGTAACAGACCTTGTAAAGAGCGATGGCCCAATAGCGCTGGTCCTTGATCTTGATGTTTTCGATCAGAAGACGCTCCACATTCTGGAAAAAGAACATAGCGTTTTCAGAGATGTTGTGGGTGGTTGGTTTTGTGACCTTTCTGGAGATGCCGTTATCCTCATAAACACCGTTGTGGTTACCGCCGTCAAGCAGCACATTGCCGATACCCCGGATCTGAATATTCCGCTGGGTACCCTCCGGCTCCAGAGCGATAGGCTGACGGGCGTTTTTGTTGGCAAACATGTTGCACACTACACCATCAGCCAGACGCAGGTGGCAGTTCTGCAGCAAAAGAACGGATTCGTCATGCAGCAGCACCGTCTTGGTAATCTCCCATAGGGCCTTGCCGGTACGCTCGTTATACTTGGGAATCAGAACAGCTTGGCCCGTTTTGGCTGCAGCATCTACCGCAGCCTGGATCATATCACTGTCGCAGCTATACTCTTGAAATTGGTTTACATTGATGTACATAAAGTTTTTTCCTTTATTTTACTATATACAAATATTCTTATCTCGAGTTCGCTCTCGGAGTCAGCAGAACCGGACTATTTCCGACGATCTCGATTTCACCAAAGATTGCTTCCACAAAGGCTTCCATAGACTCCGGGGCAACATTGTAAGCATTGATAAAAGCATCGGCATTTTCCATGGAATCATAATGAACATAGGGATATCCAAAGGACACGCCGATGGACTTTTCCTTGCCGTGATTGAATGCATAGTAATAGGTCCTGCATTCCTCGCCAAACAGGCGGATCGCACCTGCTGGCTCATGCATGGAAACGAATGCAGCATAGATAATCAGATCACTGTTATCAGAGATCGCTTTCAGCTCTACCGTGCTTTTCAGCCGGCGCTGCATATAGACCTCGATTCCCCGGGCCTCAAAGGCTTCTTTCAAGACCTGAAGATCCTGAACAAACCGATCCGCATGGGTAGAAATGATGATGGATACCTTTTTGATCTTATCCTTATTCAGCGGCAACAGGTTGTTTCTGTCGCGAACCAAGGTCATACTGCGTCTGGCGATCTCTCTGTTAATTCTCATGGTTTCAGGGACAACCTCTGCGAGGGTGTAAGGAAGTTTGCCGTAGTTCTCGTCAAACATACCCAGCTTTTCCTTCATATCCAACACCCGCTGGCAGGCATCATCGATTCGGGACTCAGGGATCCGACCGTCCAGAACCGCCTGCTCAATGAGATCACCGGAAGACATCTTGGAACCCAGAATGACATCATTGCCCGCATTGACCAGCGCCACGATCAGTTCCTCATAAGGCAGCAGATTGAACAGGCCCGCCATGCCGATTCCATCGGTGATGACCACGCCCTTGAACCCCATCTCTTCCTTTAGAAGATCGGTAACGATCTTCTTGGAAATGGTGGCGGGGATATACTGACCGCCGACGATGGTATCATCCTGGGCCGGGAAGGACTGATGGCCGACCATTACAGCATACACACCTGCGTCAAACATGGCTTGATATACCTTGCCCTGCTCGCTCCACCAGGTTTCCAGACTATCCGTATTGGTAGTGGTAGTAAAATGGGCATCTCTGGATTCAATGCGGCCCTCACTGGGGAAATGCTTAGCCGTGGCAGCAACGCCCTCTGACTGCATACCCAGCGCATAGGCCTTGGACAGCCGAATGGTACGCTCAATATCGTCGATAGCGAATGTCCGCATACAGGCGCTGGCATTCCGGTTACCGATGTCCATAACGGGACACCATCTCCAGTTGAAGCCACCGCAACGCAGTTCTTTCGCCACAGAAGCGCCCAGAGCAAAGGTCAGCTCCTCAGAGTCGGCAGCGCCGATGGCGTTGGCATTGACGATTCTGGACATATCCTCAAATACATTGATGCCGCCAATGGCACAATCACAGCCGACAACAGGAGGGATCTTCATCCAACTGGCCTGCTCTTCCAAATATGCCTTATAGGGTGCGGCGGGTACCCGGATCTTACCGTAGGCAAACAGGTCACCTTCGGCGAACTCGCCCTCATTTTCAAACTCCATGCTGTGCCGGGGATCGGTATAATACACACCTACCTGCTCGCCCCGCAAGGTACCAAACTGCTCTTTTTCATAGCGGGCACGCACTTCGTCCATGTTGCAAGTGCCACCGTCATAATTAGTTTCCACCTTGCCGTAAACATCCCACTGGTGGGGTGCCAGCATCTGACCGATTTTTTCCCTGAGTGTCATTTCAGACAGTATGGGTTTCTTCATAAAAATTCTCCTTTTTGTAGGTTAGTTAACTGAGGGTTTGTATGATATACGCCGCAATAATTTTGGCATACTCCACTAAATCATCACAGGCAACAAACTCATCCGGCTGATGAGCACCGCCATATTCACTGAAATCTCGGCCAATGCCGAATCCATAGGCCTCTTTGCAGCCGTATTTCAGAATTACGGACAGGTCAGACAGGCAGGAACCGCAAACCTCCAATTCCCGTCCGGTAGCACTGCGGGCAGCATTACAAAGGTCCTGAATAGAGCTGCAATCAGGCTCCGCGTATGCGTAATGGAAGAACCGGGTTGCCGGGAAGAAGCCATCACCAATGATACCCAAAGGTGCCAGCTTTTCGTTCAGCTCCTGTTCCATTTCCCGGTATTCCGCGAAAATCTCTTCCTTCGTCTTTTCGGTATAGAAGACAAATTTCAATTCACCGCAGCCAAGATCGGAGCCGCTGTTACCGGCCTTGATGCCCATGTACCGCAGGGAGGTTTCCGGAATGATGGTATCGGCATAGAAACGGTTGGCGCTGAGTTCTGCCTGCCGCCGCTGTTTGAAGCCTTCCATCACATCCAAGACCACTGAAATAGCTCTGCCCGCCAAATAGGCGCTGTCCACTGGCTCGGCAGTATGATAGCGGTAGAAACATTCCTGACCGCCGGATGCGCAGTGCCAAACTTGAAATTCCTTGCAATCCATATTGATGATACGAGGCACGGGGTATTTCAAAGATGCCGCCAAAGCGCCGTGGCTGCCGCCGTGTTCTTCATCGGAATAGGCAGAGAAAAGAATGTTAGACTTCGGCACAAAGCCCTGCTCTTTCAGCAGCTTGATCACAAACAGGGCTGTAGCCAGCGCATACTTGTCATCACAGGCGCCACGGCCCCAGATCTTTCCGTCCCGGATCTCGCCGTCCAAGGGATCTACTGTCCAATTATTCAAATCGCCTATGGGCATAGTGTCGGTATGACCCATCAGCATTAAGCCATCGGTTTTATCCTTACCCAGCCAGCGGGCGGTTACATTATAGCGGTTTTCCAGCGCACGGCCCGGCAGATAATCCAGATGCTGGTCAAAGCCAGGAAGGTCCATAGGAGAATAGACATCCGTTTCCATACCCATTTCCCGGCAAAGCTGCGCCACATACTGGGCACACTCTGCCTCGTTACCGTAAGAGTTAAAATTCTCTGAGTTGATTTGAATCAGGTTGGACAAAAGCTGAAACAAGTCATCTTTCTTCTCATCGATCAGGGCATTCATTTGTTGGACATTCATTGCAAAACACCTCATTTATGTAAATTATATTATTTTCATATAGACATTGCAAGAAATCAAGGGTATAATTACTGGACATATTGTGACATTGGAGGAAACCCTATGGTATATCTGATTTCTCCTGAAAAAGGCATATCTGACTACTTTTTTACCGATCAGCGTGAAAACGCCTTTTGCCTGCCCCATGTCCATAGCCATATTGAGTTTATTTTTGTGTTGGAGGGAGAGCAGGAACTGAATATCGACGGCACAGATTATCTGCTTGCACCCAATACCGCCGCTGTGGTAATGCCCTATCAAATCCATCACTACGCGCCAAGATACCACAGCACTACTTTTATCATTGCTTGTCCGCCGGAATATATATCCGAATACGGTCAGTTATTCAGCGGCAAGGTATTTGCGAAACCCTGTATTTCCTTTGGTGCCACTACCCGCAGCATGATTGCAGAAATTGCCGGGCAGGAAACCAATGACTTCTTCAAAAGCAAAGCATTGGTCTACTGTATTCTTTCGGAATTCCTGCAAAAAAGCACACTGATTTCCAATGAATACTTTGCCTATGATGTTTATAGAAGTGCAATCGTCTACATCTCTGAGCATTATATGGAACCAATTACCCGGGAACAGGTGGCCCTGCACGCCAATGTGACCGTAACCCACTTGAGTCGTGTGCTGAATAGCCGAGGAAATGCCAGCTTTTCGGATATCGTCAATTCCCTCAGAATTTTTAAAGCAAGGTTACTGTTGGAGCAAACAAAGAAACCAATCACCCAGATTGCCTACGAAACCGGCTACGGCAGTATTCGCAATTTCAACCGTATTTTTCAGAAATACTTTGGCTGTAATCCGACGGATATGCGCAGGCAGGACGGGCAGTAGCTCTCTATCGATCGTTCCCTCTATGTAAACATAGCGGCAGAGGAATCCCTGCCGCTATTATTTTATTCAATCATAAGCTTTCCGTTGATCTGTGACAGCTCTTCCTCACTTAAAACGGAATATGTTTCTCCATCACTCCACAACACAGAACCAGACTGACCGGCATCTATAAAAGTGGGCTGCAGGAAAATGAAATAACAATCTTCAATGCTCTTGCAAATACCGTCAAAAGAATTCTGCCATTTAGCAAAGTCGGAACGAATCTCATCACACCAACTTCCGTTTGTCAGGTCTACAACCAACGTAGTTCTGTCATAGAAACCATCATCTACTGCAAAATCCGCCTCCAGATTGATCAGCAGTAAATGCAGCGCAAACCCATCAAAACTGTCGTTTTGATACTCCATAACGTAGGTCACCTTGGGTGTTCTGGATGCGGACCCGGTTACCTCTTCAAACTGGCTGTTTTTCTCTTTATATTCCTTACTTGCCAGCAGGGTGTTCACAGATTCAATTGCCAGTTCCACATTGGTCTTTTCGCCAAAGTTTTCGATCTGGGATTGCACCGGCTTCTTGCCGCAGGCAACAAGCATAAAGCACAACACAATCGACAAAAATACAGCAATATACTTTCTCATATCTCTACCTCTTTTCTGATATTATAGCGCTATTATATGATGGAGGAGTTCCATTGTCAAGTTGGTTCTAACAGCACACATTATCACCAATCGTTCAAAAAACCACGCAGCATGGAATCAGTTTTTTGTTCTATGTATGCCGAAAAGTTGTTATGTTCCAGCGGATATTTACGCTTGTTATAGCGACCAAAGGCATGTAGCACAGCGGTATGTCAGGTTAATATAATCTTCAACCAGATATTCTGGCATATTCCCGTGTGCGTACTCAATACAAGTGATCCCGGAATATTCAATTTCCCTAAACGCATCCATAGCAGCTTTCCAATCAATATCGCCGGTCATAGGCAACTGATGGGTATCACTCCACCCATTATTATCATGAACATGGGTGCATTGAATCAGGTGTCCAAGCTTACGGATTTTTTCCGGGGCATGCTCTCGGAATGATACAAAGGCATGGCCGAAGTCCCAACAGCATACGGCATTTTCACTTTCAAAGGACGTGATGAGGGTCAGCAATTCATCCGCATCAGAGGTATAGCGTCTTTTGTTGCAATCCTCGAAAACCGTTTCAAATGCCACTTTATACCCGCTTTTTCCGCCATCCGCCACGTATGGGAGAAACAGTTTGTGATTATGTTCCAGTGCCGCTTCACAGGAAAAAGTACGGTTTTCAAAATCAAATTCATCCCCGTGAGCCACCATAAATTTTGCGCCCACAAATGCCGTGGCTTCAGCACACCTGTCAAGGCACAAGTGATAGCATCCCGTGTATCTACCGTAACGGTTAAAGGGAGCATGGGTCTGATGTACAGTAAGGCCGTGATCCGCAAAAATGAGCAGATCCTCTTTCATGGTTTCTTTCCACCTGTCGTCTTTCAACGGGGGTGTGTAGTCCAGCTTGGTAAACCCGGCCTTTGCAATCAGTTCCGCTGATTTCTTCATCCCTAACGTTTTGGAGAAGAAATTAATGTTGATACCATACTCCACAGAAATACCCCTTTCAAAACCAAATGCAACCCGGGAGCCGCAACGGATAAGGGATTTTCCCTGCGTGTCGCGTGCATTAAAAATACCCCCGTTGTCTGCGGCTCAGCCTATCCCTATCTCTAAGGTCATTATATGTTTCCATATATTGGATTACAAGCTTTTTGATTGATTCCATCATCATTTTGGCGATTTGCGGAGCTGTTATGTTGCTACAACGGTTGTATCGCTCACCAGTTTTTTCATTTTTTGCCCAAAGGGCAAAAATAGAAATCTCACATAGGTAACGGTTTGATAATAAGTAGAGCTGCTAGCCAGATTTGTTTGCATTTTTGCCTCTCCGGGGCAAAAATAGAAGTAGCCACCAGTTTTTGAACTGGTGGCAGCAACATGCCACCGGCATGTTACATTTATGTATATTCAAATCTGGCATCAGCTATAAAAAAAGGTTCTATAATAAATGTTGGGGTCAGGCTTAATGAGCCTGACCCCATTATCATAAATAAAAGTTGAGCATAGAGACAAAAATCCTTTACAATGAATGTACCCCTACAACACAGAAAGGAAGAC